>NZ_JACSGS010000004.1:0-317972 GCF_014334315.1 Aurantimonas sp. DM33-3 | reverse complement strand
CAGCCGACAGGTCCTCGTTGATTCTTACGGCCATCGCTCTTTCCCTCCCTTCGCCAGACAGGGAATCACGAACGCCCAGGACAGGAAAATCACAGCTGAGTCAGATCAAGCGCAGGCGGGTATGAGGCTGACGGCCCAGGAACATGCTGCCCTCGACAAGCTGATCCGTGCCGGCGACCGCGTGACGCCGAAGCGGATGCTGGGCGAGCATCTTTATGCGCTTCACCAGGACTGGTCGGACAACGCGGTCGAGACGCTGGTTCATCGACTTCGCAGGAAGCTTTCGGAGGCCGGGGCGACTGTCGAACTCAAGGCGCTGCGCGGCCTCGGCTACATCCTGTGCGAGACCCGATCATGAGACGGGCCTATCGCCTCGACGTGAGGCTCGCGGTGGTCGTGACGGTGATATCCGTTCTGACCCTTATTGGTGCCGGTACGATCCTGTCCCTGGAATTCACGCGCGGCCAATTCGCAATAGAAGAACGCGGGCTATCCACTCAAGTCGAGGAATGGGCGGGGTTGCTTCGGCGCAATCCTGGCGGCACGGTCGTACTCGACCGCCCGGCGGAGCCATCATCAGAGGTTGATCCACCCTATACCGGGCTTCTGTCAGGTACACGGCCAGTCTACGGCTACACCGTCACCGATGAAACCGGGGCGGTACTAGATCGCTCCGATGCCAACGCTCCAGCCGGACGCCCTCAATCAGCAGACGCAGAACCGGTTCTTTCAAGTGGACCGACGCTTGACGGTACCGGACCAGTCCTGATCGCCGAACTTTACGTCCCGGAGTTTGGGGTTTGGCTCCGGCTGGCGCGATCGCGCTCGGATGTCACCGCCCTAACCAACACTTTCTTTGCCCAATCTCTCGAAGAGCTGGGTTGGGCGGCGCTGGCAATGCTTGTCGTCATGGTGATCACTGCAGTGAGCATCGTTCGCTTCAGTCTGCTGGGACTGCGGCGAGTGGCTGCGCAGGCCGAACGGATCACCTTTGACAATTTGGGGCATCAGCGGCTTGCCGGCTCATCGGCACCTGCGGAGGTGCAGCCATTGATCGCTGCCGTCAACCACGCCTTGGACAGCATAAGGGCCGGTGCAGTTGCTCAACGCGATTTCTCGATCCATGCCGCTCATGAGCTTCGGACGCCGCTAGCCGACCTCAAGCTACGGCTGGAAGGCCTAGCATCTGACCCGGACCGGGATGCGGCCATGCAGGACATCGATGCAATGGCCCGTCTAATCGAGCAGTTGCTGCAAATCGCTCGGTTAGATGGGAGTACGGCTTTCTCCCTCCAATCGCTCCGCCTCGGTGAGACAGTCGCCCAGATCCTGCAGGATGCGGCCCCGCGCCTGGTGTCCGCGGGATGGTCGCTCGAGGCGGACGGCCTGGACTTGCCCGTTCGGGTCATCGGCGATTCGACACTGATCGGTATGATCGTGCGAAATCTCTTGGATAACGTCCGTAAACACACACCAAGTGGCACGTGTGTAAAAGTTTCCATATCCAACGACGGAACGCTTCTATTTGCCGATACGGGTCCGGGATTGCCGCGGGAGTTTCCCTGTTCAGGCTTCGCACGGTTCGTCCGGGGCAATGACGATGCTCGGTCCGGAAGCGGACTGGGACTTTCGATATGTGAAACTGCCATGCGGCGCATGAGGGGAACATTCAGCCGAGAACCCGCAGTGGGCGGCGCTACCTTTCGAATGACCTTCAGCCTGGACCATGGTGCAGTTTAGGACAGCCCCAGCAACCCATCGTCCTCAAGTCCCGAACCGGGTCCGACCCTGAACGACCACAATGCGCCGGAAACGGGTTGCGTGGCAGCGGCCGTAGAACGATCGCCTTCCGCCCGCCCAATCCATTTGCAGGCGGCAACAATGGGCCGAAAGCCGACAGGCAGCTTCCCGCACTGTCGCCATGAAAGCCGTCGTACCACTCACGACCCTTCCACGACACGCGCGTCGGCATGGCGAGGCGTTCGTAGCTGCCGTTGATGTCAGGCATTGATGATGTCTTTGGCCCGCTGGGTGCCTGTACGGCCGCGCAAACGGGCGGCCGAGCTTGGGGTACGTGGCACCGACGCTTGACCTGAGATAAACAAGCGGCAAGCACTCGACGCGTCCTCGAGCCGAGATATCATAAGCGAGAACCCGATGCCCCTGCATGACCTCCTGATACCAACCTACGTGCAGATGCTGACGGCGCTTTCTGCTTGGCTCGGTAAAGCGGAGACACAGAGGCTAGGGGGCGCGGCCGAGCTTTTGCTAGCCGCGCGTCTCGCTCCAGACATGTTCCCGTTGTCCACGCAGATCCGCTTCGCCTGCGTGCAGGCGCAGGAGGGTTTGTTCCGGCTCCGAGGGGAGACCTTCCCTGTCTCCGTGGGGGTCCTTCTGGACGAGGGGCGGAACGCAGCCGAGCATCCTGGTACCATCGCGGACGCGCGTGCGCGCATCGCCGAGACCATCGCCGTGGTAGATGCCGCCATGGCAGACATCCACCCTGTAGATCCTTCCACCCAGATCGCTCATGCGCTGCCTCAGGGCATGGTGTTTGATCTCACTGCCGAGCAGTATGCCCGTGACTGGGCGCTGCCGCAGTTCTTTTTTCATGTAATGATCGCGTATTCGATCCTGCGTAGCCAAGGCGTCGAACTGGGCAAGGCCGACTATGTCGCTCACATGTTCGCCTACCTGCGTCCCGGCACCTTGCCGTCGCAGTAGGGAGCGAGGAGCGTACAGCAGCTGGGGTCAAGAGCGCTGGCTGTCGCGAGGCGACGTAACTAGGCAAGAGCACCGAATCATCTTCCTTGTTACGCAGTTCGGGCTCTGCCGAGTCCGAATTCACGCAAAGTGGCAAGCGATTGCAACCACTTAGGTAGATTTTGGTGGGCCCGGCAGGACTCGAACCTGCAACCAAGCGGTTATGAGCCGCCGGCTCTGACCAATTGAGCTACAGGCCCGCCGGGGATGGGCGTAGCGCAAAGGCTGGCGCCACTCAAGCGGGAGCGCGGCGGGCGGGTGATGTCGTGCGGGTTCTGCGGGCGCCTGCAGATGATTTCGTGTTGACGCCGCAATGCGACCATAGAAGAGCGGTCCCTGTCACCTTCCATCAACGGAGAGTCAGCGTCCATGAACCGCCGCTTCAGTCCCCTGATCGCCACCCTGATTCTCGTCGTTTCGCCGGCCGCTGCGCTGGCGCAGACCGGCGCGCCGCAGCCCGCCGCCGAAACGGCCGCGCGCACCCTCGTCGTCACCGGAACCGGCGAGGCCCGGGCGACGCCCGACGTCGCCATGACCAGCTTCACCGTGCTGCGCTCGGCCGAGACCGCACGCGCGGCCCTCGACGCGGCCAATGCCGCGATGCGGGAAGTGACGTCCGGCATGCGGGCGCTCGGCGTCGCGGACCGCGACCTGCAGACCTCCGGCTTCTCGATCAATCCGCAATATCGCTACGACAATCAGAATGACGGCACCCAGAAGCCGCCGGAGATCGTCGCCTACGAGGTGCGCAACAGCCTGACCGTGCGGGTGCGCGACATCGGCAAGCTCGGCGAGATCCTCGACCGGGCGGTCACGCTCGGGGTCAATCAGGGCGGCGAGATCAGTTTCGACGTTGCCGAGCCGCAGGAGGCGCGCAATGCGGCGCGGCAGGAGGCGGTGAGCGACGCCATGGCCACGGCGAAGGTGCTGGCCGAGGCGGCGGGCGTGACGCTCGGCCCGGTGCGCGAGATCAGCGAAAGCGGCAGCCAGATGCCGCCGCAGCCCATGGGCCGGTCGATGAAGATGATGGCGGCGGAAGCGGCGCCCAGCGTTCCGGTCGAAACCGGCGAGAACAGTTTCAATGCCAGCGTGCGCATGGTCTTTTCCATCGCCGACTGACACGCCGCGGTCCGCGCTGCGGACAGGACAGCGGCCCCCGCCCCGGCATCTTCCGGGCGCGGGGGCCGATAGGGTCAGCGACGGCGGAAGCTGATCACCGGGCAGCCGCGCTCGCGGGCAAAGCGGACCACGGCGCGGTGGCCGCGCGAGTGACCGGCGACGACGACGGCGCGACGGTTGGCCCGGCGAACATGGGCCCGGTGGACGCCCATGTTGCGTGCCTTGCGCACGGCGCGGCGCGGCGAACAGGCGACACGGCCGTGGTGGCCGCGGCGGACATGGCGCACGGGCTGGGCTGCATGGCCAGAGCCGATGGTGACGCCGAAGCGCAGGCCATCGGCGGCGGCCGGGGCGGTGGCGGTCGCGACACCGCCGGTGGCGAGCGCGGCAACGACACAGATCGAGCGGGCGAAAGACTGGAACATCGGGGCGTCTCCTCTTTGGGGTCCGGCGGGCAGACACGCCGCCCGGACCGCATTGGCCGAAGTCCGATCGCAAGGCCGCCGGACAGCGTGCGGCGGAAGGAGCGATCGCCTCCCCGCCCGTTCGGCAAGGAGTGCCCCGAGATTAGGAGAGCGGGACTGAACGCTGCCGGAACCGGCCGTTCATCGACGGTTCAGCCGGCATCCGCCGGGACGGCGCGCATCCAGAACTGCATGGTCTTGTCGGTCTCGGCCGCCTCGCCGAGATCGCGCCACGCCATGGTCGCCGTCAGGCCAGGCACCGGCCGATAGCCGCGCTTGTGCCAGAAGTCGTCCAGAGGCCGGTAGTCCGCGGGCCGCGCCGGATGGTCGACGGGCCGCTCGACGGCGCAGAAGGCAGTGACGGCAAAGCCCTGTTCGGCCGCGGCCGCCTCACGGCCGTCGAAGAAAAGGTGGCCGATGCCTCTGCCCCGCCATTGCGGATCGAGGACCGATTCGCCGAGATAGAAGACGCCGGCCGGGTCGATGCCGTGGGCGGCGAAACTCGCGGCGAGCTGCGGCTGGTGATCGCCCAGCGGCGCCGCCGTCGCGGCACCGACGAGCCGGCCGTCCCCTGCCCGTGCGGCGACGATCACCGCCCCCGGCGAGGCGGCATAGGTGGCGAGGTAGCGCCGCTCGTA
This sequence comes from Aurantimonas sp. DM33-3, assembly GCF_014334315.1. Classification (NCBI taxonomy): domain Bacteria; kingdom Pseudomonadati; phylum Pseudomonadota; class Alphaproteobacteria; order Hyphomicrobiales; family Aurantimonadaceae; genus Aurantimonas; species Aurantimonas sp. DM33-3. Next base: position 312,988 of record NZ_JACSGS010000004.1, on the reverse strand, counting down.
GTCCCGGTCGCCCTCATAGAGATAGGGAAAGGCGCTGAAGACCGAGATCCGCAGGCCCGCCAGCTCGTCCAGCACGGCCTCGGCGGCCGCGCCTCGCAGCGTTGCGACCGACAGGCCGCCGGTGTCGTCTCGCGTCATCGCGCCGAGACAGCCGCAATCCAGGCCTTGAGATTGTAGTAGGTGGTCACCCGCGTGATCTTGCCGTCGTCGATCTCGAAGAACTGGCCGGCGGGCACCGCATAGCGCTGGCCGTTCGCTTCGGGCAGGCCCGGGGCGGTCGCCAGATATTCGCCATGGACAGTGTATTCGGCGGCCGCGCGGCCGGAGTTCGCGGCGGTCATGACGACGATGTCGCTCAGCGTCTCGCGGTAATGGCGGGCCATCATGGCAAGGAAGTCGCGGAAGGCGGCGTGGCCGATCTCGCGGCCTCCCTCGTTCAAATCATGGGCGACGTCCTCGTGCAGGCAGTCGAGCATGGCGCTCCAGTCGCTGGCATTGAAGGCCGCGAGATAGCGCTCGATCAGCGCCGCATTGTCGTTCATCGGAAGGCTCCGTCGGTTGGGCTGGGTGGGTTGCTGCCGGCTCGGGTTCAGCCGAGCAGGCGCTGCAGCTTGGTCGGCAGGGATTCGATCACCGCGTCGGGCACGAAGAAATCCGCAACCGGATCGCCGACGCCCTCAGGTCCGTAAACCGAGAAATCGGTGACGCCCGTCTCGCGCAACAGCACCTCGTCGATGAAGAAATTGCCGGTGCATTCGCGCGACGGCCGGGTGAGGATCGCATGGGCGGCATCGGCGACGATCTGGGGCGAGCGGCTCATCCGCGCCATCTGGTCGCCGCCCAGAACGTTGCGGATCGCCGCGGTGTCGATGGCGGTCAGCGGCCAGAGCGAGTTGACCGCGATGCCGTCGCGGCGGAACTCCCCGGCCATGCCGAGGGTGCACATGGACATGCCGAACTTCGCCATGGTGTAGGCGACGTTGTTGCTGAACCATTTCGGGTCCATGTCGAGCGGCGGCGACAGGTTGAGGATATGCGGGTTCGCAGCTGCCTTCAGATGCGGGATGCAGGTCTTGGAGACGAGGAAGGTGCCGCGCGCATTGACGCCGTTCATCAGGTCGTAGCGCTTCATCGGCGTGTCGAGCGTGCCGGTGAGCTGGATCGCCGAGGCGTTGTTAATGCAGATGTCGATGCCGCCGAAGCGGGCGACCGCCTGGTCGACCGCGGCCTGCACCTGGTCCTCGTCGCGGATGTCGCAGACGACGGCGAGGCCCTTGCCGCCGGCCGCCTCGATTTCCTCGACCGCGGTGTGAATGGTGCCCGGCAGCTTGGGATGCGGCGTGTCGGTCTTGGCCGCCACCACGACATTGGCACCGTCCGCCGCCGCCTTCAGCGCGATCGCGAGGCCGATGCCGCGCGAGCCGCCGGACATGAAGATGGTCTTGTTTCGAAGTGTCACGGTTTGCCTCCCCGTTCGCCTGACCGGCGGGACATCATCATACTCACCGGCACGTGTCGACCGCCGCCCCAGGGCCGCGTCGGGACTTGGCGATCGCTCCACGGCAGCGTGCAATCACCCTGCCGATGCCCGGCATCAGCCGGCGAAGATCGCCTCGCCCTGTTCGTCGATCACCTGCCGGCCCTTCATCAGCGCGAAGCGGGCAGCTTCCTCCTCGCTCTGAAACAGGTCGGCGCGCACCAGCCGGTGCGTGCGGGTCTCGCCGTCGATGGTCCGGGTGATGGTGGCGCAGAGCCGGAACTGGCCACCCTCGGCGATCGGCGTCGCGGCAATGTGGAACCCGTCATAGGTCTCTTCGGCCGCAACCCGCGCCGGCTTCGGCGCGGACGGTGCGGAACCTCCGCCGAACAGCTTCTTGAGAAAGGACATGGCTCTCCTTCGCGCGCTGGTGGCACCTGGCGCAGACGCGCCGTCGACAGGAGGAGATAGCGGCCCTGCCGGTTCGGCAAGTCCGCACGGGCGTCGGCCGTGTCATTGGGGGGATCGTGCGGGACGCGAAGGGATCGCGCGGCGGCGGCAGGGAGCGGGCGCAGGGCTGCCGGAAGCAGCAGGCGGGCGTCAGCGCCGCCAAGGAAAACGGCGCGCCGGCCCGGATGTCCGGAACCGACGCGCCGCCGATGATCGTTCAGCTGTCGAGGAAGGAGCGCAGCTTGCGCGAACGGCTCGGATGCTTGAGCTTGCGCAGCGCCTTGGCCTCGATCTGGCGAATGCGCTCGCGGGTGACCGAGAACTGCTGGCCGACCTCTTCGAGCGTGTGATCGGTGTTCATGCCGATGCCGAAGCGCATGCGCAGCACCCGCTCCTCGCGCGGAGTGAGCGAGGCGAGGACGCGCGTGGTGGTCTCGCGCAGATTGCCCTGGATCGCCGCGTCGATCGGCAGGATGGCGTTCTTGTCCTCGATGAAGTCGCCGAGATGCGAATCCTCCTCGTCGCCGACCGGCGTTTCGAGCGAGATCGGCTCCTTGGCGATCTTCAGGACCTTGCGCACCTTCTCCAGCGGCATCGCCAGCTTCTCGGCCAGCTCTTCCGGGGTCGGCTCGCGGCCGATCTCGTGCAGCATCTGGCGCGAGGTGCGGACGATCTTGTTAATCGTCTCGATCATGTGCACCGGAATACGGATGGTGCGGGCCTGATCTGCGATCGAACGGGTGATCGCCTGCCGGATCCACCAGGTGGCGTAGGTCGAGAACTTGTAGCCGCGGCGGTACTCGAACTTGTCCACCGCCTTCATCAGGCCGATGTTGCCCTCCTGGATCAGATCCAGGAACTGCAGTCCGCGATTGGTGTACTTCTTGGCGATCGAGATGACGAGCCGGAGATTGGCCTCGACCATCTCCTTCTTGGCCTGCCGGGCCTCGCGCTCGCCCTTCTGCACCATGTGGACGATGCGGCGGAACTCGGTGATCTCGAGACCGGTCTCGGTCGCCAGATTCTGGATCTCCTGGCGCAGACGCTTGATCTGCTCCTTCTCGGCCTGGACAAACTTGAGCCAGCCCTTGCCGGACAGATTGGCGATGTGCCGCGTCCAGTTGGGATCGAGCTCGGTGCCCTGGTACTCGTTCAGGAACTCGTCGCGCTTGACGCCGTGGGATTCGGCGAGCCGCAGCAGACGGCCCTCATTGCCGACCAGCCGCTTGTTGATGTCGTAGAGTTGGGCGACCAGCGCATCGATGCGGTTCTGGTTCAGCGACAGGCTCTTGACCGCCGTGATCAGCTCTTCCTTGAGCTTCTTGTAGGACCGCTCCTGGCTCGGCGACAGGGTGCCCTGCGCGGCCAGACGGTTCTCGACCTGCTGGTCCTGCAGCTTGCGCAGCCGGCGATAGGCGTCGGCGATCTGGTCGAAGGTCTCCATGACCTGCGGCCGGATCTCGGCCTCCATGGCGGCCAGCGAGAGGTTGTTCTCGAGGTCGTCGTCCTCCTCGTCCTCCTCTTCGCCGGGCGCGCGGGCACCGGTCGAATGGGGCGGGCCGTTGGGAACGCCGCTCACCGAGCCGTTGGAGCCCTCGACGGCGGGCGGCGTCGGGGTCTTGGCCTCGGGGCCGGCATATGTCGCCTCGAGATCGACGATCTCGCGCAACATGATGTTGCCTTCGTTGAGCTCGTCGCGCCAGATGATGATGGCCTGGAAGGACAGCGGGCTCTCGCAGAGGCCCGCGATCATCGTCTCGCGCCCGGCCTCGATGCGCTTGGCGATGGCGATCTCGCCCTCGCGGGACAGAAGCTCGACCGAGCCCATCTCGCGCAGATACATGCGCACGGGATCGTCCGTGCGGTCGCCGGCTTCCTTCTTGGTGGTGGTGGCGACCTGGGTGCGACCGGTCTCGGCGACCTCGGTCGATTCGGAGGACTCGGACTGCTCCTCGTTCTCGCCCTCTTCGTCGCTCTCCACGACATTGATGCCCATATCGTTGAGATTGGTCATCATGTCCTCGATCTGCTCGGAGGTGACATCCTCCGCCGACAGCATCGAGTTGAGCTTGTCCATGGTCACGAAGCCGCGCTTCTTGGCGGCCTTGATCATCTTCTTGACAGCGTCATCCGACAGGTCGAGCAAGGGTCCATCGGGAGCACCCTCGTTCCGCTCCTCGATCGGTGCCTCGCTTTCCTTGGCCTTGATCGCCATGCGTGTCATTCTCCAATTCGCGCGTACCGCGCTGTCCGCCGTCGCGGACCGCGGACGCTGCGGTCATCTCGCCCGCCACCATGCGGCACGAGCCGTAAACTTTCGCTTAACCATAAAGCGCCGTGCCACACGGCGCTGATCAAGCAGGACGACGCCCCCAAGAAGGGGCATGTAGCGGCAATTTCAAGCGCGGAGACCGGACGATTGCCCACGACCTCATCCATATGATGAGTCAAGTGCTTGAAAGCAATGGTCTACCTGCACGCAGCGGCAGTGCTCCAGGCTGCGGGCCGTCCGTCAGAATGGTTATATGGCCTTCGCAGGCCGCCCCGACAAGGTGCCGAAGCCCTCGATCAGGGCTTCCGTGCCGTCGACGCGCTCGAGTTCGCGCTTGACCTCCATCAGGTGGGCGAAGGCCGCTTCGGAGGATTCGCGGCCGAGCGCCTCCTCGGCAAGTTTCAGCTCCGAGGCCAGCGCCCGCGACCGATGATGCAGGTGCAACGCCTGGCGAACCGCCTCGCGCGCGTCCTCGGGCGCGGCGTCCGACAGGAACGGCCAGAGGCGCACCATGCGGGCCTTGTTCTCGTAGCTCTCGAAGATGTCGCGGGCGCCGCGGGCCTGCAGCTCGGCCAGAAGCGCGTCGCGATCGGCGGGCGGGCTTTCGGCATAGGCGTCGAGGACGCAGGAGCGCAGCCGGTCGAGATCGCCCGTCGGCAGGTCGAGATCGGCGAAATAATCGAACTCCTCGTGGATCAGCGCCGGATGATTGACGAAGCCGAGGACGATGGCGATTTCGCGCAGCGAGGGTTGCGGCCCCTGCTGCGGACGCATCAGGCTGGAGCGCGCGAGGCGGTCCGAGATCGCCGAGCGCCGGCCGCCGGCCGCGCCGCCGCGGCGCTGCCCGCCGCCGCGATCGTCCCTGTCCCGGCCCCCGCCCCGGTTGTCGCGGCCGTCGCGGCGATTGCCGTAGCCGGCCGTCTTGGCCGAACCGCCGAAGAAGGAGCGCAGTCGCTCCTCGACGTCCTGCAGATAGTGCCGGCGCACGCTTTCGTCGCCGACCTGGCGCAGCAGCGCCTTGACCCGGTGTTCTAGATCGGCGCGACGCTCCGGCGTGTCGAAATCGCCGCCGGCGGTCTCGCGCATCCACAGGAGATCGGCGAGCGGCCGGGCCGCGCCCTGGATCTCGCGGAACGCGTCCGGCCCGCCCTCGCGCACCAGATCGTCGGGGTCCTTGCCCGGCGGCATCAGGGCAAAGCGCAGCGACCGCCCCGGTTTGAGGGCCGGCAATGCCAGTTCGGCGGAGCGATGGGCGGCCTTCAGCCCCGCGGCGTCGCCGTCGAAACACAGGATCGGCTCGCCGGTCGAGCGCCACAGAAGGTCGAGCTGGCGCTCGGTCAGCGCCGTGCCGAGGGGCGCCACGACATTTTCGAAGCCGGCCTGCGCCAGGGCGATCACGTCCATGTAGCCCTCGACGACGACCAGCGTGCCGGCCGCCTTCGCCGCGCGCCGGGCCTGGCCGAGATTGTAGAGCACCTGCCCCTTGTGGAAGATCTCGGTCTCCGGCGAGTTCAGATATTTCGCCTGGGCCTCGGCCGACATGGCGCGGCCGCCGAAGGCGATCGGCTTGTCGTGCAGGTCGACGATGGGGAACATGATGCGGTCGCGGAAGCGGTCGTAGGAGACGGCGATCCCCTCGCCATGGACGACCAGCCCGGCCGCCTCGATCTCGCTGCGGCCGACGCCCTTGGAGGCCAGATATTCCTTCAGCCGGTTGCGCGAATTGGGCGCATAGCCGAGGCCGAATTTCTTCTGGGTGTGCGGGGTCAGGCCGCGGTCGCGCAGATAGGCGCGGGCCTTGGCGCCCTCCGGCTCCTGCAGCATGGCCTGGAAGAAGCTGCTGGCATGGCGCATGGCGTCGACGATGGTCGCCTTGGCCGCCTCGCGCTGCTCGGCCTGGGCGTCGCGCGCCGGCATCGGCACGCCGGCCTCGGCCGCCAGCCGCTCCACCGCCTCCGGAAAGGACAGGCCTTCCAGCTCGGTCAGGAAGCGGAAATGGTCGCCGGACACGCCGCAGCCGAAACAGTGATAGCGCCCCTTGGCATCCTCGCAGTGGAAGGACGGCGTCTTCTCGCCATGGAACGGGCAACAGGCCCAGTGGTCGCCGCGACCCGGCTGCGACTTGCGCCGGTCCCAGGTCACACGCCGGCCGATCACGTCCGAGATCGGGATCCGGTCGCGGATGTCGTCGAGAAAGGCGGGAGAGAAGCGCATGAGGTGCCTGATACAGCCTTTGACGACCGCTTGTCATCGACTCTTGACGCGGGGGTGGACGGATCGCCCTCGCCGGTCGTCGCGAGGGGGCGCCAAAGCCTTGCGAAGCGTGCCTGGGGCGATGATAGCTGATCCGTGTCGCGACGAAGAGGTGCCCCCTTGCTGCAAGCCCTGACCGCCATCTTCCTGTGCCAGCTCGCCGGCGAAGCGATCACGGTCGCCACCGGCCTGCCCCTGCCCGGCCCGGTCATCGGCATGGCGCTGCTGTTCGCCCTCCTTCTCATCAAGCGCAAGGTGCCGGACGATCTGGGCAAGGTCGGCGACGGCCTGCTGTCGCATCTGTCGCTGCTGTTCGTGCCGGCCGGCGCCGGGATCATGATGCATGTCGGGCGGCTGGAGGGGGAGATCCTGTCGGTCGGGGTGACGCTCGTCGTCTCGACGCTGGCGACCATCGCCGTCACCGCCTTCCTGATGAACCGTTTCGGCCCCGGCCGGAAGGCGGCGCGCCGTGGGTGAGACACTCGTCGACGTCTGGGTCTATCTGGCCGCCAGCCCGCTCCTGTTCCTGACCATGACGCTGGTCGCCTATCAGGCCGCGACCTGGCTCTATCGCAAGGCCGGTTCGACCGCGCTGCTGAACCCGGTGTTCCTGACCGTGGCGGCCATCGTCGCGGTGCTGACGCTGACCGGCACCAGCTACCCGACCTATTTCGAGGGCGCGCAGTTCATCCATTTCCTGCTGGGGCCGGCCACCGTGTCGCTGGCGATTCCGCTCTATCGCCAGTTCGACCGGGTGCGCGAGAGCGGGCTGGCGGTCGCGGCGAGCCTGTTTGCCGGATCGCTGACGGCCCTCGCCTCGGCGATCGGGCTCGGCTTTCTCCTGCGGGCGGATGCGGTGAGTCTGGTCTCGATGGCGCCCAAATCGGTCACCGCGCCGGTCGCCATGGGCATCGCGGAGAAGCTCGGCGGCCTGCCCTCGCTGACCGCGGTCTTCGTCATCGCAACGGGGATTCTCGGCGCCTCGCTGGGGCCGGTGCTGCTGGATTTGATGGGGATTCGCGATCCGGCGGCGCGGGGCTTTGCCATGGGCACCGCCTCGCATGGCATCGGCACGGCCCGGGCCCTGCAGGAGAGCGAGATCGCCGGGGCCTTCTCGGGCCTCGCCATGGGCCTCAACGCCCTGGCGACGGCGATCATCCTGCCGCTGCTGTGGACGTTTCTGTTCTAGCTTGGGGAGATCGTCGTTCGGTCGCCGCGCCTAGCGCAGCAGGCCCTTCACCACGGTGGAGGCCTTGCCCATGTCCATCTTGCCCGGATAGCGCTCCTTGAGCGCGTTCATGCAGCGCCCGACGTCGCGCAATCCGCGCGACTCGGTGTCTTCCACCACTTCGCGGCAGGCCTGTTCCATCTCGCCGGAATCGAGCTGCGGCGGCAGCAATTCGCGAATCACCGCGATTTCGCGGCGCTCCTGGTCGGCCAGCGCCGGCTGGCCGGTCTCGTCGAAGCCCTTGGCCGATTCGATCCGCTGCTTGATCATCTTCGACAGGATCTGCAGCACCTCTTCGTCGCTGACCGGATCACGCCCGGCCGTGCGATTGGCGACGTCGCGATCCTTGATGGCGGCGTGGATCAGCCGCAGCGTGGAGCAGCGGGTCTTGTCCTGGCCATTGGTCGCGGATTTGAGGGCGTCCGCAAGATGCTCGCGCATGGGATCTTTGTCTTTCAGGTTTCGTGAACAGTCTGCATGACCGACGAATGCCACCAGTCCGATACTAATCCATACCTAACGGATGAAAAGGTAAAGCCGGGTCCGGGCGGCGATTCCAGCCTCGGCACAGGAGAGCGCCGCTGGTCCATGTCTGATCGGGCCGTCAAGGCCGCCGTTTTGCAATCCTGTCATCGTGACGATCTGCGCGAATGCCGGTCCGGCACCCGCCGGCTTCCTGCCGTGCAGCGTGGCGCGCATGTAGAAAATCGCGGAAGACTCCGCAAGGTCCCTTGCAACGACCGCCGTCTCGGCAGATATCGCGGGGACTTGCCGGCGCCGATTGAAGGCCTGCCGATGCGACGCTGCGGCCGCGATGGCTGGCCCGGCACGGACCCACAGACGAAAGAGGCGCCCCATGACCGAAGGCTGGACAATCCGCAAGCCGACCGCAGTTCTGGTGCTGGCAGACGGGACGGTCATTGACGGTTTCGGGCTCGGCGCCACCGGCGCGATCGAGGGCGAGGTGTGCTTCAACACCGCCCTCACCGGCTACCAGGAGATCCTCACCGATCCCTCCTATGCGCGGCAGATCGTCACTTTCACCTTCCCGCATATCGGCAATGTCGGCGCCAATGACGAGGACCAGGAGGATCTGGTCCCGGCCAATGCGACCGGCGCGGTCGGCGCGATCTTCCGGGCCGACGTGTCCGAGCCATCGAACTATCGCTCCTCCGGCCACCTCAATGCCTGGCTCAAGGACCGCGGCGTCATTGCCCTGTCCGGCGTCGACACCCGCGCCCTCACCGCGCTGATTCGCGAAAAGGGCGCCGTGAACGCCGTGATCGCGCACGAGCCGGACGGCCAGTTCGACCTCGACGCCCTGAAGGCGCGCGCCGCCGCCTGGAGCGGCCTTGTTGGCCTCGATCTCGCCAAGGAAGCGGCGGGCTCCGAAGCGGTGATCTGGGACGAGAAGCCCTGGGTCTGGAATGCCGGCTACGCCTCCGAGGCCGAGCCGCGCTACACCATCGTCGCCATCGACTACGGCACCAAGCGCAACATCCTGCGGCGCATGGCCGGCGAAGGCGCGCGGGTGATCCTGGTGCCGCCGACGACCAGCGCCGAGGACATCCTCGCCCACAATCCGGATGGCGTGTTCCTGTCGAACGGCCCGGGCGATCCGGCGGCGACCGGCGACTACGCCGTGCCGACCATCAAGACGCTGATCGAGAAGGACGTGCCGGTCTTCGGCATCTGCCTCGGCCACCAGATGCTGGCGCTGGCGCTCGGCGCCCAGACCGAGAAGATGCATCAGGGCCACCACGGCGCCAACCATCCGGTGAAGGACTTCACCACCGGCAAGGTCGAGATCGTGTCGATGAACCACGGTTTCGCCGTGGCGGCCGATTCGCTGCCCGAGGGTGTTGAGGAGACCCATCGCTCGCTGTTCGACGGCTCCAATTGTGGCCTGCGCCTCACCGGCAAGCCGGTCTTCTCGGTCCAGCACCATCCCGAGGCATCGCCCGGCCCGCAGGACTCGCATTATCTCTTCGACCGGTTCTTCCGGATGATCGACGAGCACAAGGGCCGCAAGGCCGCCGCCTGAGCGCGGCAACGGGCGATGGCGACAAACACCGCAACCCGGCTGACCGACCGCCGTCCCAACTCGCGGACGGGATGGCGGGTCAGGCGGGCGGCGACGCACCGCCGCACCGTCGGCACGCCCGTCGGTTTTCTCGCCCTGGCCGACGCGATAGCATGGGCCCGGACCCCGTACTGCGGGCCGACCGGCAGCCGCCGGCCGCAGATGCGCCGGTCCGGTCACGGGAGGGCCCATGAACGCTGATGACTTCAGGGCCTGGCGCAAGGCGCTCGGCCTCAAACAGAAAGACGCGGCCGAGAAACTCGGCCTGAAGAAGCGGGTCATCCAGTATTACGAAAAGGGAGCTCGCGACGGAAAGAGCGTCGAGATCCCGAAGACCGTGGAGCTGTCGTGCCTGGCGCTGGCGCTCGGCATCGAGACCTATGACGGCCGCGGCCTGCCGCGCAGTGCCTCCGAACTGATTTCGGCCAAACCGCCCCGCCCGGACGCGTGAGCGCCGTGCCGGCCAGACAGGCATGGGATGCCGTCTTCCCGCCCCTGCCGACCGGCCGATCGCGTCGCGCACAAGATTCCGGACGATCCACCCTTTCGCCATCCACGCCGGTTGCCTATAAGCCGGCCTCAGCCTCGACAGAACCTGAAGCGACCGGCCGTCACATCGTGCAGCCGGGCTTTTGGCGCGCAACATAACCGGACGAAGCCTCGCCATGCCAAAGCGTACCGATATCAAGTCCATTCTCATCATCGGCGCAGGCCCGATCATCATCGGGCAGGCCTGCGAGTTCGACTATTCCGGCACGCAGGCCTGCAAGGCGCTGAAGGCGGAGGGCTACCGGATCATCCTGGTCAACTCCAATCCGGCGACGATCATGACCGACCCGGATCTGGCCCACGCGACCTATATCGAGCCGATCACCCCGGAAGTCGTCGCCAAGATCATCGCCAGGGAGCGGCCGGACGCGCTGCTGCCGACGATGGGCGGCCAGACCGCGCTCAACACGGCCCTGTCGCTGCGCCGCATGGGCGTCCTGGAGAAATACGGGGTTGAGATGATCGGCGCCGATGCCGACGCCATCGACAAGGCCGAGGACCGCGCGCTGTTCCGCGAGGCCATGGCCAAGATCGGCCTGGAGACCCCGCGCTCGCTGCTGGCCAACGCCACCGACGCCAAGTCGGCCGACCGCAAGGTCCACGACACCCGCCGCGCCGAGATCATCGCGACCATCACCGACGAGGCCGAGCAGGACGCGGCGCTCGCCGCGCTGGAGCACGAGTGGCTGATCGGCGAGCCCGACCGCAAGCAGCGCTACATGACGCGGGCGCTGGCCGCGGCGGCAGAAGCGCTCGAGGAAGTCGGCCTGCCGGCGATCATCCGGCCGTCCTTCACGCTCGGCGGTACCGGTGGCGGCATCGCCTACAACCGTTCGGAATTCTTCGAGATCGTCGAGGGCGGCCTCGACGCCTCCCCGACGACCGAGGTGCTGATCGAGGAAAGCGTCCTCGGCTGGAAGGAGTATGAGATGGAGGTCGTCCGCGACAAGGCGGACAATTGCATCATCGTCTGCTCCATCGAGAACATCGACCCGATGGGCGTCCATACGGGCGATTCGATCACCGTCGCGCCGGCGCTGACGCTGACCGACAAGGAATACCAGATCATGCGCAACGCCTCGATCGCGGTGCTGCGCGAGATCGGGGTCGAGACCGGCGGTTCGAACGTGCAGTTCGCCGTCGATCCGCAGACCGGCCGCCTCGTCGTCATCGAGATGAACCCGCGCGTGTCGCGCTCCTCCGCGCTTGCCTCCAAGGCGACCGGCTTCCCGATCGCCAAGGTCGCGGCCAAGCTCGCCGTCGGCTACACGCTCGACGAGCTGGAGAACGACATCACCGACGGCGCGACGCCGGCCTCCTTCGAGCCGTCGATCGACTATGTCGTCACCAAGATCCCGCGCTTCGCCTTCGAGAAGTTCCCCGGCTCCGAGCCGATCCTGACCACGGCGATGAAATCCGTCGGCGAGGTCATGGCGATCGGGCGGACCTTCGAGGAATCGCTGCAGAAGGCGCTGCGCGGCCTCGAGACGGGCCTCGACGGCCTCGACGAGATCGAGATTCCGGGCATCGGCGAAGGCGACGACAAGAACGCCATCCGCGCCGCGCTCGGCACGCCGACGCCGGACCGGCTGCTGATGGTCGCCCAGGCGCTGCGCATGGGCACCTCGCCGGAGCAGGTTCACCAGTCGTGCAAGATCGATCCGTGGTTCATCGCCCGGATCAAGGCGATCATCGACCTGGAAGAGAAGATCCGCACCCACGGCCTGCCCGACGACGCCGACAATCTGCGCTTCCTGAAGTCGGTGGGCTTCTCCGACGCGCGGCTGGCCAAGCTGATCGGCGGCGAGACGGCCGATATCTCGGCCCTGCGCGACCGGCTCGACGTGCACCCGGTCTACAAGCGGATCGACACCTGCGCGGCCGAGTTCGCCTCGCCGACGCCCTACATGTACTCGACCTACGAGCGGGCCTTTGCCGGCGAGATGCGCTCCGAGGCCGCGGTCACCGACGCCAAGAAGGTGGTCATCCTCGGTGGCGGCCCGAACCGGATCGGCCAGGGCATCGAGTTCGACTATTGCTGCTGCCACGCGGCCTTCGCGCTACAGGATGCCGGCTACGAAGCCATCATGATCAACTGCAACCCGGAGACCGTGTCGACCGACTACGACACGTCGGACCGGCTGTATTTCGAGCCGCTGACCGCCGAGGACGTGCTCGAGGTCCTCAAGGCCGAGCAGACCGCCGGCACGCTGCATGGCGTGATCGTGCAGTTCGGCGGCCAGACCCCGCTGAAGCTCGCCGAAGCCTTGGAGAAGGCCGGTATCCCAATCCTCGGCACCTCGCCGGACGCCATCGATCTCGCCGAGGACCGCGACCGCTTCCAGCGGCTCCTGAACGAGCTCGGCCTGCGCCAGCCGCGCAACGGCATCGCGCGCTCGGTGGACGAGGCCCGCGAGATCGTCGCCCGCATCGGCTATCCGGTCGTCGTGCGCCCGTCCTACGTGCTGGGTGGCCGGGCCATGGAGATCGTCCGCAACGAGGCGCAGTTCGAGCGCTACATGCACACGGCCGTGGTCGTCTCCGGCAAGTCGCCGGTGCTGATCGACTCCTATCTGTCGGATGCCATCGAAGTGGATGTCGATTGCCTCAGCGACGGCACCTCGACCTATGTCGCCGGCATCATGGAGCATATCGAGGAGGCCGGCATCCATTCGGGCGACTCGGCCTGTTCGCTGCCGGTCCATTCGCTGTCGACGGAGATGACCGACGAACTGGTCCGCCAGACCCGCGAGATGGCGCTGGCGCTGAAGGTCGGCGGCCTGATGAACGTCCAGTTCGCCATCAAGGACGACGTGGTCTACGTCCTCGAAGTGAACCCGCGCGCCTCGCGCACTGTGCCCTTCGTCGCCAAGACCATCGGCGCGCCGATCGCCAAAGTCGCCGCCCGGATCATGGCCGGCGAGACGCTGGACGCGGCCTTCGCGGCCTATGGCGGCGCACCGGACCCGCGCGCCCTGAGGCACATCGCCGTCAAGGAAGCGGTCTTCCCCTTCGCCCGCTTCCCGGGCGTCGACACGCTGCTCGGCCCCGAGATGCGGTCGACCGGCGAGGTCATGGGTCTCGACTACGATTACGCCGTGGCCTTCGCCAAGTCGCAGCTCGGCGCCGGCGTCGACCTGCCCCAGGAGGGCACGGTGTTCATCTCGGTGAAGGAAGCCGACAAGGAGCGCAGCCTCGCGCCGGTCCGCCGGCTCTACGAGATGGGCTTCAAGATCATCGCGACCGGCGGCACCCATCGCTTCCTCGCCGATCGCGGCATCGCGGCCGAGAAGATCAACAAGGTGCTGGAAGGCCGTCCGCATATCGAGGACGCCATCCGCAACCGGCAGGTGCAGCTCGTCCTCAACACGACGGAGGGCGCCAAGGCGCTGTCGGATTCGCGCTCGCTGCGCCGCGCCGCGCTGATCCACAAGGTGCCCTACTACACCACGCTCGCCGGCATGGTGGCGGCCGCGGAGGCCATCGCGGCCCTGCGGAAGGGCAATCTTGAAGTTCGGCCGTTGCAATCGTACTTTAATGCTGCCTGATTGAAACGGCGCCCGACGCCTTGGCGCCCGGGCGTACTTCAATCCGGATAACCAAGCTGGTTCCAGCGACCCCGGTCGTATGGGACCGGTTTGTTATTGTGCTCCGGCCTGGCGCGTTCGCCGTCCGGCAATCAAAGAATAATGCAGATGCCGCGGCAGGGCCGCGCATCGGAAAGGTGGAGGCCATGGAAAAGGTCCCGATGACGAACCACGGTTACGACGCTCTGCGCGAGGAGCTCCGTCGTCGCCAGCAGGAGGAGCGTCCGCGGATCATCGCGGCGATTTCCGAGGCGCGCGCCCATGGCGACCTGTCGGAGAACGCCGAGTACCATGCCGCCAAGGAATCTCAGAGCCTGAACGAGGGCCGGATCTCCGAACTGGAAGACCTGACGGCCCGCGCCGAGGTCATCGACGTGACCAAGATGTCCGGCGCGACGATCAAGTTCGGCGCCACGGTCAAGCTGATCGACGAGGACACCGAGGAAGAGAAGACCTACCAGATCGTCGGCGATCAGGAAGCCGACGTGAAGAAGGGCCGCATCTCGATCTCCTCGCCCATCGCCCGTGCGCTGATCGGCAAGACCGACGGCGACACGATCGAGGTCGCCGCCCCCGGCGGTGCCCGCTCCTACGAGATCATCGAGGTCCGCTGGGCCTGATCGCTTCTGTCTCCGCCCGCCTGTCGGCGCCGCGCCCAGGCGCGCACTGACACGGACGGGCGCTTCCAAGACCGGCAGGCGGACGCGTTGCGCGCCCGCCGCCCCTGCCCGGCAATCGCAGAAGAACGGCCGCCATGGACATCCGGGACGTCGAGGTCATCGCCCCGAACTTCAAGCGCCGGCTGTCGGGCGTCACCTCCACCATCGTCCAGCTGCTGCCACTGCAGGCCCGCACCCTCGGCATCGCCACAATGGGTCCGGACATGCTGCCGTCCGGCGTTCCCCGCCTGCCCTGCTCGGCGCTGCCGAAGCTGTGGACCCGGCCGCGCCATCGCCGCCACCGCATCTGGCATGCCCGCCGCAATATCGAGATGATCGCCGGCATCGTCCTGCGCGACATTCTCCGCATGCCCCTGAAGCTGGTCTTCACCTCGGCCGCCCAGCGCCATCACAAGGGCTTGACCCGCTTCCTCATCCGCCGGATGAATGCGGTGATCGCCACCAGCGCACGCAGCGCCGCCTTCCTGCAGGTGCCGGCGCGAATCGTCATGCACGGCATCGATCTCGAGCGTTTCACCCCGCACGGTCCGCTCCCAAAGGGCCCGCATGGGCAGGCGCTCGAAGGCCGCAGGATCGTCGGATGCTCCGGACGCATCCGGCACCAGAAGGGCACCGACCTCTTCGTCGAGGCGATGATCGCGCTCCTGCCCGCGCGCCCGGACTGGACCGCCGTCATCACCGGTCGCACCACCGCCGAACACGCCGCCTACGAAGCAGGTCTTCGCCAACGCATCGCCGATGCCGGGCTTGCCGACCGCATCCTCCTTCTCGGGGAAGTCGCGGATGTGACTGCGTGGTTCCGGCGGTTCGACCTCTATGTGGCCCCGCCGCGCAACGAGGGGTTCGGCCTGACGCCGCTGGAGGCGATGGCGAGTGGCACGCCGGTGGTCGCCAGCGACGCCGGCGCCTTTGCCGAGCAGATCGTGGAGGGCGTGACCGGCCGCGTGGTGCCGGTGGGCGACGCCGGCGCACTGGCGGATGCCATCGCCCCCTATCTGGACGACGCCGCGCTTCGCCAAAGCGCCGCGGAGGCGGGCCTCGTGCGGGTCAGGGACGCCTTTCCGCTGACGCGGGAAGCGGCGGAAATCCGCGAGGTCTACGAGACGCTCTGGTCGTCGTAGCGGCCAAGGCGCGCAGCCATTGCGTCGCGCGATACCGGCAGGACGGCCGTGAACGCCGCCGCGTCGAAACCTGCCGGGCGAAACTCGACATCGGCGAGACGGCGCGCCTGCACCAGCGCCAGCCGTAGCTGCGTGCCGATCCGCCGGCCGGTATAGGGCAGATTGGCCCAGCTCAGCGGCAGGCGCTGACGAGGCTGATGGATCGACGTCTGGGTCGACAGGCCGACATCGAAGCCGCGCTCTTCCAGGAGATGAACCTGCATGGTCGCCGCCGGCTCGACCTGCGCCGTCCGCAGCCGGCACACGCCGAACATGAAGGCGTCCACCGGGGCGGCCTGCGTCTCGGCCTTCGCCAGCAGCGCGCGGGCGCCGTTCTGCGAGACGAAATAGGCGCCCGCTCCCGACTTCTCGCGCACCAGTTCGGTGAAACGGACCCCGCCGACCGTCCTGCCGCCGCCCCTGCGAAAGAACTTGCGGCGACCGACCGTCTCGAAATTGACGAGGTCGAAACCGCTGGCCGCAGCGTTTGCGGCGGCCTGCGGGACATGCGTGCCGAAGACCGTGTCGTCCTCCAGGACGATCAGGCCGTCCTCGCTGTCAGCCGCCCGCTCCCACAGCCTGCGATGCGAGAGGAAAGCCGCCAGCTCCGGCCGGGTCATCGGCCGCTCCCAGCTTGTGGAGAGACGCCGATAGGTCGCGTCGTCGATATCGGCGACCGTGCAGGCCTCCTGGCGATGCACGTCCAGCCCGAGAGCTTCGGCCTGCACCTCGATGAGCGCCCGGCGCTCGCGGGCGCCGGCGAGATTGATGAACCAGATGTCGGGCATGGCGCGCACCGTTGTTGTCTCAGTCCGTCCAGACCGACGGGAAGAGCAGGATCAGCACCGTCACCAGTTCGAGGCGGCCGAGCAGCATCACGACCGACAGGGTCCACAGGGCCGGGTCCGGCAAGGTAGCGAAATTGCCGGCCGGGCCGATGATCTGCCCGAAGCCCGGACCGACATTGGCGATGGCGGTCAGCGTGCCCGAAAAGGCGGTGATCAGGTCGAGCCCGAACATGGTCAAGAGGACGGTGCCCAGCAGCAGCGTTCCGAAGAACAGGAAGAAGAAGATCGTCACCGTCTGGATCGTCTCGGACGAGATGTCGTCATTGCCGTATTTCAGCCGGATGATGGCATGCGGGCGCACCAGCCGGCGGAAGCTGGAGCGCACGAGGCGATAGAGGATGACGAGACGGTTGGCCTTGATGCCGCCCGAGGTCGAGCCGGCGCAGCCGCCGAGGAAGGTGGCGAGGAAGAACAGGCCGATCGCGGCGTTCGACCACAGCGTATAATCCTCCGAAGCAAAGCCCGTGGTGGTGATCACCGAGACGAGGTTGAAGGCCGACGAAATCAGCGCCTCGCCGAAGGGCGTGTCGTTGACCACCCGCCGGGTCACCGCGATGGCGAAGCTCAGGACGAGGCAGATCATCAGGAAGACGGCGATCTGCGGGTCGCGCCAGAGCTGGAAGCGGCGCGGCAGGAAGGCGCGGATATAGATGACGAAGGGCAGTGCGGCGAGGATCATGAAGAGCGTCGCGGCGACGAGGATACCGTTGCTCTCGAAATAGCCCATCGACGCGTCGTGGGTGGAATAGCCGCCCGTCGCCATGGTGGTCATGGCGTGGTTGACCGCATCGAAGAAGCTCATGCCGAGCGAGGTATAGGCGGCGGTGCACAGGATGGTGAGCACCGTATAGGCCGCGATCAGGCCGCCGGTCAGCTGGTTCACCCGCGGCAGCACCTTGTCCGACTTGTCGGAGCTTTCCATGTGGAACAGCGCCAGGCCGCCGGCCCGCAGCGACGGCAGGACCAGGAGCACCATGCCGATGATGCCGATGCCGCCGAGCCATTGCAGCAGCGAGCGCCACAACAGGAGGCCACGCGGCAGGGCGTCGAGGCCGGAGATCACCGTCGAGCCGGTCGTCGTCAGGCCGGACATGGATTCGAAGATCGCCCCGGCGAAGGTCACGTTGACGGAGGCGATATAGATCGGCAGCGCGCCGATCAGCGTGGCGAAGAGCCAGACGCTGGTGACAAGTTGGAAGCCCAGCCGCTGGGTGAATTTCGGCCGATCGCCGCGGGTGGCTGTGGCCAGAAGGATGCAGATCATCCCGACCAGCAGGCTGCAGCCGACGAAGACGCGCCAGTCCTCGTTCTCGTCGGCGAGGTCGACGAGTGCCGGAATGAGCATCGCGGCCGCGAGTCCCAGCCCGAAATTCGAGGTGACGTACGCGATGGTCCTGAAAATGGAAGGGCTCCGGGACGTGGCATCTTCGGGAGGCGAAGGCCTCGCGTAAAGCGGTCTCTTACCCCCTCGGCGCGCGCTCGGCAATCGAGCGGGGGATGACCGACGCTACGGCAGGCGATCATGTTGCAGCCCAGCATCCCCTCGTCTATTGAACGGGCGGGCGGCCGTCGCCATCTGCCGGACGCCAATCCAGCGAGGCCCATATGACCGAACGCCATGCGGAAATCCTGATCGTCGGCTCCGGCCCGGCAGGCTACACTGCCGCCATCTACGCTGCGCGCGCGATGATGAAACCGCTGCTCGTCGCCGGCCTCCAGGAAGGCGGCCAGCTGACGATCACGACCGATGTCGAGAACTATCCGGGCTATGCCGATCCCGTCCAGGGTCCCTGGATGATGGAGCAGATGAAGGCGCAGGCGCTCAATGTCGGTGCCGAGATGGCCAGCGACCTAATCGTGTCGGCCGATCTCGACCGGCGGCCGTTCCGCCTGACCGGCGATTCCGGCACGGTCTACACCTGCGACGCGCTGATCATCGCGACCGGGGCCCAGGCCAAATGGCTCGGCCTGCCCAGCGAGGACCTGTTCCAGGGCTTCGGCGTCTCGGCCTGCGCCACCTGCGACGGCTTCTTCTATCGCGGCAAGGACGTGGTCGTGGTCGGCGGCGGCAACACCGCCATCGAGGAAGCGCTGTATCTGTCGCACATCGCCAAGTCGGTGACGCTGGTGCATCGCCGCGACGAGTTCCGCGCCGAGCGGATCCTGCAGGAGCGCGTCTTCAAGGCCGACAATATCGAGATCGTCTGGAACAGCGAAATCGACGAGATCCTCGGCGAGACCAAGCCGATGAAGTCGGTCACCGGCGTGCGGCTGCGCGATCGCGTCACCGGCGAGACCAGCGAGCGGGCCACCCATGGCGTCTTCGTCGCCATCGGCCATGCGCCGGCGGTCGAATTGTTCACCGGCAAGCTCAAGCAGAAGCCGTCCGGCTATCTGTGGGTCGAGCCGGGCACGACGCAGACCTCGGTTCCGGGGGTCTTCGCGGCGGGCGACGTCGCCGACGACGTGTACCGTCAGGCGGTGACGGCTGCGGGTATGGGCTGCATGGCGGCGCTCGAAGCAGAGAAATGGCTGGCCGTTCAGGCCGTGGAAGACAAGCGGCAGGCTGCCGAGTAGCTGATGCGGGCAGGCATCGTGCCTGCCGGTCCTCAGGCCGTCCGGGGATAACGACCTATGGCTCTCGACTGGGATAAACTGCGGATCTTTCACGCCGCCGCCGAAGCGGGATCGTTCACCCATGCGGCGGACGTCCTGAATCTCAGCCAGTCGGCGATCAGCCGGCAGGTCGCGGCGCTGGAGCAGGAAGTCGGGACGCCCCTCTTCCACCGCCATGCCCGGGGCCTGGTCCTGTCGGAACAGGGCGAACTGCTGTTCCACACCGCCAGCGACGTCCTGAAGCGGCTCGAGCAGGTGCGCATGCAGCTCACCGAGACGCGCGAGAAGCCGACCGGCAAGCTGCGCGTGACGACCACCGTGGGCCTCGGCTCCGGCTGGCTCACCGAGCGCGCCAAGGAGTTTCTCGAGCTCTATCCCGATCTCGAGCTGCAGCTGGTCTTCGACAACGAGGAAATCGACCTCACCATGCGCAAGGCCGACGCTGCGATCCGCCTGCGCCAGCCGCAGCAGCCGGACCTGATCCAGCGCCGGCTGTTCACGGTGCATCTGCATGTCTATGCGTCGCCGGCCTATCTGAACCGCTTCGGCACGCCGGAGACGGTCGAGGATCTCGACAACCACCGGATCATCACCTTCGGCGAACCGGCCCCGAACTATCTGCGCAACCTGAACACGCTGGAGACGGTGGGCCTGCCCGACGGCAAGAGCCGCAGCCCGATCCTGCAGATCAACAATCTGATGGCGATCCGGTCGGCGATCGAAAGCGGCATCGGCCTGGCGCTTCTGCCGGACTACATGATCGACAAGCGGGTGAAGCTGGTGCAGGTGCTGCCGGAGATGGAGATGCCGACCTTCGACACCTATCTCTGCTATCCCGAGCAGATGCGGAACGCCGCCAAGCTCAAGGTGTTTCGCGACTTCCTGATTTCCAAGGCGCGTACCTGGGCCTTCTGAAGGACGGTCTGCGCTGCCTTCTCCCGCAGTAGGGAGGCGCGACGTGCGTTGCTGGAAACCCGGCGATCGGCACGGTGCGAGCGAGCGCCCCGTGCCGCGCGGCGATCACCGCCGCGAAGGGAACCGACCGGGTGGTCCCCGCCGATTGCTACATTCCGGCCTTTTCGGTGATGCCCTTCAGCCCGGCGTCGTAGATGCCGAGCATGACCTCTTCCGCCTCGGCATCGGTCGCGCCCTTGGCATCGAAGCTGCCGGTCCAGCTGATCTGCGAGCCCTCGCCCGCTTCCGTCACCGTGATGGTCGATTCGTAATTGTCGACCGGCAGCGGGCCCTCCACGGCGGTGTAGGTGTAGCTCATGGCATCTTCGTCCCAGGCCACGAGTTCCTCGACGATCATGGCGCCGTCGCCGAGCGTCAGCGTGCGGCGGGTCTTGCCGTCGGCCTCGGCCTCCTCGCATTTGGCCACCGCCGGATGCCACGCGCCGATCCCGCAGAAATCACCGATCGCAGCCCAGACCGCGGCCGGCTTGGCGTCGACCTCGACCGTCCGGCCGATATCGAGCGCGTAGGCCGGCGCCGCCAGCATCATCGTCGCCGCGGCCACTCCCAAGGTCAGTTTGCGCATATGTCGTCTCCTCCGCACGCACGGCACGGCCGCGCGTCATTGCAGTGCCCGTGATCCAAGCTAGTTCGAACCACTGGAACTGGAAGGGCGAGACAGGTGATCGCCGCGGCGGATGAGGCGCAGGCCGCCCCTCCCCGACAAGATCCGGCGAGCAGGCAAAAAAATGGGCGGCACTGAGGCCGCCCGAAATTTGGCTGGAGTATCAGGCCATGAAAACCTGATGCCGTTCAAACGTGGCCGATACCGGATGGTTGCATCCGGGCCGTCGATTCCGTGAATCATGCGGTTTCCGGCCAAAGCGAGGGCGGAACTGTTCGCACCCGCAACCAATGCAGCACGGTGGCGTTAGGGGAGCGGGGCGCGATCTTACGACCGCAGGCGGGCAGTCGCCCGCCCAGTGGCAAGACGGCGCAGTCAAATTTCGACCTCAGGAGTCACATTCATGTTTCGCGACAAGCCTACCGCCTACGATCGCCTGTCCGACGCACTCAGCGACATCGGCGAGCGTCTCGCGGAGATCGAGGAGCGTGCGGTCGAGACGGTCCGCCCGCGCCCGACGCGCACCGAGCGCCTTCGCCGTTCGTTCGATCGTGCCAACCCGTTCCATTCCGAGCCGACGGGCCTTGCCCGCTACTTGCCGGATTTCGCCACGGGCTGGAGCCTGCCGAGCACGGACGAAGCCCGTCGCCATGCGCGCTCGCTGCGCGACAGCGCCGAGCACGGCGCCCATGACGCCCGCGGCTATTTCGACGACGCGCGCAACTATCTCTCCAGCGTCCGCCTGCCGCGCTCCATCCGCCGCAGCGAGCCGGAGCGGGTTCTCGACAGCCTGCGCGCCCGGCCAGAACTGACCGGCCTCCTCGTCGTCGGCGGCGCGATCGCCGTCGTCGGTGCGGCGTATTTCGTCACCAAGAAGGTGCAGGAGCACACCGAGGAGCCCGATTACGACGTCGTGCGTGACGATGGCGAGATCCAGATCCGCGACTATGACGGCATGGTCGTCGCCGAGACGGTCAAGAGCGGCTACCACGAGAAGGCGCGCCGCAGCGGCTTCGAGACGCTGTACGACTACATCGCGGCGAAGAGCCGGTCGGGCAAGAAGATCGCCATGACCAGCCCGGTGCTGCAGCAGCTCGCCGAGGGCGACGGCCACACCAAGGGCTGGGCAGTCCGCTTCATCATGCCGAAGAAGTACACGCGGGCCAGCCTGCCGGAACCGACCAATACCGGCGTCGCGCTGAAAGAAGTGCCGGCGCGCCGCATGGTGTCGATCTCCTTCTCCGGCAATTTCAACGCCACGCTGGCCAGCAAGCAGCTGATGAAGCTCTACAATTATCTGGCAGACAACAACCTGACCCAGAAGGGCGATCCGGAATACGCCTTCTACAACCCGCCCTGGACGCCGGGCTTCATGAAGCGCAATGAGATCCTCATCGAGATCATGCGCTAACAGTCATCGCAGCAGTGACCGGAACCCTACGGAAACCCGGCCGTCGTGCCGATCCCGAACAAGACCGGAAAGCCCGCCGCGCGCGGGCTTTCTGCTGTCCCGCAGGAAATCCGTACAATTCGACACATTAACTAGGGATCGGCTTTCCGCTCAGGCCGCCACTGAACATGTTGCAATTTCTTCTGCGCTCGTCTTGACTGTTCTCATCTGAACAATCGCTGGAGTGTATGAGTATGAAGCGACTTGTTGCTTTGCTGACCGCGGGGAGCAGCCTGCTGTTCGCCGTCTCGCCATCCATGGCGGGCGGAAGCCGGGCCATCTCCTGCTACCAACCGGTGCATGAGCCGGCGGAATACGCATCGGTCGCGGAAACCGTGATGGTGCGGCCCGCCGAGACCGTCTACGAGACGGTGCCGCCGGTCTATGGCACCGAGAAGCGCCACGTCCTCGTCGAGCCGGAGCGCGTTGTGCGCAGCGTCGTGCCTGCCCGCTACGAGACCGTCGCCCGCAAGGTGCTCATCCATCCGGCCCGGACCGTCCACCGCTCTTCCCCGCCCGTCTATCGCAAGGTCGCCGAAACGGTGATGGTGCATCCGGCGACCGAGCGCTGGGAATGGCGGGTGATCAACGGCCACCGGGTCTATTGCCGCGTCGCCGTGCCGGCGCGCTATGCCACCCGGTATCGCAATGTCGTCGTGGATCCCGGCGACAGCTGGACCGAGACGATCCCGGCCGAATACGGCGTCGAGCATGTCCGGGTGGAGGTCGAGCCGGCCCGCACCCGCGAGCATGTCATTCCCGCGCGCTACGAGACGGTCCGCGAGACGGTGGTGCTGGAACCGGCGCGTTCGGTCGCACGGACCATTCCGGCCGAATACGACACCCGCCATCGCCGGGTGAAGGTGCGGGAAGGCCGCTCCGGCTGGCAACAGGTGCATCTGCGCAACTCCTGCTGAGGCAGGCCGGCCGCACGCATACCATCGACATGAGAACTGGCCGGGCGCATCGTCCGGCCAGTTTGCGTTTGCGGCAGACGCCATGCGGGGCGGCCGCGATCCACGGACATTCGCGAGTCCGGCCAAAGGGCTGGCCGGCGGTCTTCACGGATCGATTCAACGCGGGCGACGGTGCGCGCCCCTACCCCGCCGGCCGATCGGCCTGCCGGAAACCGCTCAGACCTTGATGACGTAGTGCTTCTTGGTCGGCTCCACGACCTTCCAGCGCCCCTTGAAGCCGGGGCGGATGACGAAGCTGTCGCCGGCGACGAGCTTGACCGGCTCGCACCCGTCCTCGGTCAGGACGGAGACACCTTCCAGTATGTGGAAGAACTCCCACTCGTCATAGTCGATGTCCCATTCGCCGGCGGAGGATTCCCAGATGCCGGCGTAGAGACCGTCGCCGGTCTCCTCCATGTTCCAGGTCTTGTTGCTCGGGCGGCCGCTGCGGATCTTGTCCTTGTCGGGCGCGCCGGTCTCGACGGGCACCAGCGCCTTGTCGAACCGGACGAAATGTTCGGTCATGTCGGTCTCCTTCGTCGATCAGCGACGGCCAGAAAGCGCGGCGCGCGCGAGGCGTTCCCGCCACGGCAGAGAAAAGGGCCGGCCGCACGCAGCGACCGGCCCTTTCCGGATGGTTCGAGTGCGGCGATCAGACCTTGGCGAGCGCCTGGTCGAGATCGGCGATGATGTCGTCGACATTCTCGATGCCGATCGACAGGCGCACCACGTCCGGCCCGGCGCCCGCGGCAATCCGCTGCTCGTCGGCGAGCTGCTTGTGGGTGGTCGATGCCGGGTGGATCACCAGCGAGCGGGTGTCGCCGATATTGGCGAGATGCGAAAACAGCTCCAGCGCTTCCACGAAGGTGACGCCGGCCTCGAAGCCGCCCTTCAGGCCGAAGGTGAAGACGGCGCCGGCGCCCTTGGGCGAATATTTCTGCATCATCGCGTGGTTCGGATGGTCCGGCAGCCCCGAATAGGACACCCAGCTGACCTTCTCGTGGCCCTGCAGATGCGCTGCGACGGCCTTGGCGTTGTCGCAGTGGCGCTGCATGCGCAGCGGCAGCGTCTCGATGCCGGTCAGCAGCATGAAGGCGTTGAAGGGCGAGATCGCCGGTCCGAGATCGCGCAGGCCGAGGACACGACAGGCGATGGCGAAGGCGAAATTGCCGAAGGTCTCGTGCAGCACGACGCCGTTATATTCGGGCCGCGGCTGCGACAGCATCGGGTAGCGATCGTTCGCCGACCAGTCGAAGGTGCCGGCATCGACGATCGCGCCGCCCATGGAATTGCCGTGGCCGCCCATGAACTTGGTCAGCGAATGCACGACGATGTCGGCCCCGTACTCGATCGGCCGGCACAGATACGGCGTCGCCATGGTGTTGTCGACGATCAGCGGGATGCCGTGCTTCTGGGCGATCGCCGAGATGCCGGCGATGTCCACGACGATGCCGCCGGGATTGGCGATCGACTCGATGAAGATCGCCTTGGTCTTGGGGGTGACCGCCGCCTCGAAGCTGGCGAGGTCGTCCGGGTCGGCCCAGTTGACGGTCCAGCCGAACGACTTGAAGGCGTGGCCGAACTGGTTGATCGAACCGCCATAGAGCTTGCGCGAGGCGACGAACTCGTCGCCCGGCTGCATCATCGCCTGGAAGATGATGAGCTGCGCGGCATGGCCCGAGGCCACGGCCAGCGCCGCGGTGCCGCCCTCGAGCGCGGCGACGCGCTCTTCCAGCACCGCCTGGGTCGGGTTCATGATGCGGGTGTAGATGTTGCCGAACTGCTGGAGGCCGAACAGCGAAGCGGCGTGGTCGACATCCTCGAAGACGAAGGACGTGGTCTGGTAGATCGGCGTCGCCCGGGCGCCCGTCGCCGGGTCCGGCTGCGCGCCGGCGTGGATCGCCAGGGTCTCGAAATTCGGTCCGCTCATCTGTCTCTCTCCCCTTCCATGATGGCGTTCCGGACAGCCCTTGCGGGCCCTCCGGTGCTCGGCACGCTCTAGCATGCCGCGCCCGGGGCGGCGAGTTGCCGACACGGATTTTCCAAATGTCGCAGGACCGGGGATGCAACCGCCGCGCATGCCAGCCATTCTGCGAGGATCGAACGAACCACCAGGGGACATCACGCATGCCGAATTCCAACGGACAGATCCGCTACGCCGTCGTCGGCGGCGGCTGGATCTCCCAGGGCGCCTTCATGCCGGGCGTCGGCCAGACATCGAACTCGGTCATGACGGCGATCGTCACCGGCGACCCTGAGAAGGCTGGCGCGCTCGGCGAGCGCTACGACATCAAGCCCTATGGCTATGACGAATACGACGCGCTCCTGGCCAGCGGCGACATCGACGCGGTCTATGTGGCGACGCCGAACTTCCGCCACCGGGAGTTCGCCGAGCCGGCGCTGAAGGCCGGCATTCACGTGCTCCTAGAAAAACCGATGGCCGGCAGCCTTTCCGACGCCGAGGCGATCGAAGCCGCAGCCCGCGCCTCCGGCGCCCGGCTGATGCTGGCCTATCGCCTGCATTCCGAGCCCGGCACCCAGGCGATCCTGGCGGCGATCCGCGCCGGCGAGATCGGCACGCCGCGCTTCTTCACCGCGACCTTCGCGCAGAATGTCGATGCTGCGAACCACCGGGCGCAGAACGGCTTCTGGGCCGGGCCGATCCCCGACATGGGCGCCTATCCGATCAACGCCGTGCGCAATTTCTTCGAGGCCGAGCCGATCTCGGTGACGGCCGTCGCATCGAAGGTGCCCGAGCGCGGCCTCGGCTGCGCCGACACGGTCAGCGTCATCCTCTCCTTCACCGAGGGCCGCGCGGCGAGCTTCACCGTCAGCTATTCCGGCGACAGCGTCGACCGGCTGCATGTGGTCGGCAGCGAGGGGATCATCGAGGCCAACCCGGCCTTCGGCTTCGGCGAGGGCGTCTCCATCGACTTCCGGCTGACGCGGGGTGGCAAGACCGAGGAGCGGACCCATCCGGTGGTCGACCAGTTCGCCGGCGAGACGGCCTATTTCTCCGACTGCATCTTGGAAGACCGCGAGCCCGAGCCGAACGGCGAGGAAGGCGTTCTCGACATGATCGTCATCGAGGCAATCGAGCGGGCGCTGGAGACGGGTCAGCCGCAGGCGCTGGAGCCGCGCAATCGCCAGCGCCGGATGGGCAAGGACCAGGTCCGCGACTTCCCGCTCGCCGACGTGCCAGACTTCGTCAACGCGGCGACGCCCACCGGATAAGGCCATCGGGGCATCACATCGTGTGGTGCCCCGCTTCGCCGCCGCTATACTCCCCCGATGACCTACGACATCCGCCCGGAACGACCGGACGACGCCGCCGAGATCCGGCAGGTCGTCACCGCAGCCTTTGCCGATGCGCCGCACAGCGACGGCACCGAGGGTGCCATCGTCGATGCGCTGCGCGCCGATGACGCGCTGACATTGTCGCTCGTCGCGGTCGCGGACGGGAAGATCACCGGCCATGTCGCCTTCTCGCCGGTGACGATCGAGGGCCGCGATGTCGGCTGGTTCGGGCTCGGACCGGTGGCGGTTTCGCCCGATCGCCAGCGGCAGGGGATCGGCGGCGCGCTCGTGCGGGCAGGTCTCGACCGCCTGCGCAACCAAGCCGCCAGGGGCTGCGTGGTGCTTGGCGATCCCGGCTATTATCGCCGCTTCGGTTTTGCGGCCGATCCGCAGCTTCGCTACCCGGATGCGCCGGCGCCGTATTTCATGCGCCTTGCCTTCGGTCCCGAGATCCCGGCGGGCCGCGTCGCCTATCATGCCGGCTTTGCGGCGCGATGATCGGGCCGGCGCCCAGATCGCAGGGCCGGGCGCCCCTCGCCTATTTCGTCCGGTTCAGCCCGTAGCTCTGGAAGCCCTTGCCCATGGCCGGCTTCTTCGACGACAGGACGCGGGAATTGACGCCGTTCCAGCCGATCTCGCCCGACAGGCGCGCATATTCGATCTTCGGGCAGCGATCCATGACGACGGTCAGGCCGGCAGCCTCGGCCATTCGCGCGGCGGCATCGTTGCGGATGCCGAGCTGCATCCAGATGATTGAGGGCCGCGGATCCATCGCCAGCGCCTCTTCGACGATCCCCGGCACGGCATCGGCGGAGCGGAAGATGTCGACCATGTCGACCGGCTCAGGAATGCTGGCGAGGTCGGCATGGCAGCGCTGGCCGAGAAGGTCCTGACCGGCGAGGCCCGGATTGACCGGAATGACGCGGTAGCCCTTGGCCAAGAGGTATTTCAGGACGAAATAGGACGGGCGCACCGGCTTGGCGCTGGCGCCGACGAGGGCGATGGTCTGCACCCGGTCGAGCAGGCCACGCATGGCGGCATCGTCATAGACCAGCGGCGCCGGCGCAGCGGCACCCGGGGCGCTCTCCGCCGGGCTCATTCGTGCGTCCATTCCGGCTTGCGCTTCTCCAGGAAGGCGCCGATGCCCTCTTCCGCGTCCTTCGCCAGCATGTTCTCGGTCATCACCGAGGCGGCATATTCATAGGCGTCCGAGAGCCCCATCTCGGCCTGCCGGTAGAACGCCTCCTTGCCGGTCTTCACCGTCATCGCCGACTTGGAGGCGATGGTCGTGGCGTATTTGCCGACGATGGTGCCGAGATATTCCGGCGGCACGACCCGGTTGACCAGGCCGAACTCGCGGGCCGAACGGGCATCGATGGTCTCGCCCGTCAGCAGCATCTCCATGGCGTGCTTGCGGCTGAGATTGCGCGACAACGCCACCATCGGCGTCGAGCAGAACAGGCCGATATTGACGCCCGGCGTGCAGAACTGCGCTTCCTCGGAGGCGATGGCGAGATCGCAGGAGGCGACGAGCTGGCAGCCGGCGGCCGTCGCCAGCCCGTTGACCTCGGCGATCACCGGCACGGGGTGGCGCACGATCGCCTGCATCACCTCGGAGCATTTGCGCATCGTCGCCTCGAAGAAGGCGCGGCCGCGATCGGCGTCGGCGCGATGAGCGGTCAGTTCCTTCAGGTCATGGCCGGCCGAGAAGATCTTGCCCGCCCCCGCGATGACCACCACGCGGTTGTCGGTATCGGCCGCCGCATCGGCGAGCGCGGCGAGGATCGCGTCCATCATCGCCATCGACAGGGCGTTCGCCGGCGGGCTGGACAGGACGATCCGGGTCAGGCCCGTCGCACGCTGGATTTCGACGGGATGCTGGCCCGCATCGGCGATTTCGAAGATGTCTGCCATGGATCGGTTCCGGTCGACTGAAGGAAGGCGTTACCGCCACCTTCAACAGAATCGCCCCGCCTTCCGCAAGATCGTCGCCGCGCTCCGGCAGATGCTCCCCGCCGATATCCTCAGTCCGACTGGCCATTGCAGGGCCCCGAAGCTAGGACGGTGCAGGTCGGGAGGCGGCATCTGCCCGGCCCGGACAGGAGCGGGAGGAACGCGCATGCAGCCGATCATGACGAAAGCCGAACTCGAAGCCTTTCTCGACAGCGATTTTCCGCAGATCGGCGGACGCGAGGGTGGCTATTCGATCACCGATGTCAGTCCGGGCGCGGCGACCATGCGGCTCGACGCCAGCGACCGGCATCTGCGGCCCGGCGGCACCGTTTCCGGACCCAGCCTCTTCGCGCTAGCCGATCTTGCCGCCTATGTCGCGATCCTCGCCCATATCGGGCCGGTGGCGCTCGCCGTCACCACCAATCTGTCGATCAACTTCCTGCGCAAGCCCGAGCCCGGCGGCATCCTCGGCGAAGCCCGGCTCCTGAAGCTCGGCAAGCGGCTGGCGGTCGTCGACATCGCCCTGACCAATGCGGCGGACGAGGCGCTGGTCGCCCATGCGGTGGCGACCTATTCGATCCCGCCCCGATGAGACGCGCCCGGCGTTGCGGTATCATGATACCTTGATGCCGCGATCCCCTGCATGACAGGGGCTCGCGAAGGGTGCCGATGCGCCTTTTGACGTTGACAGACGCGGTGCGGCCCCGTATGTCCCGCTCCACGAAGAGCCGGCTCGCGCCGCCTTCCCAAGATCGACGGCCACAGCGGTCGGCAACGATGCTCACGAACACCCAAGGGCAGAACATGAAAACCTTCTCGCAGAAGACCGAGACGGTGGAGAAGAAGTGGATCCTGATCGACGCCGAAGGGCTCGTCGTCGGCCGCCTCGCTTCCATCGTCGCGCTTCGCCTCCGCGGCAAGCACAAGCCGACCTTCACGCCGCATGTCGATGATGGCGACAACATCATCATCATCAATGCGGACAAGATCGTCCTGACCGGCAAGAAGTACGAGAACAAGACGTACTACTGGCACACCGGTTATGCCGGCGGCATCAAGGAGCGCAAGGCGCGCCACATCCTCGAGGGCCGCTTCCCGGAGCGCGTCGTCGAGAAGGCCATCGAGCGCATGCTGCCGCGCGGCCCGCTCGGCCGTCGCCAGCTCAAGAACCTCCGCGTCTATGCCGGTGCCGAGCACCCGCATGAGGCGCAGTCCCCCGAGACGCTCGACGTCCGGGCCATGAACTCCAAGAACTCGAGGGCCGCATAATGTCCCAGCTCTCTTCGCTCGAAGAACTCGGCACGGCCGAAGTCACCGCACAGCCGGAAGCCCCGGTGCATGTGCAGAAGCTCGACCAGTACGGTCGCGCCTATGCCACCGGCAAGCGCAAGGATGCGGTTGCCCGCGTCTGGGTGAAGCCGGGCACCGGCAAGATCACCGTCAACGACCGCGACTTCACGGCCTATTTCGCCCGTCCGGTCCTGCAGATGGTGCTGCGTCAGCCGATCGTCGCCGCGGCCCGTGACGGCCAGTTCGACGTCGTCGCCACGGTGGCCGGCGGTGGTCTGTCCGGCCAGGCCGGTGCGGTTCGCCACGGCATCTCCAAGGCGCTGACCTATTACGAGCCGGGCCTGCGCGCGGTTCTCAAGAAGGGCGGCTTCCTGACGCGCGACTCGCGTACGGTCGAGCGCAAGAAGTACGGCAAGGCGAAGGCCCGCCGGTCCTTCCAGTTCTCCAAGCGCTGATCGGCGCGGCGGCGTCTGCCGCTGCCCTTTCTCCCGCGAAGTTCAAAGCCGCCGGGTGGTCGCCCGGCGGCTTTTTGCTTATGTGGGCCCGACAGGCTGGTCTGGCGCATCGGAGCTGCGCCCGGCCCCGGCCACCTCCGGCCCGCCGCCTTCCCGACGCTCCCTGGCGGAAGTGACCATGCCCAGCACGTCCATCGACCATGCCTTCACCGCCGACAGCGCCCACGGCGCGGCGGGCGACCCGACCTATGCCGGCGCCCTCTCCTTCATGCGGCGGCGCCAGACGAAGGCGGTCGACGGCACCGACGTGACGGTCTGGGGCATTCCCTTCGACGCCTCGGTCTCCAACCGTCCGGGCACGCGCTTCGGCCCGCAGGCGCTGCGCCGCGCCTCGGCGATCTTCGACAATGATCCGCAGTTCCCCTTCGACACGGATCTCTTCGAGCCCCTGAGCGTCGTCGATTACGGCGACTGCCTGCTCGACTACCGGCTGCCCGAGACGGCGCACGAGACCATCCGCGCCGAGGCGGCGGCCCTGATCGCCAAGACTGGCTTCCTGATGACGCTGGGCGGCGACCATTCGATCACCTTCCCGCTCCTGCAGGCGCATGTGGCGCGGCACGGCAAGCTGTCGCTGGTCCAGTTCGACGCCCATCAGGACACCTGGCCCGTCGCCACCGGCGGCGACGGCCAGCCGCGCGTCGATCACGGCTCCTTCGTCAAGGCGGCCGTGGATGCGGGCCTGATCGACCCGACGACCTCGATCCAGGTCGGCATCCGCACCCATGCGCCGGAGGATTGCGGCCTGGCGATCCTCGACGGCGAGGCGGTGGAGGAGATGACCAGCGCGGCGATCGCCGAGGCGATCCTGTCGCGCACCGGCGGCGCGCCGACCTATCTCAGCTTCGACATCGACTGCCTCGACGTCGCCTTCGCGCCGGGCACCGGCACGCCGGTCGCAGGCGGCCCATCGAGCGCCAAGATGCTGGCGGTGCTGCGCCGGCTCGGCGATCTCCGGCTGGTCGGCGCGGACGTGGTCGAAGTCTCGCCGCCTTATGACCATAGCGACATGACGGCGATCGCCGGCGCAACGGTCGCCATGTATGTGCTCGGCCTGCTGGCGCAGAAGCAGCCGGGATGATGCGGCCCGGCGCGCTGACAAAGTGATTCAACACGCTGCCATCCTGAATCAGGACACGCGCCTAACCCGTTGAAACGACGCTCCGTAAGCGACTGATACGAATCTTGAGTAGCCGGACGCCGGCTTTTCGATCACCACGGCATCGCGCCTTTGCGGCGGCGATTCACCCGACCCAGACGAGCCCCATGACCCAGAACATCCCTTTCATCGACCTCGCCACCCAGCGTGACCGGATCCGCCACAAGGTGGATCATCGCATCGCGACCGTGCTGGACCATGGCGCCTTCGTCATGGGCCCGGAGATCCGCGAGCTGGAAGCGGCGCTCGGCGCCTTCGGCCAGATGCCCTACACCCTCTCCTGCGCCTCGGGCACCGACGCGCTGGCGCTGCCCTTGATGGCCTGGGGCATCAAGCCCGGCGACGTGGTGTTCTGCCCGAGCTTCACCTTCGCCTCGACCGCGGAAGTCGTCGCCTGGCTCGGCGCGACGCCGTATTTCGTCGATGTCGACGCCGATACCTTCAACATGGACCCGGCGCATCTGGAGGCGGCGATCGCCGAGGTCGCTGGCAAGGACGGGCTGACGCCGCGGGCGATCATCGCCGTCGACCTGTTCGGCCAGCCGGCGGACTACCCGGCTCTGCGCCGCATCGCCGACGCGCACGGGCTGAAGCTCATCTCCGACGCCGCCCAAGGCTATGGCGGTACCATCGACGGCGAACTGTCCAGTAAGTGGTCGCATGTCGTCTCGACGAGCTTCTTCCCGGCCAAGCCGCTCGGCTGCTACGGCGATGGCGGCGCGGTCCAGACTGACGATGCCGAACTCAACGAGATCATGGCGTCGCTGCGCGTTCACGGCCAGAATGTCGAGGACAAGTACGACAACATCCGCATCGGCATGAACGGCCGCATGGACACGCTGCAGGCCGCCATCCTAATGGAGAAGCTGGCGATCTTCCCGGACGAGATCGCCGCGCGCGGCCGCGTCGCCGCCCGCTATTCGGAGATGCTGGCCGGGATCGTCACGCCGCAGAAGCTCCTGCGCGACGCCGTCTCGACCTGGGCGCAATATACGATCCGCCTGCCCGAGGGCACCGACCGCAACGCCTTCGCGGCCAGCCTGCGCGAGGCCGGCGTGCCGACGGCGATCTATTATCCCAAGCCCCTGCACCGGCAGACCGCCTATCGCCATTTCCCGGTGACGGGCGGCGAACTGCCGGTCTCCGACGCCCTGTCCCGCGACGTCATCAGCCTGCCGATGCACGCCTATCTGGACGAGGCGACGCAGGACCGCATCGTGGCCGCCGTCAAGGCCGCACTGCAGGCCTGACATCGGCCCCGGCGCGACGCCCCGGTCTGGACGTCGCGCCAGATTTCGATAAACCCCGGCAATGACAGGGGCGCCGCGCGAGGTCGCTGCGGGCCCGAAACCCATGCGAGGAGATGGCTGATGGCCGACAAGATCAGGATTGGTGTGCTCGGAGCCAGTGGCTATACCGGCGCGGATCTCGTCCGTCTCGCCGCCCGCCACCCGAACATGAAAATCGCCGTCCTTACGGCGAACAGCCACGCCGGCAAGCCCATGCGGCAGGTCTTCCGCCACCTGTCCCATATCGACCTGCCGGATCTGGTGACCATCGAGGAAGCGCCCTGGAGCGAGGTCGACGCGGTGTTCTGCGGGCTGCCCCACGGTACGACGCAGGCGATCACCAAGGAAATCTTCGAGACCTATCCTAAGACGAAGATCATCGACATGTCGGCCGATTTCCGCCTGCGGGACCCGGCCGCCTACAAGGAATGGTACGGGCTCGACCACGTCGCCACCGAGCTGCAGGGCGAGGCGGTCTACGGCCTGACCGAGCTCAACCGCGAGGCCATCCGCGACGCGCGGCTGATCGCCTGCCCCGGCTGCTATCCGACCGCGGCGCTCCTGTCGCTGGTCCCGCTGACCAGTGCATCGCTGATCGACGCCACCGACATCATCATCGACGCCAAGTCGGGCGTGTCGGGCGCTGGGCGCGGGCTGAAGGAGAACACCCTGTTCTGCGAGGCCGGCGAAGGCCTGTCGCCCTATGCGGTCGGCAAGCACCGGCATTCGGCCGAGATCGAGCAGGAAATCGGCAAGGCCGCCGGTATCGACGATCTGAGGGTCAACTTCACCCCGCATCTCATTCCGATGAGCCGCGGCGAACTCTGCACCAGTTATGTGCGGCTGGCCACCGGCAAGACCGCCGCGGATCTGCGCCAGCACCTGATCGAGACCTATCGGGACGACCCGTTCATCACGATTCCGGACGAAGACGTCCTGCCCCAGACGCAGATGGTCCGCGGCTCGAACTATGTGGTGATCAACGTCGTGCCCGACCGCATTCCCGGTCGGGCCATCGTCATCTCGACGCTCGACAATCTGGTGAAGGGATCGGCCGGCCAGGCCATCCAGAACTTCAACGTCGCCTATGGCCTCGAGGAAACCACCGGCATCGCCCAGCTGCCGCTGTTCCCCTGAGCTGAGGCGAGCGACCGCGCGGCGTCAGGCGGCGGCGCGGTCGATGCTCTCGAGCGCCGCTTCCAGGGCTGCGAAGCAGCGCCCGTCGATCGCCGTTCCCACATCGGCCCGCATGATCGCCAGCGCCTTCGACACCGGCATTGCCGCGCGATAGGGCCGCTCTGCTGTCAGCGCATCGAAGATGTCGGCCGTAGTGATGATGCGGGTGTCGAGGCAGATCTCGTCACCCGCCAGACCGTTCGGATAGCCGCGACCATCCAGCCGCTCGTGATGGGCGCCGGCGATCCGCGCCAGGTCGGCGAAGATGCTGATGCGCGACAGGATCGCCTCGCTGAAGCCGGGATGTCCCTTGATCACCGCCCATTCGTCGGAATCCAGCTTGCCCGGCTTGTCGAGGATCTGGTTGGAGACGCTGAGCTTGCCGATGTCGTGGAGCAGCGCGACGCGCTTCAGGAAACGGCGGCGCTGGTCGCCCAGGCCCAGATTCTCGGCGATCAGGTCGGTGAACAGCGCCACCCGCTCGCTGTGGCCGCCCGTATAGGGGCTCTTGGAATCGACGACCTGCGCGAAGGCCTCGGCGAGGCTGTCGAGGAATTCCTCGTCGGCGAGCTCGGCATTGTTGTCGGGGGCAAGGCCGATCACTGTCGCGGCCAGGGTGGGTGCCCTGAGCGTCGTCCAGAAGGCCGGGTCGACGGCCACCGTCTTGAAGGCGTCGATCAGGGCCGGGTCGAACCAGTTGCCGCTGCGCGCCGTCACTTCGCGCAGGGCGAAGTCCGCGTCGGCGCTCGTGTGGAAGACATCGACCACCTGGGCGAGCAGCGCGATGCGGCCGAACAGGGCGATCGCCTCCCCCTTCAGACCCTGGGGCTGGCCCTTGCCGTTCCAGTGCTCGTCGAGATCGAGAATGCCGGCGGCCACGGTTTCGGGAAAGCGCATCTGGCGGACGATGTCGGCGCCGCGATGGCAGCGCGTCTCGATCAGCTCGCGGGAGATCGTGTCGCCCTTGGCCAGCGCCACCACCATGGCGCGGAAGCGCTCGGCGAGGCTGGCCTTCAGGCCGGTATGCTTGAGGACGAAATGCAGAACGTGCGGAAGGCTGTCGCTGACGATCTTGATGTCGCGCTTGAAGGCGATGTCGTCGGTCAGTAAGAGCTGGCAGATGCGCGCCGCGTTGGAGCTGCAGCCGATATCCTTGAGGAGCAGCGTGTAATAGAGGTCGGCCATCTCCGGCTCGGACAGGCCGATGGCCCGCCCGACATTCATGCCGATCCAGCAACAGCGCAGGCCGTGGCCGTCGGGCTGGCCTTCGGTGAGGTCCAGCGCGTAGCTCAGGGCGCTGACGAGTTCGGCCTTGGAGACCGCCTGCCGTCCTCCCTCACCCGTGATCACACTCATCCCGCGTCCTGGCCCTTGCCCCGATGGCGGAGATCATCGCAGCCCCGGGTTAACGGAACGACGAAGGCGGCGCGCGGCGAAACGGCTCAGGCGACAGGCGCCGGCTCGGGATATTCGCCCTTCAGCGCGCGGGCATGGGCGACGGCCAATCCAAGGACGATGACGCCGCCGGCCTGATGGGCCAGCGCCCAGTCGATGGGCACGGCCAGGAGCAGGGTCGTGATGCCGATCAGCGCCTGCACGAAGACGGCGGCGAAGAGCCAGATGGCGCGCTTGGTATGAACGCTGCCCGCCGCCTGCAGCAGGGACGCGACCGCGTGAATCGCGACCACCACGAACAGCACATAGGCGCCGATCCGGTGCATGAACTGCACCGTCATGACGTTCTCGAAGAAATTCCGCCAGGCCGGGTCCATGACGAACAGGCCGCCGGGGATCAGGACGCCGTCCATCAGCGGCCAGGTGTTGAAGGTCAGGCCGGCATTCAGGCCGGCGACCAGGCCGCCCATGTAGATCTGGACGAGCGCCAGCAGCGCGATCAGCGCCGCAACGCCTGCCGACCCGCGCGACGGCGGCATGTCGAAGCGTTTCGACGCTAGCCCGCGCGCCACCCAGATGATTGCGGCGAAGATCACGCAGGCGATCGTCAGATGCGTTGCGAGCCGGTACTGGCTGACATCGGTGCGTTCGGTCAGGCCCGAGGCGACCATCCACCAGCCAACCGCGCCCTGCAGGCCGCCAAGGGCGAGAATGCCGACGAGACGGGGTTTCAGGAACGGCTCGATGCGGCCGGTCAGCCAGAAGAAGGCCAGCGGGATCGCGAAGACGAAGCCGATCGCGCGGGCCAGGAAGCGATGCGCCCACTCCCACCAGAAGATCGTCTTGAACTCGTCGAGGCTCATGCCGAGGTTGAGCTGCTGATATTGCGGAATGCGCTTGTAGAGCTCGAATTCCTCATCCCATTCGGCGGCAGAAAGCGGCGGGACGATGCCGTGGATCGGCTTCCATTCGGTGATCGACAGGCCGGACTCGGTCAGCCGGGTGGCACCGCCGACGAGGACCAGCGCGAAGATCAGGAGCGCGGTGACATAGAGCCACCAGCGGATCGCGGCGCGGTCGCGCAGACGGGGAGATCGGGCCACAGGGCCGGCGGCGGAATGGGAGATCGTCGTCATGTCGCGTGCCATGTGCACCGAAAGCGCCAGGCGATCAAGCGCAGGAAAGTCGCAGGGGCGAGGCTGGCATTGGCGGCCCGGCCGGCCTAGAGGTCGGGCACGGCGACGGCCGGCCGATGGCAGCGCGGGACGACACCCTGCCCTCGGCGCAAAGGCGCGAACAGGAGAGGCGGATCATGCCGGTCAGAACCAGAAAGCTCATCGGCGCGGTCGTGCTGATCGTTCTCGTCATCGTCTATGCCGTCGTCGCGACGGCGGTGGCGACGCTCTATCTGCCCACCGCCAGCGGCTGGGTGCATCTGGCGTATTTCTTCTTCACCGGAATTCTCTGGGTGGTGCCGGCGATGTTCATCATCTCCTGGATGGAGCGGGTGCCGCGCAAGGATCGGGCGGACGGCGACGGGACGCGCGGCTGAACGCCCCGCCTCAGTCCGGTTGATCCGGGGCGCGACGCCCCGCCCGCCGCGTGGCCGCGCACTGCATGAAAATCAGGTCGTCGACGCCCAGCGCCCGCAAGTCACCGGCGATCGTCGCGTAGCCGTCCGGCGTTGCCGCCTGCCCGGCCACCACGATGGCGGTTTCCTCGTCGAGGAGTGACGGCAGGTCGTCCATGCGCCGGGCATCGAGCGCGACGATTGTGCAGTCATAGGCCTCGGCGCAGGCGGCCAGCACCAGCGTGACGTCGGGCGAATCCGGCTCCGGCGCCGCGCCCGTCGCCAGCACCACATGGCAGCCGCCGCGGCTGTCGCGATGGATGATCTCGCCGAGCGGCGCCAGGTTCTCGGCAAATTCGTGCAGGCCGGGACTGCCCGGCGCAATTCCCGTCTCCGCGGCGATCCGCTCCTCGCCGGTCAGATCGATCAGGATGCAGGACATGCCGGCGCGCGCGATGGCACGGCCGAGTTCGACGCCGCCGAGCCCTCCCTCCCCGCCATCGGCCGACAGCATCACCAGGCGGCCGATGGCGCTGCGATGCAGGGCCATGACGAGTTCGCGGCTGGTGACCACCTCGTCGCCATGGCGCGGCGCGGCGGGAGCGTCGGCAGGGATGTCGTGCGGCATGAGAGCAGCGCTCGCTGTGCGTGATGGGACCGTCCGGTTCGCGAACCGCGCCGACGGGCGGGCAAGGCCACGGGCGACGAAATCGCTGAGCGAGGCGCCGAGGGCATGGATGCCGGCGCCCATCATCGCCGGGTCCTCGCACCGGGGCAACGGCGGCCGGGACGCATCGCGGCCGGCATGCCGGCGCGCGGCGTAAGGAGGATCGTCTGGAAACAGGGCGACATGCGCACTCCGGTGCCTGAGCTTCGCCTGCAGCCTGCCATTGGCCGGTAACTGTGCCGTTAAGGGACAGTTCGGCAGCGCTCGCCAATTCCCGCTCCCGGCGCCCGGCATTTTACGGTCGATTAACCCTAACCGTCTAACAACAGGTCATGACGGTGCGATGCCAATTGGGCCGAAGTGCCACGGGAACCTTGACCATGAAGCCGAGACTGGCCTTCATCCTCGCGATCGTGATCAGCGCCCTCGCCGGCTGCGCGTCCTACAAGCCGGTGTCGCCGGCGTTCCATGCGGCGCTCAACCAGTCCTATCGCCTGGACAGCGGCGACGTCCTGCGTGTCACGGTCTTCGAACAGTCCGGGCTCACCAATGCCTATCCGGTGGACAAGGCCGGCTACGTCTCGTTCCCGCTGGTCGGCTCGGTCCCGGCCCGCGGCCGCACCACCACCCAGCTCGAAGCCGAGATCGCCAATCGCCTGCGCGACGGCTATCTCAACGATCCCGACGTCACCGTGCAGGTCGAGACCTACCGGCCCTTCTTCATCATGGGCGAAGTCGCGACCGGCGGGCAGTACGCTTATTTCCCCGGGATGACGGTCCAGAAGGCGATCGCGGTCGCCGGCGGCTTCAGCCCCCGGGCCGAACAGGGCACCGTCGACATCACCCGCCAGGTCGGCAAGCGAATCCTGACCGGCCGGGTGCTGGTCTCCGATCCGATCCTGCCCGGCGACACGGTCTATGTCCGGGAGCGCTGGTTCTGACACGACCCGACTGCGCCGCTGCGGGGCGATCCCGCACCGGTCCGGTGAGGCTAATGGCGGTCGCCGTTCGCGGGTCACACATGCGAAACCGAGGCATCGGTTTCAGCGCGAGAAGCGGGATCAGGTATTGCGTCCCCGCCCCTCGCCGCATTTCCAGGCAGGGCTCAAGCATATCTTAGCCCTTTGCCTCCATTCTGCGCGGCCGAGAGATCAGGCGCGGCCCACAGAGGTGGGCGTGTCGGCCGCCGACCTTGCGGTCGCGGCCCGAACTGCCGGCGGAATGGGAGTCGACCAGACATGGCGAAGATCGAGTCCAGCCTGCCTTTGAACGACGTAACGGTCGTCAGCTTCCCCGAGCCCGATGCGCCGGTCGAGCTGAACGCCTTCGCGGCGCGGGCGGCGGCCCAGTACAAGGACGATTTCATCACCCCGCGGATGCTGTCGGGCATCTGGCGCGGCGTCGAGTTCGTGCTGCTGACGCTGCTCGGGCTGGCTCTCTTCGTCGGCTATGTCGGCGTTTCCACGCATCTGTGGGAATCCTACGTCGTCCTGTCGCTGGTCGGCGCGGCGCTCGGCGTCCTCGCGATCAATCTGGCCGACGGCTACGAGATCTCGGTCCTGAAGGGTCGGGCCGCCCAGCTCTGGCGGATCGCCATCGCCTGGGGCCTGACGCTCTGCTTCCTCACTGTCGGCCTGTTCT
Source organism: Aurantimonas sp. DM33-3 (assembly GCF_014334315.1). Taxonomy (NCBI): domain Bacteria; kingdom Pseudomonadati; phylum Pseudomonadota; class Alphaproteobacteria; order Hyphomicrobiales; family Aurantimonadaceae; genus Aurantimonas; species Aurantimonas sp. DM33-3. Next base: position 273,848 of record NZ_JACSGS010000004.1, on the reverse strand, counting down.
TCCTGTTCAACGACGCGGCCTATTCCCGGTTCTGGATGGGCAGCTGGTTCGTCTGCGGCCTGGTGCTCCTGTCGCTCGGCCGCCTGGCGCTGGCCGCCAAGATCCGCCGCTGGCTGCGCAACGGCCGCATGGAGCGGCGCGCCATCATCGTCGGCGGTGGCCGCGGCGCCGAAAGCCTGATCCGCAGCCTCGAGGGCCAGCCCGACAGCGACATCCGCATCTGCGGCATCTTCGACGACCGCGACGACCGGCGTTCGCCACCCATCGTCGCCGGCTATCCCAAGCTCGGCAATATCAGCGAGCTGGTGGAATTCGCCCGCCGCACCCGCATCGACATGCTCATCGTCACCCTGCCGCTGTCGGCCGAGCAGCGCGTCCTGTCCCTCCTGAAGCGCCTCTGGGTGCTGCCGCTTGACATCCGGCTGTCGGCGCATTCGGCCGAGCTGCGGTTCCGCCCGCGTACCTATTCCTTCGTCGGCGACGTACCGCTGATCGACGTCTTCGACCGGCCGCTGGCGGACTGGGACTGGATCGCCAAGCGCGTCTTCGACGTGGTCTTCGCCAGCGTGGCCATCGTCCTTCTGTCGCCGGTCTTCCTTCTCACCGCCCTCGCCGTGAAGCTGGACTCCAGGGGTCCGGTGATCTTCCGACAGAAGAGGCACGGCTTCAACAATCACATCGTCGACGTGTTCAAGTTCCGCTCGCTCTATGCCGAGATGTCGGATCCGCTGGCCCGGCAGATCGTGACCAAGGGCGACAAGCGCGTCACCCGCGTCGGCCGCTTCATCCGCAAGACCTCGCTCGACGAGCTGCCGCAGCTCTTCAACGTGCTGCGCGGCGACCTGTCGCTGGTCGGCCCGCGGCCCCATGCCGTCCACGCCATTTCCAGCGGCAACGAGGCGTTCGTGGCCATCGTCGACGGCTATTTCGGCCGGCACAAGGTCAAGCCGGGGATCACCGGCTGGGCGCAGATCAAGGGCTGGCGCGGCGAGATCGACCAGCCCGACAAGCTGCAGAAGCGCTTCGAGCACGACCTCTACTACATCGAGAACTGGTCGCTGCTGCTCGACCTCTACATCCTCGCCATGACGCCGATCAGCTTGTTGCGGACGAAGTCGGCCTACTGACGCTCGGCCGGCTGCGGCACGATCCCCGGCCGATCGAGCAAAGCGCGATCGCCGAGCGCGATGAAATGCGGATTGCCGAAGACGTCCTCGCCCGGTGCATGGGTGCGGCCATAGGCCAGGGGTGTCCCGTCCATGGTGATCGTCAGGCCGCCGGCTGCGCGCAGCACCGCGTCGCCGGCCGCCGTATCCCACTGCATCGTCCGGCCGAAGCGCGGATAGAGATCAGCTTCAGCTTCGGCCAGAAGGCAGAATTTCAGCGAGGATCCGATGGACTTCCGCTCGGCCACGTCGAGGCGGCCGATATAGTCGCGGGTCGCATCGTCGAGGTGGTTGCGGCTTGCAACGACATCCAGCGCTGCGCCCGCCTTGCGGCAGGCCAGCGGCGTCGCGGCCCCGTCGCGCTCGACCATGGCAGGCGTCCCTGCCCCGCCATGGTAGATCGTCCCGGTCTCGGGAATGCCGACGCAGCCGAAGACCGGGGCCCCGTCCTCGATCACCGCGACATTGACGGTGTAGTCGGGCGTGCCGGCGATGTAGCTCTTGGTGCCGTCCAGCGGATCGACCAGCAGGAAGCGCCGGCCGACGGCCGGGATCTCGCCGTCCGAGAAGGCCTCTTCGGCAACGATCGGCAGGGTGCAGCCGCCGCCCTGGATGACCGCGACGATGGCCCGTTCGGCGGCCTTGTCGGCCTCGGTCACGGGCGACCGGTCGGATTTGTAGTCGACGCCGCTGCCGGTCTGGGCGCGGATCGCCGCCATGCCGGCGCGGACCGCATCTATCATCAGCGCCGTGTCGATCCTGTCGTCGCTCATCGCTTTTCGTCCCTTCTGTGCTTCGGGCCCCGGCCGGGCTAATCCGGTTCGGCCGCCCGCCGCAAGGCCCTGCAGCTCGGCATGCGGTCACCTTTGGCTAACCGTGCGGGCGAATAGGCGCACTTGGCGCGACTTTCCTGAGGGAAAAGTAACCCCCGCGGGCGATGATGCCGGCTTGCGAACCAATCCGGGGACACAAGATCACCGTGCCGTTTCGACCCGCCAGTCCGAAGAAGAGCCAGCGCAAGACCTTCGGTCGCGACACGTCCGGCGCGACCGCGGTGGAATTCGCCATGGTCGCCGCCCCGCTCTTCATGCTGATCTTCGCCATCGTCGAGACCTTCGTCATCTCGGCCGCCGGCATCCTGCTCGACACCGCCGTCGACGACGTCGCCCGGCAGGTCTTCACCGGCCAGATCCAGCAGTCCGACATCAAGCCGTCGGTGTTCCGCGAGAAGATCTGCGACAAGGTCGATTTCCTCCTGAGCTGCGACAAGGTGAAACTCGACCTGCGCACCATCCCGGCCTTCGCCGATATCCCCACCGACGTGCCGATGAAGCTGAAGCAGGTGGACGACAGCCAGTTCTGTTTCGACCCCGGCGCGGCCAATTCGATCACCGTGCTGCGCGCCTATTACGAATGGCCGTGGACCGCGTCCTTCCTGCACAAGCTGGCCGCCGAAACCGACGGCAACAGCGTCATGTCCTCCATCGCCGCCTTCATGAACGAGCCTTTCGGGGATCGTCTGAACAGCAATTCCAACTGCGCCTGAGGGATCGATGACCGCCAAATTCTTCGGCCCGCTCCGCCGCGCACGCAACGCCCTTGCCGCCTTTTGTGGCGATCGCGGCGGCGTGGCTGCTCTGGAATTCGCCATCATCCTGCCCGGCCTGCTGCTGATCTATCTCGGCGGCTTCGAAGCATCGAAGGCGCTGGAGGCAAGCCGCAAGGTGGAATCGACGGCGGAGACGGTCGGCAATCTCGTCGCCCGCAACCGCACGATGACCGAGACGGGCCTTGAGAACATCTACAACATCTCCTCGGCGATCATGGTCCCCTTCTCCACCGACGGGTTGAAGATCGTCGTCACCACGGTCAGCGTCGACGACGAGGGCAAGGGCACGGTCGACTGGTCGCAGGCCAATACCGGCCCGGCGCTCGACAAGGGTGCCCGCTACGACGTTCCCTCCGAGCTGGTCTTCGGCGCCGAGACCTATCTCGTCGTGGTCAGCGTCAGCTACCCGTACAAGCCGGTCATGGATTATGGCGGGTTCTTCTCGGGCACCACCATGGCCAAGGAATACACCTTCCGGCCGCGCATCAGCAAAAGCATCGTCTGGGAGAACTGAGCCGGGTCTCGCCGGTCAGCGGCGGGTGCGGTTCTCGCGCCACCAGATCGTCAGTCCGCTGGCGATCAGGATCGCCGCGCCGGCCAGGAAGTTCCAGCTGAGCGGATCGCCGAGCAGCGTCACGCTGTAGATGCTGGCGAAGAAGACCTGCGCGTAGAGGAACGGCGAGAGCGCCGAGGCCGAGGCGTAGGCAAAGCCCTGCACGATGCAGAAATGGCCGAGCGCCCCCAGCGTGCCGATCGTCACCATCATGGCGAAAACCGGCCAGGTCGGCGTTTCCCAGACAAAGGGCACGGCGATGGTCAGGAGCAGCGCGCCGACCGCCGTCGTGTTGAACAAAGTGGCGGCGTTTTCCTCCGGGCCCGACAGGGCGCGGGTCATCAGGAAATAGCCCGACAGGATCACCGCCGACAGAAGCGGCAGCAGGAGATACGGGCTGGTGTCGGCAAAGCCCGGCCGCACGATCAGGAGCACGCCGACGAAGCCGGCGAAGACGGCCGCGATGCGCGGCACGCCGATGCGCTCGCCGAGAAAAATTACCGACAGAACCGTGACGAGGACCGGTGCGAAGAACTGCACCGCCGTCGCGTCGGCCAGCGGCACGTGGGCGAAGGACACATACATCAGCGTCGTCGCGCACAAGAGCGCCGCACCGCGCGCGAGCTGCAGGCCCGGGCGCTTGCTGTGCAGGAAGCTGGTGCCACGCGTCCGGGCGAGCCACGCCGTCATCAGGATCGTGTGGAAGAAATACCGGGCCCAGACGATCTCGAGGACCGGCAGCTCGCCGGTGAGATACTTGCCGAACGTATCCATCGTGGCGAGCAGCAGCCCGGACAGGATCGTCAGCAGGATGCCGGCCAGAACGCCGCTCGGCCGGGTCATCGAAGGCTGCGCGATAAGTGATGCATACGATCACTTCTGCCTTGCCGGCGGCGCGAAAGCGAGCCCGCCGGCATCAGGCCCACCGGTTTGTCCCCCGGCCGATCGGCCCCGCCATGTCCCGAAGCCTTGCCGGCAGCGGGACTGGCGGCCGGGGCTGAGGACACCGGCACGCCGATTAGATCGATCCGGCTTCGACCATGTAGTTGTTGGCGCTGCACATGGCGGCGTCGTCGGAGGCCAGGAACAGCACCATCCGCGCCACATAGACCGGCTCGATCAGGTCCGGCAGGCACTGGCGCGCCTTGTGCTTGTCAAGCGCCTCCGGGTTGGCCCAGAGCTGCTTCTGGCGCTTGGTCATGACCCAGCCCGGCACCACGGTGTTGACGCGGATCCGGTGCGGGCCGAGATCGCGCGCGAACGAGCGGGTCATGCCGTGCACGGCCGACTTGGCGGTGGTGTAGGCGGGCATGTTGCCGGCTGCCTCCCACCAGGAGTTCGACCCCATGTTGATGATCGAGCCCTTGCCGGCCGCGATCATCCCCGGCGCGGCCGCCTGGATGGCGAAGAACATGTGGCGGAGATTGGTGGCGATCCGCTCGTCGAAATAGTCCGGCGTCACGTCTTCCCAGCCGTGGCGATCGTCGCGGGCGGCATTGTTGACCAGCACCGTGGCCGGCCCGTTGGCCTCGGCAAGGGCCGCGAAGGCGCGTTTCAGATCGTCGATGTCGCGCAGGTCGCAGGCCTCGAAGCGGACCTGCCGCCCGGCGCCCGTCAGCTCGCCGGCCAGCGCCGTGCCGGCATCGCGGTCGAGATCGACGAAACCGACGTGGGCGCCCTGTTCGGCGAAGGCCCGGACCATGATCTCCCCGATGCCCGAGGCCCCGCCGGTGACGATGACGCTGGCGTTTTCGAGACTGGGATAGCTGGCAAAGCGCATGGATCGTCCCCTCCGAATCCGGTTGAAGCTCGATAGTGAACTGTTGCGGGGGCTGGTAGCATGCCGGCCATGACCGGGCGAGCCTGCCGGCCGCGCTTTACTGCGGCGCAGGCCCCTGCCGTTCGCGCCGCGCCTCCGGCAGCTGCCCGCCGGATGCTGACGATGACAGATGGCGATTCCGGCCGTGCGAGCCGGATGCGCCGCGTCCGGTCAAGCCGGAAGCCTTTAGCCGGGCGGCTATGTTGCAGTGCTCACTCGACTTTCGGACTATTGCACGTCCGCAAGCCTAGCTTAGGATTAGGCAACCTCGTCATGTGATATAACAAGGTGATTTCGGGCTGTCTGAATTGCCCACCGCACAGGCTCGCAACGTCATGTGGAACGCGCAATACGAACACGGTCTGGACGACGTCGCCAGTATCGTCGAGCGGATCGCGCAGGACATCGAAGCCGGCGTGCTGCGCCCCGGCGACCGTCTGCCGCCCCAGCGCGAGCTGGCGAACGGGCTCGGCGTCAAGCTGTCCACGATCAGCCGCGCCTATCGCGAGGCGGCGCAGCGGCGCCTGATCGGCGGCGAGATCGGTCGCGGCACCTACGTCTTGGCATCCAGCTCCGATTCGCTGCTCTTCGCACCCGACGTGTCGGCCGAGCGGCTGGTGGACCTGTCCACCAACGTGCCGGTCCCCGTGCCGGACGACACGGCAATGGCGTCGCTGATCGACGGCCTGAGTTCCACCGAGCGGGCGCAGATGAGCGGCTATCCCGGCTGCGCCCTCGTCCATCGTGCCGCGGTAGCGGTCGGCGACTGGATGGCCTGGCGCGGCATGACGCGACGACCGGCGACGGTGGTGTCGTGCGCCGGGGCCCATGCGGCGCTGCAGGCGCTGCTGGTGCATGCCACCCGCGAGGGCGACGCGATCCTCGTGGAATCCCTGACATTCCCGGGCCTGAAAGCGCTGGCGCGGCAGTTGCGGCTGCGGCTGATCCCGGTGGAACTGGACGGTGAAGGCGTCACCCCGGAGGGGTTCGACGCGGCTGCGCGCAGTTCCACGGCCAGGCTGGCCGTGCTGATGCCCAACCTTCACAACCCGACCGGCGCGGTCATGGGCGACGACCGGCGCCGGGCAATCGCCGAGATTGCCGAACGCCGCGACCTGACGATCATCGAGGACGACGCCTACGGGGCCCTAGCCGGCCGGCCGCCGCTGGCAGAAGATCTGGGTTCGCGTGGCATCGTCGTCTCCAGCCTGTCCATGACGGTCATGCCGGGACTGCGCTTCGGGTTCGTCGCCGGCGACCATCCGATGCTGGCCGCCCTCAAGCGCAACCTGCACCTCACCTCCTGGATAATGACGCCGCTGTCCCTCCGGGCCGGATCGGCCTGGATCGAGGATGGCACGGCGGCCGCGCGCACCGCTTGGCAGGCCAACGCGGTCCGCGAGCGCTGGCGGCAGATGGGGCAGCATCTGGGCCCGTCCGACGCGGTGGCCGCACCCCATGTCTGGCTCGGTGTCGACGGCGATGCCGAGGAGGCCGCGACGCAGCTGCGCCAATGCGGCGTTGCCGTGGTGCCGGCCGAAACCTTCGCCTCAGGACGCACCTTCCATTCGCGCGTGCGCGCCTCGCTGACCGCCGCCCCCACGCGTGCTGACCTCGACACGGCGCTGGCGATTCTTGCCGATTTCGGCGCGCGCCCCGCCGCGCTGCCGTGGGCCGGCGGTTCCACCCTCGCGCGATAGGCGCCGCCTGCCCGATCGGGCGGCAGCGGCGGAGGCAGATTGCACAAACGCACGTCAATCGACCGCCACGGCCTGCGAGACCCTTGATTTTCCGGCCTGTCGCTTTCTCTTATTCAGAAGACAGGTCTGGAGGGTGCAGGTGACGGCGTTCGACGAAATGCTTCTCGATGACGACAATGTCCGGGAACCCTATGCGCGCTTCAACGAGTGGTTCCGGCAGCAGAACATCGAGGAACTGGCCGCCAAGACCAACGAGGCCGAGGATTTCTTTCGGCGCACGGGCATCACCTTCAACGTCTATGGCGAGGCCGAGGCGGCCGAGCGGCTGATCCCCTTCGATCTCGTGCCGCGGATCATGGCCAAGGCCGAATGGGATCTTCTCGCCGAGGGCATCGAGCAGCGGGTGCAGGCCCTCAACGCGTTTCTCTACGACATCTACCACGACCAAGAGATCGTGAAGGCGGGCAAGGTGCCCGAACGCCTGATCGTCGGCAACGAGGCCTATCTGCCCCAGATGGAAGGCTTCCGGCCGCCCGGCGGGGTCTACACCCACATCATCGGCACCGACATCGTGCGGTGCGGCGAGAACGAATTCTACGTTCTCGAAGACAACGCCCGCACGCCGTCCGGCGTCTCGTACATGATCGAGAACCGCGAAACGATGATGCAGATGTTTCCCGAGCTGTTCGCGCAGAACCGCGTGCGGCCGGTCGAAACCTACCCGCATCACCTGCGCCGCTCGCTCGCCGCGGTCGCGCCGCCCGCCTGCGACGGCCCGCCGACCATTGCCGTGCTGACGCCGGGCATCCACAATTCCGCCTTCTACGAACATGCCTTCCTGGCCGACCAGATGGGTGTGGAACTGATCGAGGGCGCCGACGCCAAGGTGATCGACGGCCGCATCCAGATGCGGACCACCGAGGGCTACAGGCCGATCGACGTCCTCTATCGCCGGGTCGACGACGAATATCTCGATCCCGAGGCGTTCAGGCCCGATTCCATGCTCGGCATTCCCGGCATCATGGAGGTCTACAAGAACGGCGGGATCACCATCGCCAACGCCCCCGGCACAGGCATCGCCGACGACAAGGCGATCTATTCCTACATGCCGGAAATCGTCGAGTTCTATACCGGCAAGCCGGCCCTCCTGCAGAACGTGCCGACCTGGCGCTGCGCCGAGGAAGACAGCCTCGCCTACGTCCTCGACAATCTGAAGGACCTCGTCGTCAAGGAAGTGCACGGCTCGGGCGGCTACGGCATGCTGGTCGGCCCGGCGGCCTCGACAGCCGAACGCGAGGCCTTCGCGGCGAAGCTGCGGGCCAGGCCGCGCAACTACATCGCCCAGCCGACGCTGGCGCTGTCGACCGTGCCGATCCTGGCGGAACACGGCCTTGCCCCGCGGCATGTCGATCTTCGCCCCTTCGTCCTCGTCTCCGACAAGGTCCGGATCATACCCGGCGGACTGACGCGCGTGGCTCTCAAGGAGGGCTCGCTCGTGGTCAATTCCAGCCAGGGCGGCGGCACCAAGGACACCTGGGTACTGAGGGACTGAAGCGAAGCACATGGCACTACTCGGACGCACCGCCAACGGCCTGTTCTGGATGTCCCGCTATATCGAGCGGGCCGAGAACATGGCCCGCCTCGTCGACGCCGGACAGCGGCTGTCGATGACCAACCTCTCCTCGGACGAACCCGACGAATGGCAGTCGGTGCTGGTCTCGGCCGGCGTCGAGGCGGCCTATCTGGCCAAATACACCGAGTACGATACCGCCTCGATCATCGACTTCCTGCTGCGCGACCGGGACAATCCGTCGAGCGTGCGCTCGTCCATCGACACGGCGCGGATGAACGGGCGGATGGTGCGGACCGCCCTCACCCGCGACCTGTGGGAGACGATCAACGAGAGCTGGCTGATCATCAAGAGCCGGCTCGACAAGCCGCTGAACCCGCTCGAACTGACGGCCATCCTGGAGCTGGTGAAACGCCAGACGGCGCTGATCCGTGGCGTCTTCCACGGCACGATGCTGCGCAACGAGATCTTCGACTTCTGCTCTCTCGGCGCCTTCATCGAGCGGGCCGACAACACCGCCCGCATCCTTGACGTGAAATACTGGGTGCTCCTGCCCGAGCACTCCTCGGTCGGCTCGTCGCTCGACAATTTCCAGTGGGCGTCGATCCTGCGCTCGGTCTCGGCGCACCGCGCCTATGCCTGGGAATATGACGGAGAGTACCGGGCGACGAACATCATCGACTTCCTGATGCTGAACCGCAGGCTGCCGCGCTCGCTGGCCTATTGCTACCTCTGCATCGAGGAAAGCCTGAAATATCTGAACCGGAACTACGAGACCCAGCACCCCTGCTCGCGCATCGCCAGCGACATCACACGCAAGCTGTCGGACGCGTCGGTGAAGGAGATCATCGACGGAGGCATGCACGAGTTTCTCGAGAACTTCATCATCGAGAACAACCGGGTGGCCCAGGAGATCGCGGAGAGCTACCGCTTCTACGCCTGATAGTGGCAAGACGGCTTCGCTCGCCTGCGAACCGTCACCCTCACCACGGAAAACCATTGCGGAAGGCGCGCGGCCTGCACAAAGATGCAGCCGCGCGCAGATAGCTGATTCGTCCTGCGCGCCCAGGGGGATGTCAGCCAAAATGACCTATTGCGTGGGGCTCCTCGTCGATCGTGGCCTCGTCTTCATGTCGGATACCCGCACCAATGCGGGCATCGACAACATTTCCGTCGTCTCGAAGATGAAGACGTGGGAGGTGCCGGGCGAGCGCTTTCTGTGCCTGCTCAGCGCCGGCAACCTGGCCACCACCCAGTCGACCGTGTCACTTCTGGAAGAGCGCCTGCTCGCGCCCTCGGAACGCCAGCCGGCGATTCTGACCCAGCCGTCGATGTTTCAGACCGCCAAGCTGGTCGGCGAGACGATCAAGGAGGTCATCTCCTACACGACGCCGGCCGGCCAGTCGGCCGATGCGCTGTTCTCGGGCACCTTCATTCTCGGCGGCCAGATCAAGGGCGGGCGTCCGCGCCTCTTCCTGATCTACCCGGAAGGCAATTTCATCGAGGCCGGACCGGACAATCCCTTCTTCCAGATCGGCGAGCACAAATACGGCCGGCCGATCATCATCCGCACCTATGATCCGCGGATGAGCCTGGAAGACTGCGCCAAGCTGCTGCTGGTCTCCTTCGATTCCACCATCCGCTCGAACCTGTCGGTTGGGGCGCCGATCGACATGCAGTTCTACGAGACCGACACGATGATGGCGGGCTACAAGCGACGCTTCGAACTGTCGGACCCGTATTACCAGGAGATCTCGGGCGGCTGGTCCGATGCACTCAAGGATGCCTTCGATCGCCTGCCACCTTTCCAGCGTTAGAACGCTACAGGTCAAGACACGGACCGTGCATCGGCATTAATCTTGCGGAAAAGATTGTTCGCAATACTGACGGAACACAGGAAACTGTTCCGGCATGACGCGGACACTCACTCAGCAACCCTTGACGACACGCGGCTTGTGCAAGCTGGCGGGCATCACGCTCTGCGGTGTGCTGTCCTGCATGGCGGTCGCGCTCATCTACAACGCGGCGCTGTTCCGCAACGCCGATCCCGAGGCCTTCCGGCTGGCGATGATCTGCGCGGTGGTCGTGCCGACCATCCTCGGCGGGCCGCTCTTCGTCTTCCTGTCGCTGAAGCTGCGCGAGCTGCGCGTCCTGAATCGCCGCCTCGAGATCGTCGCCGCCCATGACGGGCTGACGACATTGCTCAACCGGCGGGCCTTCACCGAGCGGGTCGAGGCGCGGCTGGAATCCATGGCCACGGATGGCCTGGCCGGCGCGCTGTTCCTGATCGATGCGGATTTCTTCAAGTCGATAAATGACCGCTACGGCCACGCCACCGGCGACCGGGCGCTCAAGGCGATCGCGCTGCGGCTGCAGGATTCGGTCCGCGAGGGCGACATCATCGGCCGCCTGGGCGGCGAGGAATTCGGCGTGCTGCTCGCCGATGTGGACCGTCACGCTTCGATGCAGATCGCCGAACGGATGCGCGAAGCTGTGGCGACGATGGAATTGGCGTCGCCGGAGGGCAAGCCCGTGCCGGTGTCCGTCAGTGTCGGCGGCGTCATCTTCGACCGGCCGGTCGGCTACAGCTATCTCTACCAGGAGGCCGACAACCGGCTCTACGAGGCCAAGGCCCGTGGGCGGAACCGCGTCGTCGTGCGCGACACGGCTCCCGCCGCTGCCGCCGCGGCTGCGCCGGATCGGGTCAGCGCCTGACGGCTGCCCCGCCCGCCTCAGCGTTCGCGGCGCAGCCCCTTGGCGTCGAGCTCGGCCAGATAGGTCTGCCAGCGCGCGTCCTTCTCGCGGAACAGCTCCGCAAGGTAGCTCCAGCTGAAAATGCCGGTATCGTGACCGTCGTCGAAGCCGATGCGCACGGCATAGTTTCCGACCGGCGCCACCGAGGCGATGGCCACGTCGATCTTGCCGCCGACGGTCTTGCGCTGGTCCGGCGAATGGCCCTGAACCTCCGCCGACGGAGACATTACCCGCAGCATTTCGGCCGACAGATCGTGACGGGCCCCGCCGGCCTGGACGAGCACCAGCGTGCGCCGGTCGGGCGTGACGCGGATTTCCTGTGGCGGCGCGACGGTGTCGGTCATGGCAGTTTCGCCTCCCGGGCGTGTTTCAATTTGTCTGGCAATGGTTTGTTCGATGCGTCGCGCTTGACCCGCACGCACCACGCTTCCACATTCGCGGGCATGGACATCCACATCACCCTCGCCTGCGAGGCCGCAATCTCATGAGTCTCGTCCCCGACATCAAGACCGCGGTCCCCGAAGGCCGGTCGCGAACCGACGCGTTCCCGGAGATGATCGACCCGTTCGGCCGGGCAGTAACCTATCTGCGCGTGTCGGTCACGGACCGCTGCGATTTTCGCTGTGTCTACTGCATGGCCGAGGACATGACGTTCCTGCCCAAGCGCGACCTGCTGACGCTGGAAGAGCTCGACCGGCTGTCCAGCGCCTTCATCGCCAAGGGCGTGCGCAAGCTGCGCCTGACCGGCGGCGAGCCGCTGGTGCGCAAGAACATCATGCATCTGGTGCGCTCGCTGTCGCGGCATCTGGAATCGGGCGCGCTCGAAGAGCTGACCCTGACCACCAACGGCTCGCAGCTCGCCCGCTTCGCCGACGAACTGGCCGATTGCGGCGTGAAGCGCCTCAACGTCTCGCTGGACACGCTCGATCCCGACAAGTTCAAGCAGATCACCCGCTGGGGCGAACTCGACCGGGTGATGGGCGGCATTCGGGCCGCGCAGGCCGCCGGCATCAAGATCAAGCTCAATGCGGTCGCCCTGAAGGGCTTCAACGAGGACGAGATCCCCGGCATGATCGAGTGGGCCCATGGCCAGGGCATCGACTTCACGCTGATCGAGACGATGCCGCTGGGCGAGATCGACGAGGACCGCACCGACCAGTATCTGCCGCTCAGCCAGGTGCGCCGCGATCTGTCGCAGCGCTGGACCCTGAACGACATCCCCTACAAGACCGGCGGTCCGGCGCGTTACGTGGAAGTGGCCGAGACCGGCGGGCGGCTCGGCTTCATCACGCCGATGACCCACAATTTCTGCGAAAGCTGCAACCGCGTCCGCGTCACCTGCACCGGCACCCTCTTCATGTGCCTCGGTCAGGAAGACGCCGCGGATCTCCGGGCGCCGCTGCGCGCCTCGGAGGGCGACGAATTGCTGTCGAACGCCATCGACGAGGCGATCGGCCGCAAGCCGAAGGGACATGACTTCATCATCGACCGCGACACGAGCAAGCCCTCGGTCTCGCGGCACATGAGCATGACCGGAGGATAATGATGCGCCTTGAAGGATTGTCCGTCGCCGCGCTTACCCTGGCGGCGGCGCTGACCTCTGCCGCGCCGGCCAACGCCGACGACGTCACCTATCGCAACGAACGCTTCGGCACGACGGCGAGCTTTCCCGCCGAAGCCTTTCCGAACCAGCTGCCGGCGCCCACCAATGGCGACGGTCTCGGCTGGAGTTCGCCGGCGGGCGCGGAGATCTTCATCTATGCCCGGCCGCGCGAACCCGGCGAAACGCCGCAGGCGGTGGTGGGGCAGCGCGCCGATACGGACGAGGTCACCTATGACCGGTCCGGCAAGCGCTGGGCCGTCGTCTCGGGCTATCGCGACGGCCGGATTTTCTACGAGCGCTACATCTTCCGCGGCGATCTCGTCCATTCGGTCTCGATCCGCTACCCGGAATCGGAGCGCGCGACCTATGACAAGCTGGTCGGCCCGATCACCATGACGCTGGACGGTCCCGCGCGCGACTGAGCCGCAAAGGGAGGCGCCCGTCGCCGGGCGCCCCGCGATCAGGCCCGTTCGCTCTCGCGATAGGCTTCCTTGACGGTCTCGACCACGGCCTGCGGTGCCTGCTGCGCGGCCTCGCCGACCGGCTCGTCTTCGGTCAGCAGCGTCTTCTGCGTCGCGGACGTCCCTAGATCGTCGATCATGCTCTGCGTGCGCATGGCCTCGAGATTGGCCATCGCGGCTTCGCGCAACTGATCGATCGCGGCGGCGGTCCGCGGCGCGACGGCCAGCGCCCGGGTCGCGGCCGCACCGGTCACCGGCGCGCTGTCGCGGTTCGCCGTCGACGAAGCCGCAGCATTGCTGGACGATGCGCCTGCGCTGGATGAGGACGACGTGCCGGCGGTCCCGGCATTCGCCGACGCCGACTGGGTCTCGTTCGACGAGGTGCCGTTGGCCGGCGGTGCCGAAGCGCCCGAACCGCTGTTCGCTTCGGCCGGCGGGGGCGTCTGCTCGCTGGGCTGGGGCTGGCTGCTGGGCGGCGGCGTCTGCCGACTGCCGGGTGAGACGAGGTCGATCAATCCCATGGGTTACGCTCCTGGATACAAAGAGCCGGAGCCCTACGCCTGCAGGACTTTCCACGGTTTTGCAGAAATCGTTAAAGTTGCAATCACAACGACGTGACGGCTTTTCGCCGGCGGCAATGACGCTTTTCGTATCGCGCCGTCGTCGCCAAAGCGCTAAGGCTGCCTGACACTTCTCCAGCAACCGATCCGGCGGCTCCCTTTGCTCAGCGACAACGCCCGCGCCGCGCTTTTCATGCTCGTTTCCATGGCGGGCTTCGTCGTCAACGACACCTTCGTGAAGCTGGCGGCCGACCACATCTCGCCGCCCCAGATCATGGCCGTGCGCGGCGTCGTCGCATCGCTGCTGCTGTTCCTCCTGGCCTGGCGGATGGGCGCACTGCGCCCGCTCGCCATGGCGATGAAGCCGCGGCTGTTGGTGCGCACCATCGCCGACATCACCGCGACCCTGTCCTACATCACCGCCCTGTCCCACATGCCCATCGCCAACGCCTCGGCGATCTTCCAGGCCCTGCCGCTGACCGTCACGCTGGGCGCGGCGCTGTTTCTCGGCGAGCCCGTCGGCTGGCGGCGGTGGGCGGCGATCGCCGTCGGCTTCGTCGGCGTCCTCGTCATCGTGCGCCCGGGCACCGACGGCTTCACCATCTATTCGCTCGCGGTGCTGGCCTCGGTCGCCGCATCGGCGGTTCGCGACCTAACGACCCGGCGCATGGACCCGAAGGTGCCGTCGCTGTTCATCGCCATGATCACCGCGATCGCGGTCTCGCTGCTCGGCTGGCTGCTGATCCCGCTGGCGGGCGGCTGGCGGCCGATGCCGGCCTTGACGCTGGTCCATTTGAGCTGCGCGGCGGCGTCCATCGCCGTCGGCTACATCTTCATCGTCCAGGCGATGCGGATCGGCGACATGGGCTTCGTCGCGCCCTTCCGCTATGCGGTCCTCGTCTTCGCCCTGATTCTCGGGCTGGTCGTCTTCGGCGACCTGCCATCGCCGCTGACGCTGCTGGGCGCGGCCATCGTGGTGGCGAGCGGACTTTACACCCTATATCGGGAACGGGTCCGGGGCGTCGCCGCACCGGTCAAGACACAGGTGCACTGATGCTGAGGGATACTCCCGGTCACGACGCCGAGCCGACGGTCCTGCCGACGGCCGGAACGCCTCCCGCCGCCGCAACGCTCACGGGCGCCGCCGCGCGCCGCCCGATGCTGGTCACGCTGATGATCGCCTCGGCGCTGTCGCCGCTCGCCATCAACATCTTCATTCCGTCGATGGCTTCGATCGCCGCGGATCTGTCGGCCGACGGCGCGACGGTCGGCCTCGGCCTGTCGCTCTATCTGGTGGCGACGGCGCTGATCCAGCTCGTCGCCGGACCGCTCTCCGACCGCTACGGCCGCCGGCCGATCATTCTCGGCGGCATGGTGCTGTTCCTCGTCGGCACGCTGCTCTGCCTGATGGCCGACGACGTGGCGCTGTTCCTCGTCGGCCGCGTCGTGCAGGCGGCGAGCGCCACCGGCATCGCGCTGTCGCGGGCGATCGTGCGCGACGTCTACAGCCGCGAACGGGCGGCCGCGATGATCGGCTACGTCACCATGGGGCTTGCCGTCGCGCCGATGATCGGGCCGCTGATCGGCGGCGTCCTCGACACCGCCTTCGGCTGGCGCAGCGTCTTCTGGCTGCTGACCGGCATCGGCATCGTCACGATCGTGCTTCTGGCCTTCGACCTGTCGGAGACCAACAGTGAGACCGGGCGGCCGATCCCGCCGCAGCTGCGGGCCTATGGCGAACTCGCCGGCTCATCGGCTTTCTGGATCTATGTCGGCACGTCGTCGCTCACCTCGGCGGTGTTCTTCGGCTTCCTCGGCGGCGCGCCCTTCATCGCCATGACGGTGCTGGGCATGACGCCGGCCGGCTACAGCGTCTGGTTCGCGCTCTGCGCCATCGGCTACATGCTCGGCAATTTCGCCACTGCGCGGCTTTCGGAACGCTTCCGCATCAAGACCATGATGGTCACCGGCGCGGTGATCTCGCTGGCCGCGACCAGCCTGTCGCTGGCGCTGATCGCCGGCGGGCTCCTGTCGCCGCTGACGCTGTTCGCCCCGATGCTCTTTGTCGGCTTCGGCAACGGGCTGGTGCTGCCGACCGCGACCGCCGGCGGCGTCAGCGTGATGCCGCAGGCCGCCGGGGCCGCCGCGGGCATGCTCGGCGCCTGCCAGATCGGCGTCGGGGCCCTCAGCTCGATCCTCGCGGCACTTCTGGCGACCGGCAGCTGCGGCGCCGTCGGCTTGCTCCTGCTGATGACGGGCATCGCCATTGCCGGCCTCGGCGTGGCCCTGTCGGCCAGACGCGTAAACGCCGCCGGCTGAGCCAATGATGGTTTCATCCGAGAGCGCTTGGCGGTTGCCTCACCCGGCAAAAATTGCCAGCATTGGCGCCATAACAGGCATGCCTTCCTGACAGGCCGCACCGGTCCGGGCATGCCGTCCACCCACAAGAGGTTTGCATGCGTCTCACCCGAACTCTCGCCCTTGCCGCCACCGTTGCCGCCCTCGCCCTGGGCCACGCCCAGGCGCAGGAGAGCGACGCCGACAAGGACTGGTCGAAGGTCGTCATCGGCACCGAAGGCGCATATCCGCCGTTCAACTTCCTCGACGCCTCCGGCGAACTGCAGGGCTTCGACGTCGATATCGCCAAGGCGCTGTGCGCCGAGATGAAGGTCGAGTGCAGCTTCGTCACCCAGGATTGGGACGGTATCATCCCGGCGCTGCAGAACGGCAATTTCGACGCGCTCGTCGCCTCGATGTCGATCACGCCGGAGCGTGAGGAGCAGATCGCCTTCACCAACAAGTACTACCAGACCCCGCCGGCCATCGCCGTGCCGAAGGATTCCGACATCACCGAAGCCACCGCCGAGGCGCTGGCCGGCAAGGCGATCGGCGCGCAGACTTCGACCACCCATGCGCGCGCCGCGGAAAGCTACTTCCCCGACGCCGACGTCCGCCAGTACCCGACTGCCGAGGAGTACAAGCTCGACATCGAGAGCGGCCGCGTCGACGCGGTGGTCGACGACGTCGTGGTGCTGGACGAATGGCTGAAGAGCGACGCCGGCGCCTGCTGCAAGCTGCTCGACACGCTGAAGGCCGACCCGGCGATCTACGGCAAGGGCATCGGCATCGGCCTGCGCCAGGGCAGCGACAAGCTGGCCGGCATGTTCAACGACGCGATCGCCGCGATCCGCGAGGACGGCACCTATGACGAGGTGCAGAAGAAGTATTTCGAGTTCGACGTCTACGGCGAGTAAGCCCGGACCCGAGAGATGCGAAGCCGCGGCGGGGCGACCCGCCGCGGCTTTTTCATGCGCGATCGATCGCGGCGGTCAGCCGAGATCGTACTGCCATTCGGACGGCCGGAAGGCATAGGCCGCGTCGCCCGAACCCTTGACCACATGGCCGATGCTGGGAAACGCGATGTGCATGCCGGCAATGCGCGTGCGATTGGCCGCGACATCCGCCAGCAGCGCCTCGCGCGTGGCGATCGCCGCCTGCGGATCGCCGTCAAAGGCGATGCCGACATCCGGCCGGGCGAACTGGATGGCACCGGCGTGGACGATGTCGCCCCAGACCAGGAGGCCATCGGCGCCCTCGCCGATCATGTAGCCGCAATGGCCGGGCGTATGGCCGAACAGCTCGCGCGCGGCGATCCCCGGCACGACGTCGCCGGCCGCCGCGAAGGTCTTCACCTGGTCGCCGGCGACTTCCATGGCGGTGCGGGCCGCGTCGAAGAAGCCCTTGACCGAATCCGGCGCCGCGTCGCGGTTCTCGATGCTGGTCCAGAAATCGTACTCGGCCTTGTGGACATGGACGGTGGCGTTCGGGAAGGCGAGCTTGCCGTCGAGCACCAGGCCGCCGACATGGTCGGGATGCAGATGCGTCAGAAGTACCGCGTCGATGTCCTCGGGCGGGATGCCGGCCGCCGTCAGGCGATCCTGCAGCTTGCCCATCTGCGGGAAGGCGCCGGCGCCGCCGGTGTCGATCAGCACCGTCTGCTCGGGCAGATGCACGACATAGGCGTTGACGCCGGTGGTCACCGGCGGGGCGCCCTTGAAGGCCTCGTCGAGCAGGCGTTCGGCCTCGGACGCCTCGATGTTGGACAGAAGCGTGATGTCGAGGTCGAGATAGCCGTCGGAGACAGCTGTGACGATCGCCTCGCCGACGCGAATCTGCTGGACCGGCAGCACCTGGCTCGTCGGCGCAGGCGCCTTGGCGGCGGCCGGCAGCGCGCCGAGGCGCAACAGGACGGGGGCGCTCAGCGCCCCGGCAACGAAATGGCGGCGGGAAACGGGCATGGCGCGGGCTCCTTGAGGTTGGGAGCGTGGAAATATCGCCGCGTCCGGCCAATGCAATGAAACGGTGTGTCTGCCCGGCTTGATGATCTCGCCGGTGGCGGCTAACCATGGATTTTGATGGATCATTACTGGACGCTCATCGGCTTTGGCCCCACGGGATGGGGAGACGACATCGCCTGGGGCGTCCTCGTCACCGTTTCGCTCGCCCTCGCGACGCTGCCGATCGGCCTCGTCTTCGGCTTCCTTCTGTCGCTGGCGAAACAGTCCGACGACCGCTATCTGAACCTGTCGGCCAACATCTACACCACGATCTTCCGGGGCCTGCCGGAGCTGTTGACGCTGTTCGTGGTGTATTTCGGCGCCAACGGCCTCCTGCGCTCCCTCACCCAGTCGACCGGCCTGCCGGACATCGCCCTGTCGAGCTTCGTGTCCGGCATGATCGCGCTGGGCTTCGTCTTCTCGGCCTTTGCCAGCGAGGTCTTCCTGTCGGCCTTCCGGGCGATTCCCCCCGGTCAGCGCGAGGGCGCGGCGGCGCTCGGCCTCGGTCCGGCGCGGATCATGATTCTCGTCATCCTGCCGCAGATCATCCGCATCGCCCTGCCGGGCCTCGCCAATCTGTGGATGAACCTCCTGAAGGACACGGCGCTGGTCTCGGTCATCGGGCTCGCCGACATCATGCGCCAGACCGGCATCGCGGCGCGCGTGACGCGCGAGCCGTTCTACTTCTTCGGCGTGGCGATCGTGCTCTACCTGGTGCTCACCATGCTGTCCTCGATCGCCATCGGCGGCATCGACCGCTGGACGAAGCGCGGGGACGTGGCGAAATGAGCGATGCCGCCATGGCCGCGCCGCCGGTGGTCAAGCCGAAGCCGAAGATCGGCGGGCTGATCGCGATCGGCATTTGGATCGCCATCTCCATCGGGCTGGCGATCTACATCATCCGCGGCTTCGACCCGACCTTGTTCACGCGGTTCGGCCCGTCCTACCTGTCGGGCCTGTGGATCACCGTCACGCTGGTCGTCGGCTCCTTCGTCTGCGGCGCCGTCGTGTCCCTGCCGGTGGCGCTGGGCCGCATGTCGGCGAACCCGGTGGCGCGCACCCTCGCCTTCGTCTTCGTCTATTTCTTCCGCGGCACGCCGCTGATCGCCCAGATCTTCCTCGTCTATTACGGCTTCGGCCAGTTCCGCGGCGCCTTCGAGACGGTCGGCCTGTGGTGGTTCTTCCGCGAAGCCTGGTACTGCGCGCTGTTCTCGCTGACCCTCAACACGGCGGCCTATCAGGCCGAGATCCTGCGCGGCGCCATCCAGAGCGTCCCGACCGGCCAGTGGGAGGGCGCCCGGTCGCTGGGCATGCCGCGGGCGGTGATCTTCTTCAAGGTGATCCTGCCCCAGGCGATGATCGTGGCGCTCAGGCCCTATGCCAACGAGATCATCCTGATGATCAAGGCCTCGGCGATCGTGGCGATCATCACCGTCTACGATCTCTTCGGCGAGACGCGGCAGGCCTATTCGCGCACCTTCGACTTCCAGACCTATGTCTGGGCGGCGGTGCTGTATCTCGCCATCGTCGAGGGGCTGAGACACGCAACCAACTTCATCGAGCGGCGGCTGACCCGGCATCTGAAGCGTTAGCTTGGGAGCCGGGCGGCCACGGGATTGAAACGCGAGGCGACCGCGCAAGGTCACTCGCATCGCAGAACGACATATTGGGGGAGTGAGAACATGGCGAAAGTTGCATTCATCGGTCTCGGCGTCATGGGATATCCGATGGCCGGACATCTCAAGACGAAGGGCGGCCACGAGGTGACCGTGTTCAACCGGTCCGCCGCCAAAGCGCAGAAATGGGCCGACGAACATGGCGGCGCCCATGCCGCGACGCCGCGCGAAGCCGCCAAGGACGCCGATTTCGTGTTCTGCTGCGTCGGCAATGACGACGACGTGCGCTCGGTGATCTACGGGGACGACGGCGCCTTTGCCGGCATGAAGCCCGGCGCCATGCTGATCGACAACACCACCGCCTCGGCGGAGCTCGCCCGCGAGTTGGCGGAAGCGGCCAGCGCCAAGGGCTTCAAGTTCATCGACGCACCCGTCTCGGGCGGCCAGGCCGGCGCCGAGAACGGCGCCCTCACCGTGATGTGCGGCGGCGAACAGGGCGATTTCGATGCGGCCAAGCCGGTCATCGATGCCTATGCCAAGATGGTCGGCCTGATGGGCCCGGCCGGCGCCGGGCAGCTCACCAAGATGATGAACCAGATCTGCATCGCCGGTCTCGTCCAGGGCCTGTCCGAGGCGATCGCCTTCGGCAAGAAGTCCGGCCTCGACATCGAGAACGTCGTCAGCGTCATCTCCAAGGGCGCCGCCGGCTCCTGGCAGATGGAGAACCGCCACAAGACGATGAATGCCGGCGAGTACGAGCACGGCTTCGCCATCGAATGGATGCGCAAGGATCTCGGCATCTGCCTCGCCGAGGCCAAGCGCAACGGCGCGACCCTGCCGGTCACCGCGCTGGTCGACCAGTTCTACGCCGAGGTCGAGGCGATGGGCGGAAAGCGCTGGGACACCTCGGCCCTGCTCGCCCGCCTGGAGCGCTGAGCGCGCTTCACACGCTGCATGAAGTGGCGGTCAGATCGATTCCGGTCTGGCCGCCAAGCTATTGATATGGCGCGCTGATCGCCGGCTCAGGTCTCGCGCGGTTCCTTGTCGAGGACCATGTAGTCCAGCGGCATCTGGGTCGTGTACTTGATCTGCTCCATGGCGAAGGACGAGGACACGTCGCGGATCTCGATCTTCGAGATCATGCGCTGGTAGAAGGCGTCATAGGCGGCGATGTCGGGCACGACGACGCGCAGCAGGTAATCGACGTCGCCGCTCATGCGGTAGAATTCCATCACTTCGGGAAACTCGCCGATCACCTCGGAGAAGCGCTTCAGCCATTCGTTGGAATGGGAATTGGTGCGGATCGAGACGAAGACGGTGACGCGGGCATTCACCTTGACCGGGTCGAGGATCGCCACGCGGCGGCGGATGACCCCCTCCTCCTCCAGCTTCTGGATGCGGCGCCAGCACGGCGTGGTCGACAGGCCGACGCGCTTGGCGACGTCGGCCACCGCCAGCGTCGCGTCTTCCTGCAGCAGTCTCAGTATCTTCTTGTCCAGCCGGTCCATCGACGTGTCACTCCTGTCCTTGCGCCAGAGGATTACAGGAGCCGGCGGCAAATCGGTAGGGTGGCCGAACAATCGCCCGCTCAGACAAGCTCCCCGACGCGCCGGCGCAGTTCCGGCAGCAATTCCTCCCCGAACCAGGGATGCCGCTTCAGCCAGCCGCTGTTGCGCCAGGACGGATGCGGCAGCGGCAGGACGGGAGCAAAGCGCCCGCCCTCGGCGAGGATCGTCCGCCAGTTGGCCACCGTCTCGGTCAGGGTCCGCCCGGCGCCGGAGGCGATGTGGAAGCGCTGGGCATGCTGGCCGATCGCCAGGATCAGCTCGATCTGCGGCATGGCCGCCATCGCCCGGTCGTGCCACGTGGCGCGGCATTCGACACGCGGCGGGCGGTCGCCGCCCTTCGGATCGGTGCCGGGAAAGCAGAAACCCATGGGCAGGATCGCCACCCGTGCCGGATCGTAGAAGACCTCCGGCGACAGCCCCAGCCAGTCGCGCAGCCGGACGCCCGACGGATCGTTGAACGGCGTCGTCGAGCGGTCGGCGAGATTGCCGGGCGCCTGGCCGGCGATCAGCAGCCGGGCCGTGCCGGAGAGGGCCAGCACCGGATTGGGCTCAACCGGCAGCGGCGGCCCGACCGGCGCATCGCGGCAGATCCGGCAGGCGCGGATCGTGTCGTAGAGCGCCGCCGGGTCCTCGGCCGCTGCCGACGTCAAGGTGGCGTCAGGCCTTCGCGCTGGGCCGTGCCGAGATCTCGGCGTACCAGCGCGCGACGTTGGAAAGGTTGTCCGGCAGGTCGATCTTCGCCGGTTTCATGAAGTCCATGGCGACGAGGCCGGTGATGTCGGCGATGCTGAAGTCGGCGCCGGCGGCGAAGCAGTTGTCGGCCAGATGCTGGTCGAGAAGGGCGAGGAAGTCGAGCGCCTTGGGGCGGTTCGCCGCGCCCCATTCGGCGATCTGCGGCACTTCCCATTCGGCCATCGCCGGATGGGTGTGGCGGAAGGCAGCGGCGACGCAGGCGTAGAAGCCGAGCTCGATGCGGCGGTTCCACATCTCGACCAGGGCGCGGCCGAGAGCGCCGGTGCCGAACAGCGCCGGCTCGGGATGCAGTTCCTCGAAATAGCGGCAGATGGCGACGGATTCGGTCAGGATCGTGCCGTCGTCGAGTTCGAGGACGGGAAGCCGCTGCAGCGGATTGCGACGGCTGATCTCCTCGGACCGATGGCCGAGCTTGGCCATGTCCACCGCCTCGGTCGGCACCGACAGGCCCTTCTCGGCCAGGAAGATCCGCACCCGGCGCGGATTGGGTGCGCGGCCACCGTCGAACAGCTTCATCGTAGAGGTCCTCCCACTCTTTTTTCGCCCCGAGCATTAGGCACGCGCCCGTCCGGCGGCAAGCCCGCGTGCCCCGCCATGGGGGCGCCGGCGCCGTGCGGCGGCGGGTCCGCGCCGGCGCTTTTCCCCAGACAAACTCGACATTTCGCGATTCCTTAAGAGAGTTTCTTAATCTCCTCGAAACATCATGGGCGCTCCGGCAAGCGTATGCAGGCGATCGATCGCGTTCATGACAATCGCAGCTCCCCACTCCTACGACCACACGGTCATCGCCAGACGACGGGCCGCCCGCAATGGTGACCTGACCCGGACGCTGAAGGCCGCGCGGGAACGTCTGTCGGCGCGTGGCGGGCTGCAGCCGAACTTCGAACGCGAGCTCCTGGTCCAGCATGCCGCGGCGATCCAGGCGGCGGCGATCGTGCTTCCCCTGCCGGTCATTCTCACCGGATTCGGCCTGTCGATCTTCACCGGTCCGCTGCCGGCGATCCTGTGGACGGGCTTCGCCCTGCTCGGCCATTTCGCCCTGGTCGTCGTGTCGCGGCGGTTTCCGGCCGACAATCTGACCCGCGCCGGCATCACCCGCTGGTCGCGGATCTTCCTCGCCGGCCATGTGGCGGCCGGCCTGTCCTGGGCGTATCTGGCGACGCTGGCCTGCGCCGAATGCCAGCCCCTGCGCTTCGAGCTCTTCCAGTTCACGGTGATCTTCCTCGCCATCGCGATGATCGCCATGGTCTCCTCGACGCTGCGCGCCGTCGTCCCGCTCACCTTCCTGCCGACCATCCTGGTGCTCGGCTACGGCATCGTCACCACGGCCCAGCCCATGGCCTCGGCGATGTACGGCGTCCTGATCGGCGCCGTGCCGTTCTTCGCCTTCGTCGCCGAGATGCTGCGCCGCGCCAGCATCGCCCGGCTGAAGCACCAGAGCGAGAAGGACGAGCTGATCGCCGAGCTGGAAATGGCGAAGATCATGTCCGACGAGGCCCGCAGCCGGGCCGAAGAGGCCAACCTCGCCAAGTCGCGCTTCCTGGCGACGATGAGCCACGAGCTGCGTACGCCGCTGAACGCCATCCTCGGCTTCTCCGAAGTGATGAGCAACGAGATCCTCGGCCCCATCGGCAACGAATCCTACAAGGACTACATCGCCGACATCCACGCCTCGGGGCAGCATCTGCTCGGCCTGATCAACGAGATCCTCGATCTGTCGCGGGTCGAGGCCGGGCGCTACGCCCTGAGCGAGGAAGCCGTCGACATCGTCGCGATCGCTCGCGACTGCCTCGGCTATGTCAGGGTGAAGGCGGAAGCCAAGGACCTGGTGATCGGCGCGGAGTTCGAAGCCGGCCTGCCGGCCATGTGGGCCGACGAGCGCTCGCTGCGCCAGATCATCCTCAACCTCCTGTCGAACGCGGTGAAGTTCACCCCGCGCGGCGGCGAGATCACCCTGCGCGTCGGCTGGACCGCCGGCGGCGGCCAGTACCTGGCGGTCAAGGACAACGGTCCGGGCATCCCCGAGGAGGAGATCCCGATCGTCCTGTCTTCCTTCGGCCAGGGCTCCATCGCCATCAAGAGCGCCGAACAGGGCACCGGCCTCGGCCTGCCGATCGTCCAGGCGCTGATGAAGATGCATGACGGCTCGTTCGAGCTGCGCTCGCGGCTGCGCGAGGGCACCGAGGCGATCGCGATCTTCCCCAATTCCCGCGTCCTGGAAGTCATGCCGGCCCTCGACGAATACGCCTGAGGCCTGTCCACCGTGGCGGTTTTGCGGTCGGACGCAACGACGCGGCGCGCTTGTACGCCGCTGCCCGAAAGGCCATATCCGGGTGACAACACGCGGTGCGACGACGCCCGCCGACGCCCCGATTGTGACACCGACGCGCCGCGGACCCATGAGCATCGAAAGCCCCTGCATCTCCCTGTGCGCGATCGATCCGCGGTCCGGCTATTGCTTCGGTTGCGGCCGCACGGGCGAAGAGATCGGCGCGTGGATCGCCTTCTCACCCGAACAGCGCCGCGCCGTGATGGACACCCTGCCGGCGCGCATGGCGACGATCGAGCGCCCGGCCCGGCGCGAAACCAGGCGCCGGCGGCTGGAACGCGAGCGGACCGAAGCGCAAGGAGCGGACGATGCGTAGAGGCAGCCTCCTCTGGATCATCCTCGCCATTCTCGGCGTAGCGTGCCTGGCCCTCGTCCTCAACCAGGATGGCACCATTGCCGGCCTGCCGGACAACCAGTTCGCCAGCCTCGCCTATTATGGCGTCTGGGGTCTGGCGCTGGCCTCGGGTGCGATCCTGTTCCTGCGGACCAATCTGGCCGGCGCGCTGAAGGGCGCGGCGATCTGGGGCCTCGCCTTCCTCGTGCTGATCGTCGCCTATGGCTTTGCGCCGGAACTCTCGGCTGTGAAGGACCGGGTCGTCGCCGTTCTCGTGCCCGGCACGCTGGTTTCGCTCGGCGACGGTACCGAGGGCAGCCGCTTCATGTCGCTGCGCGGGGCCGACGACCATTTCCATCTCGACGGCGAGATCGACGGCAGGCCCATCTCCTTCATGGTCGACACCGGCGCCTCGATGGTCGCGCTCGACCGCTCGACGGCCGAATCCGTCGGCATCGACACCACGCAGCTGCGCTATTCGCAGCAGGTGATGACGGCCAACGGCGTCGTCGGCGCGGCGCCGGTGCGGCTCGACGAGGTGCGCGTCGGCGATATCGTACGGCACGGCGTGGCGGCGGCGGTGACGGAGAGCGACGGCCTCGGCGTCGCGCTGCTTGGCATGAGCTTCCTCAACACCTTGACATCTTTCGACTTTCGCGGCGACCGGCTTATTCTGACCGACTGAGCGACCGTCTCAGAGCAGCGAATAGGCGAAGCGCGCGGCGACGATCAGCAGGAAGGCGCCGAAGCCCAGCTCGAGCTGACGGCGGGTCAGCCGATGCGCCAGCGCGGCCCCCAGCGGCACCGCCAGGATCGAGGCCGGCGCGATCAGAAGCACCGCGGCCAAGCTGACGAAGCCGATGCTGTAGGCCGGCAGCAGCGGATCGCCCCAGCCGCCGATGGCGTAGGAGAGCAGGCCGGGAACCGAGATCAGCACGCCGACGCCGGCGCTGGTGGCCACCGCCTCGATCATCGGCCGGTTGTAGAGGGTCATGAAGGTGTTGTTCAGGACACCGCCGCCGATCCCCATCAGCGAGGACAGGAGGCCGATCAGGAAGCCGGCGACCGAGCGACCGGCAAGGCCGGGCAACTGCTTGCCGAAGGACATCGGCACCTTGCCGAAGACCAGCTTCAGCCCGAGCACCAGCGCCAGCGCCGCGAAGATGCCGCGCAACTCGCCCGACGAGGCCGCGGCGGCCACCATGGCCCCGGCGATCGCCCCGAGCGGGATCGCCACCACCCACTCCTTCAGGAGCCGCCAGTCGACGACGCCGCGCCGCCAGTGCGAGACCAGCGAGCGGATCGAGGTGGGCACGATGATCGCCAGGGACGAGCCGATGGCCAGGTGCATCGAGACTTCGTGGCTGACGCCGAGTTCCTCGAAGGTCTGGTAGAGCACCGGCACGAAGATCGCGCCGCCGCCGATGCCGAACAGGCCGGCGAGGAAGCCCGCGGCGGCCGCCGCTCCGAAGAGCGGCAGGAGGTAGGGAATCAGAGCGGACGCTTCGATCGGCTGCATGGTTCCTCATAGGGGGGAACAGTCGCGAATGCATCCGTTATGTTGCACCGCGCAAAAACCGGCGCGGCTACGCTGAGGTTCGGCGGGAGATCAGCGCCGCAGCATCAGCTGCGACACCATGCGGGCCAGCCGGCCCCAGGGCGGGCCCAGCCGCTCGAAGACGTTGATCGCCCCGACCTTGTAGACCGCCCGGGCATGGCTGAAGCGCAGGAAGCCGTCACGCCCGTGATAGGCGCCCATGCCGCTGGGGCCGATCCCGCCGAAGGGCAGATTGTCCTGGGCGATGTGCAGGAGCGTGCCGTTCACCGTCACGCCGCCGGAAATCGCCCCGTCGAGAACCCGCGTCTCCGCCCGCTTGTCGCCGGTGAAGCAATAAAGCGCCAGCGGCCGCTCGCGGGAATTGACGATGGCCAGCGCCTCGTCGAGATCGCGATAGGGCACGACCGGCAGGATCGGGCCGAAGATCTCCTCGCGCATTAGGACACTGTCGTCGGGGGCGCCGACGACGATGGCCGGCGCCATCCGTCCCGCGCCCTCCCCCATCTCGCTCGTCGCCGCCGCGTCGGAATGGCGATGCACGGTGGCGCCGGCGGCCTCGGCCTCCTCCAGCGCGGCCGTCAGCCGCGCATGGTGCCGCTCGCTGATGATGCTGGTGTAGTCGGCATTCGCCGCCGGTTCCGGATAGGCGGATCGCGCTTGCGCCAACGCTGCGGCAATGAAGGCGTCGAGGGATGCGGCGGGCACCAGCACGTAGTCCGGTGCAATGCAGGTCTGGCCGGCATTCAGCCATTTGCCGAAGGCGATCGACCGCGCCGCCGCGTCGATGGAATAGTCCGGGCAGATGATTGCCGGCGACTTGCCGCCGAGTTCCAGCGTCACCGGCGTCAGGTTCTCGGCCGCCGCGCGCATCACCTCGCGGCCGACATGGGTCGAGCCGGTGAACAGCAGATGGTCGAAGGGCAGCGCCGAGAACGCCTTGGCGACCGGTACGTCGCCGACAACGACCGTGACCTGGTCGGCGGCGAAATGCTCGGCGACCAGGCGCTGCAGCAGCTCGGAGAAGCGCGGCGTCAGTTCCGATGGCTTCAGCAAGGCGCGGTTGCCGGCCGCCAGCGCATCGGCCAGCGGCGCCAGCGTCAGGATCAGCGGATAGTTCCAGGGCGCCATGATGCCGACGACGCCGAGCGGCTCGTGGCGCACCCAGGCCCGGCCCGGCTGGAAGGTGATCTCGATACCGCGGCGCTGCGGCTTCATCCATCCGGCAAGCGATTTGGAGGCGTGGCGGATGGCATTGAGGGTCGGGCCGACCTCCAGGAGTTCGGTCTCGGTCTTCGAGCGCTGGCCGAAATCGGCGGAGATCGCCGCGGCGATGGCATCGACATTGCCGACGATCAGCTGGCGGAGACGCGCGAGTGCGTCGCGGCGCGCAGCGGCATCCGGCGCCGGCTGGGTGCGCGAGGCCGCATGCTGGCGGTCGAACCGCGCCTGCAGAGTGTCGTCGTTCATGGCGCGATCCGTTCGTGCTGTCGGGTGATGGTCATCGGCGTGGTCGCCGGCGTCAGGCGGCGCGGCGCTTGTCGCCATCCAGCCGCACGGCGGCGAAGGCCTCGCGTAGCAGCTGCGGCCCGGCGTCCGGGCGCACCGCGCCGTCCGACAGGATCTGGCGCCACCGCCGCGCACCGGGCATGCCGTTGAACAGCCCAAGCATGTGCCGGGTCACCTGCCCCAGCCGGCCGCCGCGCTCCAGATGCCGCGCCGCGTAATCCGCCATGGTGTCGATCAGCGCGGCATACTCCACCGGCTGCGGCGCCGCACCGAAGATGCGGGCGTCCACCTCGGCCAGTCGGTCCGGCGTCTGGTAGGCCGCGCGGCCCATCATCACCCCGTCGACGCGGTCGAGCTCCTCGACGGCGGCATCCAGCGTCGTCAGCCCGCCATTGAGGCCGATGAACGCCTCCGGCAGCCGCTGCTTCAGGCGGTGGACGCGGTCGTAGTCGAGCGGCGGGATGTCCCGGTTCTCCTTCGGGCTCAGTCCCTGCAGCCAGGCTTTTCGCGCATGCACCCAGATCGTCGTCACGCCGGCGGCGATCGCGGCATCGGCGAGATCGTCGAGCCCCGGCTCCGGGTCCTGCTCGTCGACGCCGATCCGGCACTTCACCGTCACCGGCACGTCGCTCGCCTCGGCCATGGCCGCGAGGCAGCGGCCGACGAGGTCAGGCTCGCGCATCAGGCAGGCGCCGAACGCCCCGGACTGCACCCGGTCGGACGGGCAGCCGACATTCAGATTGATCTCGTCATAGCCGAAATCCGCCGCGATCCGGCAGGCTTCCGCCAGCTTCTGCGGCTCCGAGCCACCGATCTGCAACGCCACCGGGCTCTCGACCGCATCATGGCCGAGCAACCGGTCCCGGTCGCCATGCAGGATCGCGTCGGCGACGACCATCTCGGTATAGAGCAGCGCATGCCGGGTGAGCTGCCGATGGAAGAACCGGCAATGCCGATCGGTCCAGTCGATCATCGGCGCAACGGCGAAGCGGCGCGACAGGGCGGCGGAGGGGGATAAAGACGTCTGCATCGCGGAGAGGTAGCCATTTGCCGCCCCGCTGCCAAGCGCCGGGGCGTCGAGAAGGTCCGTCAAACCCGCCGCGCGCTACTGGCCGAAGGCGCGGTCGAGGCCGTCGAGGCCGCGTTCCAGCCCGTCGCGCTCCTCGGCGGTCAGCAGCGCCAGCACGTTGCTCTCGGCCTTTTCCACCTTGGGCATCAGCTCGGCATAGACCCTGGAGCCCTCTGCCGTCAGGGCGAGATATTCGAAGCGCCGGTCGGCGGTCGCGCGGGTGCGATGCAGCCAGCCCCGCTCGTCGAGGGCGGAGACGGCGCGGCTGACCTTGGTCTTGTCCATCTCGGTGGCCTCGACGATATGCGACGACGTCACCGTCTCGCCGTCAGCACTGCCGAGAATGACCAGCACGCTGAATTCGGGGGCGGACAGCCGGTGCTCCCGCTTGTGGACCTGCGCGGCGACGCGGCCCAGAACCGTGGCCGCACGGATCAGGCGACTGGTCAGGAACAGGTCGGACCGGCGGTCGGCCGACCGGGATTTTCTTGCCGTGATCTGGCGCGCGGTCATCGTTCTTGTTCCCGGTGGCCGGAGGGGTCGCGGGGAAACAGCCGTGGCGATTGCCGTGCCGACACTTGCACCGCCAATCGTTGGAAACTGATCCGGTCTTGTCCTACGAACGTCACATGAGCGCCGTGCGTTCCCGACCACCGACCGCTATTCGCCATGCCTTTGCCACAGGAAGGCGCCACGAGGGCCGCCGGCGACGCGCCGCAAGCGCGTCGGCCAAGGCATCACCACAGTCCTCGCTTTGCTTTTTCGGGCGAATTCCCTATAGCTTCGCGCCCAAATCGCTCTTCCAGACATGACAAGGATAATTCATTGTCTTCTACCTTCGACCGGGTCGCGGATATCATCGCCGAGACCAGCGAGATCGACCGCGCCGAGATCACGCCGGAAAGCCACACGATCGACGATCTGGGCATCGATTCGCTCGACTTCCTCGACATCGTCTTCGCGATCGACAAGGAATTCGGCATCAAGATCCCGCTCGAGAAATGGACCCAGGCGGTCAATGACGGCGAGGCGCCGACCGAGGAATACTTCGTCCTGAAGAACCTCTGCGCCAAGATCGACGAACTGCGCGCCGCCAAGGCCGGCTGACACAGCGGAACGGCGCCCGGCGCCGTTCGCCAGCGGGAGGCCCTCGGGAACCGATCGCCGGGCGGGACGGACGATTGGGATAGTGGAACGATTGCATGACACAGAATGCCAGAGACGTGGTGATCACCGGGATCGGGCTGGTGTCCTCGCTCGGCGAGGGCATCGCCACCCATCTCGACGCCATGGGCCGCTCGCCGGCACCGCAGCCGCGGATCGATGCCGAAACCTACGCGCCCTATTTCGTGCACCCGTTGCCGCCCATCGACTGGTCCAGCCAGATCCCCAAGCGGGGTGACCAGCGGCAGATGGAGACCTGGCAGAAGCTGGGCACCTATGCGGCCGGACTGGCGCTCGCCGATGCCGGCATCCCGGCCGACGAGGCCGTGCGCGCCAAGATCGACATGGTCGTGGCCGCCGGCGGCGGCGAACGCGACACCGCTGTCGACGCACTGGTCATGGACAAGGCGCGCGGCGCCAACGACCGCGACCGGATCGTCAACGAGACGCTGGGCAGCGAACTGCGCCCGACCCTGTTCCTGGCGCAGCTCTCCAACCTTCTCGCCGGCAACATCTCCATCGTCCACAAGGTGACGGGCTCCTCGCGCACCTTCATGGGCGAGGAAGCGGCCGGCATCTCGGCCATCGCCTCGGCGCGGGCACGGATCGCCGCCGGCCAGAGCGACATCTGCCTCGTCGGCGGCTCGTTCTCGGCCGAGCGCAAGGACCTGATCCTGAACTTCGACCTCGCCGGCCTGATGCTGCGCGACGACTGGCGGCCGGTCTCCTCGCGCACCGAAGGCCATGACGGCATTACGGTGGGCAGCGTCGGGGCGTTCCTCATCCTGGAATCGGCCGAGCACGCCGCAGCCCGTTCGGCCCTCGCCTATGCGCGGCTGGTCAGCGCTTCCGGCGACCGCGGCAAGCGCGACGCCGAGCGCACCGCGGCGCGTTTCGAGGCGCTGCTGCCGCAGGGCGGATCGGCGAGCGACGAGACGCTGATCCTCAGCGGCGCCGCCGGCATCAAGCCGTTGCTGGATGTGGAACGCAGCGTCCTGAACAAACGGTTTCCCGATGCCCCGGTCAGGGCGTATGGGACGATGCTCGGCCATGCCTTCGAGGCGCAGGTCCCGGCCGGCGTGGCGCTGGCCGCCGGCGCGCTGTCTCGCGGTGCGGTGATCCCGCCCTTCGATGTCGGCGAGGAACGCCCGGCTTCCGCGGCCCCGCGGCGCGCCATCGTGACCGCGATCGGTCACCTTCATGCCGAGGGTGCCTGCGAACTGGAAGCCGTGGACGGACGCAGACTGTAAGGATCGGATGATGAGCGCGAACGGCAACACCGCAGAGCTGGACTTTCTCGGGCGCCCGGTGATCG
Source organism: Aurantimonas sp. DM33-3 (assembly GCF_014334315.1). Lineage (NCBI taxonomy): Bacteria > Pseudomonadati > Pseudomonadota > Alphaproteobacteria > Hyphomicrobiales > Aurantimonadaceae > Aurantimonas > Aurantimonas sp. DM33-3. The sequence goes on along the minus strand of NZ_JACSGS010000004.1, from coordinate 242,504 downwards.
CGATCACCGGGCTCGGCCTCGTCTCGTCGCTGGGCCGCGGCGTCGACGACAATTGGGACGCTTTGTCCTCGGGCCGCTCGGGCATCCACCGGATCGAGCGCTTCTCGACCGACAGCCTGCGCACCACGATCTCCGGCTCGGTGGACTTCATGGGCCCCGGCTCGGAGACCTCGACGGGTCTCTCCTACATGATGGCCGAAGCCGCCGGCTCGGAAGCCGTGCGCATGGCCGGCTTCGCCGACGACGATTTCGGCGGTCCGCTGTTCCTCGCCGCCCCGCCGGTGGAGATGGAGTGGCAGCATCGCCTCGCCCTCGACGCGATGGACGGCGCCACCATCGAGGAGGCCGGCTACGACCGCCTGTTGCAGATTGCGCGCAGCCGCCCCGACAAGGCGATCTACAACCTGACCCAGTGCAGCCGCATTTCCGAGCTCCTGGCCGACCGGCTGGGCACGCGCGGCCTACCGATCACCCTGTCGACCGCCTGCGCATCCGGTGCCTCGGCGATCCAGCTCGGCGTCGAGGCGATCCGCCGCGGCGAGACCGACCGCGCCATCGCCATCGGCACCGACGGTTCGATCACCCAGGAATCGCTGATCCGCTTCTCGCTGCTGTCGGCCCTGTCGACCAACAACGAGTATCCGGAAAAGGCCTCCAAGCCCTTCTCCAAGGATCGCGAAGGCTTCGTCATGGCCGAGGGCGCCGGCGCGCTGGTGCTGGAATCGCTGAGCGCCGCCAAGGCACGCGGCGCCAAGATCCTCGGCGTCATCCATGGCTGCGGCGAGCGCGCCGACGACTTCCACCGCACCCGCTCCAAGCCGGACGGCTCGCCGATCATCGCGACCATCGCGGCCGGCATCGCCGACGCCGGCATGGAGCCGTCGGACATCGACTACATCAACGCCCATGGCACCTCGACGCCGGAGAACGACCGCATGGAGGCCACCGGCCTTGCCGCGGTGTTCGGCGAGGCGCTGAAGACGACGCCGATCTCCTCGAACAAGTCGATGATCGGCCACACGCTGACCGCGGCCGGCGCGATCGAGGCGGTGTTCTCGGTGCTGTCGATCCAGAACGGCCTGCTGCCGCCGACGATCAATTACGAGGTGCCGGACCCGGCGATCGAGCTGGACACCGTGCCGAACAAGGCCCGTCCGGCCGAGATCGCCACGGTGCTGTCGAACTCCTTCGGCTTCGGCGGGCAGAACGCCTGCCTCGTCATCGGGCGCGAACCGCGCCACTGAATGCCAGGGCCGCGGCGGGATCGACCCGCCCGGCCGGCCATCGGCGTCGCGCGGCCTTCGGGGCCGCACGGCAACGCCGTCATTCTCCAGTCTGAGGATCTTCCCATGCGGGCATTGCAACTCGTCGGCGACCGCGAACTCAAGCAGGTGGACCTGCCGCCGCCGCCGCCGCCCGGCCCCGGCGAGGTCACCGTCGACATTGCCGCGGTCGCGCTGAACCATATCGACGTCTGGGGCTGGCGCGGCATGGCCTTCGCCAAGCGCAAGATGCCGCTGGTCGTCGGCGCCGAAGCCTCGGGCGTCGTCTCGGCGATCGGACCCGGCGTCGCCTCGGTGCTGCCCGGCCAGCTCGTGGCGATCTACGGTGCGCAGACCTGTGGCCTGTGCCGCCCCTGCCGCGAAGGCCGCGACAATCTCTGCGAGCACGTCTCGGGCGTGCACGGCTTCCATCTCGACGGCTTCGCCCAGGAGAAGGTCAATCTGCCGGCGCGCCTGCTGGTCCCCGCCCCTCCCGGCTGCGACGCCATCGGCGCGGCGCTGGCGCCGGTGACCTTCGGCACGGTCGAGCACATGCTGTTCGACAATGCCAAGCTGGAACCGGGCGAGACCATTCTCGTCCATGCCGGCGGCTCCGGCATCGGCTCGGCCGCGATCCAGCTTGCCAAGCGGCACGGCGCGACGGTGATCACCACCGTCGGCTCCGACGACAAGGCCGAACGCGCCCGGGCGCTGGGTGCCGACCATGTCATCAACTACCGCGTCGACCGCTTCGAGGGCGTCACCCGCAAGCTGACCAAGAAGAAGGGCGTCGACGTCGCCTTCGAGCATGTCGGCGCCGACACCTGGGCGGGCTCCATGCTGTGCATGAAGCGCGGCGGCCGACTGGTCACCTGCGGCTCGACCTCGGGCGTCTCCACCCAGATGAACCTGATGCAGCTCTTCCAGCAGCAGCTGAAGCTGTTCGGCTCCTTCGGCTGCCGCATGGAGAACATGCGCGACGCCATGCAGAAGATGGCCCGCGGCATCGTCCATCCGGTGATCGACGCGGAGATCGGCTTCGACCAGATCGACATCGCGCTGAAGCGGATGGAGGCGCGCGAAGTGTTCGGCAAGATCGTGCTGCGCGTCGCCGACGAGGCCGGCAGCGAGAGCGCAAACCCGCGCGCCGCATGAACCTCTTCGTCGCGCGCTATGCGCTGCGGGCCAAGCGCGCCGCGGACTTCGTCATTGCCCAGGTGCTGTTTGCCGCGCTGCGGACCATCCGGCTGCTGCCGGCCGATGTCGGCCTGTCCTTCGCCGACCGCACGGCGCGGCTGCTGGGCCCGTGGACGAGCCGCCACCGGCTGGCCGTCGACAATCTGCAGCAGGCCTATCCGGAAAAGGACGCGGCCTGGGTCGAGCAGGTGGCGCGGGACAATTGGGGCCAGATGGGCCGGCTCGCCGCCGAGTTCGTGTTCCTCGACGATCTCTTCGATTTCGACCCGGAGAACCCCGAGGCCGGGCGCATCGAGGTCGAGGGCGCCGAAATCTTCGCCGAACTGCGCGAGCGCAAGGGCCCGTTCATCTTCTTCACCGGCCATCTCGGCTGCTTCGAGCTGCTGCCGATCGCGGCGGCCGCCTTCGACCTGGAGTTCACCGCCCTCTTCCGGCAGCCCAACAACCGCTACATCGCCAAGGAAGTGCAGGCCGCACGGCGGACCAGCGGCGGCCACATGGTGCCCTCCAAGGCCGGCGCGGCGTGGTCGCTGGCCGGTATCCTGCAGCGTTCCGGCTCGGTCGGCATGCTGGTGGACCAGAAATTCCGCAAGGGCGAACCGACGACCTTTTTCGGCCGGGAATGCCGCACCAACCCGCTTTTGCCGAAGCTGGCGCGCCAGTTCGATTGCGAGATCTACCCGGCGCGGTCGATCCGCCTGCCGGGCGGGCGCTACCGGCTCGAGCTGCAGCCGCGTCTGGAGCTGCCACGGGCCGACAGCGGCGAGATCGACGTCACCGCCACCTGCCAGCTGCTCAACGACGTGGTCGAGGGCTGGGTGCGCGAGCATCCCGAACAATGGATGTGGTTTCACGACCGCTGGAAGAGCGGCAAGGCCCGCCGCAAGTCCGCGCAGCCGAAGCCTGCTTGAAGGCTCGCCGTAGCGACCCGGCCGCTTGCGTGGCCGGGCGCCGGTCCTTCAGCGCTGGACGACGACCCTCGTGTTGCGCATGCCCATCTTGCGGACCATCGTATAGAAGATCTTGGCATTGGCGGTGTGCAGGCGCACGCAGCCATGCGAGGCGGGGCGGCCGAGGCGGCTGACGGCACCGGTGCCGTGAATGGCGTAGCCGCGGTGATAGAAGACCGAATAGGGCATCGGCGACATGTCGTATTTGCGCGAATGCCACATGCGGTGGATGCGCTTGGCCCGCCAGCTTCCCGTCGGCGTGACATAGCCGCGGCGGGCCGTCGAGACCGGCCAGCGATACATCACCCGGCCGTTCTTGATCACCGTCATCGTCTGGGCAGACAGGTCCACCTTGGCGACCAGGCCGGCGGATGCTGTCGAGATGCCGCAGCCGAGCACGCCCGCGATCATCACGATCGCGACCAGTAGTTTCTTCATGTTTTTGCCTCCGACCCAAGAACTCCACATTCCCGCCGCAGAAAAACCTAGTTTCAATTTTGCCGCGCGGTCAACTGCCAAAAACGTGAACAGATTAACACGGTCTGGGGACGCGATATTCCGGCAACTGCGCCCCCTCCTCCGCTTCCCGCTGGGTAAGGGTTTGCACGCCATCAAGACGGCTTCGCGTCTCTTCTGCCGACGCCACCGATCAGCCCCTCGGCCAATGTTCGATAAATCTTTACGTCTTGGACATACGGTCGCAGCGAAATCGGCGCGGAATGGGCGATGGTGCTCAAGTTTTTTTACAGGAATGGACTGACTGTTCTCGGCGGGCTGGCGATCGCCGGCGTCGTCGTGTTCGGCGCGCTGTCCATCGGTGGCGCCACCGTCGGCGGTCTCGTCGAGACCGAGATGCGGACCAAGGGCGAGAACTTCGCCCGGCTCCTCACCCAGCCCGGCGGCAATGTCGATGCCTTCCTCACCGGCCTGTCCCGCGACCCCGACGCCGAAACCGACATCCGCCGGCTGGCCGACCTCGCCAATATCGAGAGTTTCGCGATCTTCGATCGCAACGGCGAAGAGGTCTATCGCACGCGCTCCGACCGCTATGAATGGCTGCTGCGCGACCGTCCGGGCGGCATGCAGTCGGGCGACCGGCTGTCCGAGAGCGTCCTGGCGCGCGAGGGCGACTGGCAGGTCGTCGAGGATGACGGCTTCACCAATCCGACGGTGATCATGCCGCTGATCCGGAACGACCAGACGATCGGCTATGTCTCGATGGTCGGCAACATGGTCGCCAACCGCAGCGCGTTCAAAACGACGCTGGCGAACGCCTCCGCCCTGTTGCTGGTGCTGATCTTCTTCGCCACCGCGGTGCCGCTGCTTCTCTATATCCGCCGCAAGCGCAAGATCGCCGAGGCCGACGAGCGCATCATCTTCCTGGCCAATCACGACGCCCTGACCAAGCTGCTCAACCGGCATCGCATGCAGGAGGAGAGCGACCGGGTACTGGCCACCGTGCGCGCCACCCGCGAGCGCATGGCCTATCTGTATATCGACATCGACGAGATGTCCGAGATCAACGACCGGCTGGGCCAGGCCGCCGGCGACGAACTCCTGCGCGTGGTCGCCGACCGCCTGATCGGCGTCGTTGACCGCAACGACCTGCTGGCCCGCCTCGGCGCCGACGATTTCGCCGTCCTGCAGCGCCGCGTCGCCTCGCAGGAAGATGTCGCGGCGCTTTGCAAGCGGATCGTCGACGCGGTGACAGAGCCGGTCGAGATCGAGGGCACCACGGTGACCCCGAGCGTCTCCATCGGCTGCGCGCTCGCGCCCCAGGACGGACGCACCCATTCGGAACTGGTCAAGCATGCCGAGCTCGCGCATCTGCAGCACAAGACCGACAAATCCCGCAACCTGATCTATTTCGAACCGTCCATGGACGAGGCGATGCATCATCGCCGGCATATCGAAGGTCTGGTGCGTCGGGCTCTGGAGAACCAGAGCTTCGAGCTGTTCTACCAGCCGATCGTCAATGGCGACGGATCGCGGCTGCTCGGATTCGAGGCGCTGATCCGCATGCGCGACGAAGAGGGCAACCAGATCTCGCCGGCGGTCTTCATCCCGATCGCCGAGGCGCGCGGCTACATCAAGACCATCGGCACCTGGGTGATCGGCGAGGCCGTCCGCCAGATCGCGCTGTGGCCGGAGCATCTCTTCGTCTCGGTCAATCTGAGTCCGGTGCAGTTCGGCGACGGCGACCTCGTCTCGATCGTCAAGTCGGCCCTCGACAAGGCCGGCGTCGACGGCAGCCGCCTCGAGATCGAGGTGGTCGAGTCGCTGGTCCTGGAGCGCTCCGACGAGATCCTCGCCCAGCTGCGCGAGCTCAAGGCCCTCGGCATCTCCATCGACATGGACGATTTCGGCACCGGCTATTCCTCGCTCGGCTATCTCTGGCGCTTCCCGTTCGACAAGCTGAAGATCGACCAGTCCTTCATGGTGGCCTACGAGAATGGCGAGCCCAGCGTGCCGCAGATTCTCGACACCATCGTCTCGATGGCCCACCACATGAACATGAAGGTCACCGCCGAGGGCATCGAGACCCGCGAGCAGGTCGACCTGCTCAAGAGCCTGGGCTGCGACCAGCTCCAGGGCTTCTATTTCGGCAAGCCGATGCCGGCCGAACGGGTGGCCAGCGAAGCGCTGGCGCGGTTCCGCCACGGGCCGTCCGACGACAGCGCGGTGCGTCCGTCGGCGACCGCATAGAGGCGTCGCCGCATTCGCGGGGACCTGCCGCCGTGGCGGCGCAATTTCCCGCCCTTCTCAAATCCCCGCGGCGGCCTGTCGCTGCCAGCCCGCCGGACGCCCGTCTGCAGCGGCCGAACAGGCCGTGAATTTTGCCGCGCGCAGCCCTGCCCGCCTGCCCCAAGAGCGCCATATTTGAGAAAACAGGTTGGATTCCGGCCGTTAGCAGGCTAGCCTCTCCAAGAACGTTCAAAGAGATGCCTGCCGTCCGGCAGCAACGAGCCGTATGCGGGAGACATGGGCACAATCACCCCGTGTTCGCGTCGCCATTCCTGCGTACGATACTCGCCTCGCACAAAGAAGTAAGGATTACGCATGAAATTTCTTCTCGCCTCAACCTGTCTCGCAGCGGCCCTGTTCGGGTTCAGCGCCACCGCCTCGGCGCAGGAGAACTGTGAACTGAGCGTGTCGAACATGAACTGGGCGTCGGCAGAGGTTCTGGCGGCGATCGACAAAATCATCCTCGAAGAGGGCTATGGCTGCACCGTGCGCCTCCTGCCGGGCGACACCATGCCGACCTTCGCCTCGATGACCGAGAAGCAGGAGCCGGACGTCGCGCCCGAGATGTGGGTCAACCAGTTCCGCGACCAGATCGACAAGGCCGCCGAGGAAGGCACCATCGCCTTCGGCGCCGAGGTCCTGTCGGACGGCGGCGAGGAAGGCTGGTGGGTCCCGACCTACTTCGCCGAGGCCCATCCCGAGATCAAGACCGTCGGCGACGCGCTGGAGCATCCCGAGCTGTTCCCGGCGAACGAGGATCCGTCCAAGGGCGCCGTCTACAACTGCCCGGCCGGCTGGGGCTGCCAGATCACCACGGCGAACCTGTTCAAGGCCTATGACGGCGAGGAGAAGGGCTTCACCCTGATCGACACCGGCTCGGCCGCCGGGCTCGACGGCTCGATCGCCAAGGCCTACGAGAACAAGGAGCCGTGGCTCGGCTATTACTGGGCGCCGACCGCCATTCTCGGCAAGTACCCGATGAAGAAGCTGCCCTTCGACGCCGAGCACGATCCCAAGGAATGGGCCGAGTGCACGACCCAGGTCGATTGCGCCGAGCCGAAGATCAACGCCTGGACCAAGTCCGAGGTCTTCACCGTCCTGACGCCGAAGGTGCAGGAACAGTCGCCCGAGGTGGCCGAGTATCTGAACACCCGCGCCTGGGGCAACGACACGGTCAACAAGCTCCTCGCCTGGAAGGAAGAGCAGCAGGCGACCGGCGAGGACACCGCCTACTACTTCCTCGAGAACAACCCGGACCTGTGGACCGGCTGGGTCTCCGAGGACGCGGCCGAGAAGATCAAGTCGGCGCTCTGATCCGGGCCGGCTGACACGATGACGACGGGCCTGCCGGTGGTCACACCACCGGCAGGTCATTCTCGCCCCTGCCCGGTTCCGGGCAATGCGCTTGGCGGGCGCTTGACGGCCGATCCCGGCCGACGCGCCCTGCCCCACGGTTGCGACCGGCACCACGGCCCCCTCGCGGGTCCATCGCCGGCCGTGCGACCGCAGGCCCGCCCCGGGCCCCATGATCCAGAAAACATGCCAAGGAGACCTCGACTGTGGATTGGTTGGCCGAATTTCCACAACTGGCGGGGCGAGACCTGCGCTTGATGTCGCGCACGATCGACCAGTACTACCGCTCGTTCTCGCGCGCCTATGGCGACACGATCGAAGCGATCTTCCGCCCGTTGCTCGAGTTCCTCCTGTGGTTCGAACGGCTTCTGATCCAGACCCCGTGGTGGATCATCCTGCTGGTCATCGTCGGCATCGTCTGGCTGGCCAGCCGGTCGAAGGCGATCACCGTCGGCACCTTCGTGGCCCTGATCCTCATCGGCGTGTTCGGCATGTGGGAAGACACCATGCGAACCCTGTCGATCATCGTCGTCTGCACGCTGATGTCGATCATCATCGGCATGCCGATCGGCATCATCATGTCGCGCTCCAACAAGGTGCAGGCGGTCATCAATCCGATCCTCGACGTGATGCAGACGATGCCGTCCTTCGTCTATCTCATCCCGATCGTCATGCTGCTCGGCATCGGCCTCATTCCGGGTCTGCTGGTGGTGGTGATCTACGCCATGCCGCCGATCATCCGGCTGACCAATCTCGGCATCCGGCTGGTCGACAAGGAAGTGCTGGAGGCCGCCAACGCCTTCGGCTCCTCGGGCTGGCAGAAGCTGACACAGGTGCAGCTGCCGCTCGCCCTGCCGACCATCATGGCCGGCATCAACCAGACCATCATGATGGCCCTCGCCATGGTCGTCGTCGCCTCGCTGATCGGCGTGCGCGGCCTCGGCCAGCCGGTGCTGCAGGCCATCACCAATCAGTATTTCACGCAGGGCGTCCTGAATGGCCTGGCGATCGTCGCCATCGCCATCATCTTCGACCGCTCCAGCCAGGCCTACGGCAAGCGCCTGCAGCGTCACCGGGAGGCCGCCCATGGCTGATGAGATCGCCATCAAGATCCGCAAGCTTTACAAGATCTTCGGCCCCGAAGACAAAGCGATGGTGGATCTCGTACGCCAGGGCATGTCGAAGACCGAGCTCCTCGCCGAGCACAGCCACGTGCTCGGGCTGAAGGACATCAACATCGACATCCCGGCCTCCGGCATCCAGGTGGTGATGGGGCTCTCGGGCTCGGGCAAGTCCACCCTGATCCGCCACATCAACCGGCTGATCGAACCGTCCGCCGGCGAGATCCTGATCGACGACGAAGATGTCCTCGCCATGACGGACACGCGCCTGCGCGATTTCCGGCGCCACAAGATCTCGATGGTCTTCCAGCGCTTCGGCCTCCTGCCCCACAAGACCGTCATCGACAACGTCGCCTACGGGCTGGAGGTGATGGGCAAGTCGCGCAAGGAGCAGCGCGACGGCGCGATGCGCTGGATCGAGCGCGTCGGGCTGAAGGGCTACGAGGACAATTATCCGGCCCAGCTCTCCGGCGGCATGCAGCAGCGCGTCGGCCTGGCGCGGGCGCTGGCGACGGACGCCGACATCCTGTTGATGGACGAGGCCTTCTCGGCGCTCGATCCGCTGATCCGCACGGACATGCAGAGCGTGCTCCTGGATCTGCAGACCGAACTGCACAAGACCATCGTGTTCATCACCCACGATCTCGACGAGGCGCTGCGGCTCGGCGAGCAGATCGCCATCCTGCGGGCCGGCGAGATCGTCCAGCAGGGCACCGCGCAGGACATCGTGCTGCGCCCGGCCGACGACTACATCTCGTCCTTCGTGCGCGAGGTGAACCGTGGCCGGGTGATTCAGGTCGAGACGGTGATGGAGCCGATCGCGCCCGGCGAGGCGCCGGCGCCGGAAAGCGTGCCGATCCAGCGGGGCACGATCCTGGAGGAGGCTGCGCGCCGCATGACCGGCGACGGCGTCACCAAGGCGCATGTGGTCAACGGAACCGGCATGCCGATGGGCACCCTGACCATGCGCGGCCTGATGGCGGCCATGGTCACGCCGGTCCTGAAAGACGCGCTGGACGCCAGCGAACTGTAATCCTGCAAGGATGGCCGGCGGCGCAGGGCGTCGCCGGTCGCCGCAGCGATCTCATCCGGCCCGCGACGCCCCCACGTCGCGGGTTTCGTGCGATCGGCGACGGCCGCGCCGCCGCGGCAATCAGGCGGCGATGCGATCCGGCAGCGCGGAGGCGCCAGCCCCGCCGAAGATGCGCTCGCAGCATTCGGCCAGAAGGTCGAGATCGACCGGCGCCTGGCGGATCAGCGCCTGCTCGATCCGGGCGCGGTCGTAGCCCTCACGGGCGAGCGCGCGAATGGCGGCGGTGACGATGTCGACCTCGTCCAGTCGCTTCGGCAATCGCTCGAACATGCAAAATCCCCCTGCTTCGTCCCTCTGCGGCGATTCCCCTCGCGCGCTGCCGCGCGAATCGCCATGGTCAAATTATTAACAGAACCTTGCCGGAACTTTGCGGCAACCCCGTTTGCCGCTACGGAAGGCCATCTGCCGTCCGGTGCGTGGGTTCCCTCTTGGCCGCCGATTGTGGCGGTTGCACCGCACAATCCGACTTGTCCCCAAGACATTGTGTCTCAGGCCCCCCGCGTCTTCCGCTGCGTGCGCCGCTTGCCGCGGGCTGACTGCGCGATGACGCGTTCGGAAGATCGCAGCCGCCGCGGGGCCGGCATCATCCGCCAGACGCACACGGGCCGCACGTCGCGAGGACCCGTGCCGCCGTCACATCATCATCAGGCGTCGCCGCGACGCCGCTCGAACCGGAGGCCACCCGATGCCGCATTCGCTGACCCAGCTCCTGGACGCGAAGGGCGTCCTCCTCGCGGACGGGGCCACCGGGACCAATCTGTTCGAGGTGGGGCTGGAGGCCGGCGAAGCGCCGGAGATGTGGCTGGAGAGCCATCCCGACCGGATCACGGCGCTGCACCAGGCCTTCGTCGACAACGGCGCCGACATCATCCTGAGCTGCTCCTTCGGCGCCAATCGCCACCGGCTGAAGCTGCACCAGGCCGAAGGCCGTACCCACGCGCTCAACCGGATCGCCGCCGAACTGGCGCGGGCGGTGGCCGATGCGGCAGGTCGTCCCGTCGTGGTCGGCGGATCGGTCGGCCCGACCGGCGAGCTGCTGCAGCCGCTGGGCGCCCTTTCCTATGCCGAAACCGTCGAGGCCTTCCGCGAGCAGATCGCCGGCCTCAAGGAAGGCGGCGTCGACGTGGTGTGGATCGAGACCATGTCGGCGGCCGAAGAGGTGCGCGCGGCGGCCGAGGCGGCGCTCGCCTGCAACATGCCCTATGTCGTCACCGGCTCCTTCGACAGCGCCGGCCGGACCATGATGGGCATTCACCCCTGCGACTTCCACAAGGCGGTCGACGGCCTGTCGCCGCGCCCCGTCGCGGTCGGCGCGAATTGCGGCGTCGGCGCGTCGGACATGCTGGCGACGGCTCTGGAGCTGGAAACGGGTTCGCCGGACTCCGCCCTGGTCGTGAAGGCCAATTGCGGCATTCCGCGCTTCGTCGACGGCGGCACGGTCTATTCCGGCACGCCCGAGCAGATGGCCGATTACGCCCGGCTGGCGATCGATGCGGGCGCCCGGATCATCGGCGGTTGCTGCGGAACCTCGCCGCATCATCTCGGCGCCATGCGCCACGCCATCGATACCCATGTCCGCCGTCAGCGGCCGAGCATCGCCGAAATCGTCGAGGCCGTCGGCCCGCTGGTCAACAAGGCGGCGTCGGCCGTCGGCGAAACGGCGCCGCGCACGGGCCGCCGGCGAAGCCGGGACTGAGCCGGCTTCGCGCTTTTCCGGTCAGTGGTAGCGCGGGATCTTGCCGGCCCGCAGCTTGGCGAGATAGCCGGTCATCTCCCGCTTCACCACCGGCATCAGGAAGTACAGGCCGATGATGTTGGCGATGCCCATGGCGAACAGCGAGGCGTCGGAGAAGTCTAGCACTGCGCCGAGGCTGACGGAGGCGCCGAGAACGACGAACAGGCAGAACAGGACCTTGAAGAACAGGTCCGAGGTCTTGGAATCGCCGAACAGGAACAGCCACGCCTTCAGCCCGTAATAGGACCAGGAGATCATGGTCGAGAAGGCGAAGAGCACCACGGCGAGCCCCAGCACGTAGGGGAACCACGGGATCGCCGTGCCGAAGGCCGCCGAGGTCAGTTCGACGCCGCTGAGCGAGCCTTCCGTGGCGATCTGGCCGAGGCCCTGATCCCAGACATACAGGCCGGTCGCCGGGTCCTGCTGCATGACGCCGCTGATGGTGATCACCAGCGCCGTCGCCGTGCAGATCACCACGGTGTCGATGAACGGCTCCAGCATCGACACGAAACCCTCGGTAACCGGATGGTCGGTCTGCACCGCCGCATGGGCGATCGCCGCCGAGCCGATGCCGGCCTCGTTGGAGAAGGTCGCACGGCGCAGGCCCTGGATCAGCGCGCCGACAATGCCGCCGGCGACCCCCAGCCCGGTGAAGGCGCCGGCGAAGATCTGGCCGACCGCCCAGCCGATCCGGTCGTATTCGACGCCGATGATCACCAGAGCGGCGCCCAGATAGAGCAGTCCCATGAACGGCACCAGCTTCTCGGTGACGCGTGCGATCGACTTGATGCCGCCGACGATGACCATGAAGACGATGATCGCCATGACGACGCCGGTGATCCAGCCACGGCCGTTCAGGAAGCTCTCCTCGCCGCCGGTGATGACGACCAGCTGCGCATGGGCCTGGTTGGCCTGGAACATGTTGCCGCCGCCCCAGGAGGCGAAGACGCAAAAGATCGCGAAGAGCACGGCAAGGAACCGGCCGAGCTTGGCGTAGCCGAGTTCCGCCATGCCCTTGCGCAGATAATGCATCGGTCCGCCGGAGACGCGCCCGTCGGGGTATTCCTCGCGGTATTTCACGCCGAGGGTGCATTCGGTGAATTTCGAGGCCATGCCGAGAAGACCGGCGAGGATCATCCAGAAGGTTGCGCCCGGGCCGCCGATCGAGACCGCGACGGCGACGCCGGCGATATTGCCGAGGCCGACCGTGCCCGAGACCGCCGTCGCCAGCGCCTGGAAATGGGTGACCTCACCCGCCGCATCCGGCGAGGTGTACTGGCCGCGCACGAGCTGGATGGCATGGCCGACCAGACGGAACTGCACGAAGCCGAAATAGACCGTGAAGATCGCCGCCGCCGTGATCAGCCACAGGACGATCCAGGGCAGTTCGGTGCCCGGCAGCGGCGCGAAGATGAAGCTCACGAAGGGGGTCGTGACCGGCTCCATGATCGCCGAAAGGGTCGCATCGATGGAAAAGCCCGGCTCGGCGTCCTGCGCTGCGGCGGGCCCGGTCAGGAGAAGGCTGGCGCCCGCCAGCGGCAGGAGAGCGGCGGTCTTCGGCATGACGCAACCTCTGTCTGGATCGAAATTCCGTGCGGCGGATGCAAGGCGGCTCATGGCACGATCACGGTCGGGATGCGGGCAACCTGCGCCAGTCCCAGGGTGACGCTGCCGAAGATCTTGTTCTGGACCGGGCCCCTGCCCGTGCGCCCGACGAAGATCATCGCCGCCTTCTGATGCTCGGCAACCGCGAGGATGATCTCGGTCGGTGCGCCGAAGCGGATTTCGCAATCGACGGTGACCCCTTCGGCCGAAATCTCGGCGACGAGCGGATCGAGCAGCGTGGTCCTGGCGCGTTCGAGCTCCTGGCGCCGGCGCATCTTGCGCTCGTCGAGTTCCTCGGCGGTCAGGAAGCTGTAGGGCGACCATTGCAGGACGTGGACGATGTGGAGGGCCGCCCCGCTCGCCTTGGCCCGCACCACCGCGTAGTCGACGACGCTGCGATCATGCCCGTCATAGGCAACGACAAAGATCTCGGTCGCCATGGGCGATCACCCCTCTATCGGTCGGTCGGGCAGCAAGACGATCTGAGCCAAACCATCAATATTGGTTATGGTAGGTTCAATTCCGGTGATGGCAAACGCTTTTCGCGCCATGCGTGTTACCGCCGAAGGCCGCAGCGCACGGCGCAGCCACCGTCACCCGGTCTCGAAAGGCGGGAAATCCTTCGTGTTTCCAGAGGGCTGGGCTCCGGCCGCGGTCACGCGCCCGGCCGCCGGATGCGCCTCCACCGCCGAAGATAATCCTGGGCTTTCGACGCGATCCGAAGGCGTGCAATGCCGCTGGGGCAGCGCTCCGGTCAGGATGTCAGCGGCCGGCGTCGCTTCAGCGCTTCCACGGCGTCGGTCAGGACGGCGTGCAGGCGGTCCCGCTCGACCTCGGTCAGCCGTTCGAGATCGAGGAAGATGCGGGCGCCCTCGGCATATTCATTGATCACGCCGGGCGCCGCGTCCGTAGCCTCGTCGTGGATGCCCTCGACCACATAGGGGATCACCTCGCGGCTGATCCCCTTCAGCGAGATCGGCGCCAGCGGCCGGGCCCGCACGTCGTCCTCCACATGGGCATAGGTCTCGTAGCTCATCACGATGCCGCCGGGCTCGGCGATCTGCTCAAGCCGGGCGGCGAGGTTCGCCTCGGCCCCGATGATCGTGTAATCCATGCGGTCGGCGCTGCCGAAATTGCCGACATTGCAGAAGCCGGTATTGATGCCCATCCGGGCCTGGAACGGCTTCTCGATGCCGCGGCGACGCCATTCGGCGTTGAGCTCGACCATCCGCCGCTGCATGGCGATCGCCATGGCGAGGCACGCCTTGGCATCCTCGCGCGGGCCCATCGTTTCGGGATCGCCGAAGAAGGCGAGGATCGCGTCGCCAATGAATTTGTCGACCGTGGCGCCGTGCTCCTGCGCGATCTTCGACATCTCGGTGAAATACTCGTTCAGAAGCTGGGTCAGTTCCTCCGGCTGCAGCCGCTCGGAGGTGACGGTGAAATCCTTGATGTCGGAGAAGAAGATCGTCAGCTTCTTGCGCTCGGTCGAGATGGTGACGTCGCGCTCGCCGCTGAAGATGCTGCGATAGACCTGCGGCGACAGATATTTGGAAATCTTCATGGAGACCGAGGCTAGGAAGGAATTGGCCTCTTCCAGTTCGGTGTTCATGCGCCCGAAGGTGCGGGCCTGGCGCCATTGCAGCGCGGCAAAGCAGACGCCGAACAGGCCGGCACCGACGAAATAGGCGAGGAGATACTTGAAGGAGAGGAGATTGGCGGCGATCGGCTGCTCGATCTCCACCTCCTGGATGCCGCGGATGTCGCCGACCTGCCAGTCCCGCTTCGGGCTCTCGGGATGGGCGTTGTGGCAGGCGACGCAGGCCTCCCCCATGACCACCGGCGCCGCCAGCCGGATATTGCGATCGAGCAGCGAACCGTTGACCTGCGTGATCAGCGGATGGTCGGCGCCGTTGGTTCGGAAGGTCTGCAGCGCATCGCGCTCGAAGGCGTCGAGGACGTGCGGCGCGCGCTTGGCGAAGACCAGATCGGAGGCGAAGCGGTAGCGGATATTCTCGCCGCGCCGACCGATCACCTCGCCCAGCTCCAGCGACAGGGTGGCCGGGATCGGGATCGCGCCGGGCACTTCCAGATAATTATGGGCGGCGATGGTCCGGCCCTCGGGATTGGCCAGCACCCGGCCGACGACATTGCGCGCATAATAGCTGCGGATATCGGTGATCATGGAATTCAGGCTGTTCGCCTGGGCGTTCAGCGCCGTGTCGGAGAGATGGCGCATATCCATCCAGACCGCCACCGGCAGAAGCGCCAGCGCCAGCGCCACCGTGATGGCAAAGTAGATCGGCCGTGCCATCAGATACCGGAAGATCGCGCCCATCGTTCTCTCCTCGAACGGGTGGCGCAAATATAACGACAAAACGCGGCAGATGTCTTTGCGTCATTTTCCGGGACGCCGCGAGCGGTGGGGAGAGCGCCTGGCCGCGCAGCCGGCGGCCGGGCGGCCGGCGCGTTCGGCGTAACTTAGCCGTCAGCTTTCGTCGTGGCCGCGCCAGACCGCGCGGTGGATCGTCCGGGCGATCCTCGCCGCCGACGTGGTTTCGGGCTGGGCGGCCGGGTCCGCCTCTCCCTTTCAGGCGAAGGCGTCGGCCTCGGCGGCCTTGCGCTTGGCAACGAACGCCGTCAGCGCCTCGGCGATGGCGGGATCGAGCGCCGGCGCCTCGTAGGATTCCAGCCAGCGCCGGCAGAGCTGCCCGGCGCGGTTCTCGGCCCGCAACGCGCCTTCCGCCGACCATTGCTCGAAGGAATTGTTGTCGGCGATGGCCGAGCGGTAGAACGCCGTCTGGAAATTGTCCTGGGTGTGCTGGCAGCCGAGGAAGTGGCTGCCCGGACCGACCTCGCGGATCGCCGACATGGCCTGCCCGTTCTCCGACAGATCGACGCCGCGCGAGAAGGCCTGCATCATGCCAAGCTGGTCGCAATCCATCACGAATTTCTCGAAGCAGACGGCCAGCCCGCCCTCCAGCCAGCCGGCCGCATGCAGGACGAAATTGGTGCCCGCCAGCATGGTGGAGTTCAGCGTGTTGGCGCTCTCATAGGCGGCCTGGGCGTCGGGCACCTTGGAGGCACAGAGCGACCCGCCGGTGCGGAACGGCAGGCCGAGCCGGCGCGCCAGCTGGGCCGCGCCGTAGGACACCAGCGCCGGCTCGGGCGTGCCGAAGGTCGGCGCCCCGGACTGCATGGAGATCGACGAGGCGAAGGTGCCGAAGACCACCGGCGCGCCCGGCCGGCAGAGCTGGGTGAAGGCGGCCCCGGCCAGCGCCTCGGCCAAAACCTGCGCCAGCGTGCCGGCGACCGTGACCGGGCTCATCGCGCCGGCGAGGATGAAGGGCGTGACGATGCAGGCCTGGTTGGCGCGGGCATAGACCTTCAGCGCGCCCAGCATGGTGCCGTCGAAGGTCATCGGCGAATTGGCGTTGATCAGGTTGATGACCACGCAATTCTCGTCGACGAACTTCTCGCCGAACAGGATGCGGCACATCTCCACCGTGTCGCGGGCTCGCTCCGGCGCCGTCACCGAGCCCATGAACGGCTTGTCCGACAGGGTCATGTGGGCCAGCAGCATGTCGAGATGCCGCTTGTTGACCGGGATGTCGACGGGCTCGCAGACGGTGCCGCCGGAATGGTGCAGCGACGGCGCCAGATAGGCCAGCTTCACGATATTGCGGAAATCCTCGATGGTCGCATAGCGCCGCACGCCGTCGAGATCGCGGACGAAGGGCGGGCCGTAGACCGGCGCGAAGACCGTCGCCTTGCCGCCGATCTCGACCGAGTTCTCCGGGTTGCGCGCATGCTGGACGAAGGTCCGCGGCGCCGTCTTCAGAAGCTCGCGGCACAGGCCCTTGGGAAACCGGACGCGCTCGCCCGAGACCCCGGCCCCGGCCGCCTTCCACATCTCCAGCGCCTCGGCGTCGTCGCGGAACTCGATGCCGATCTCTTCGAGGATGGTGTCGGCATTCGCCTCGATGATGGCGAGTCCCGCCTCGTCGAGGAGCTCGTATTCCGGCACGTTGCGGCGGATGTAGCTCAGCTTCGTCCCGGAAGCGCTCTGGACGCGGGCCGCGCGCCGGGCCGTCGCCCCGCCGCCGGTGCCGCGGCCGCGCCGGCCGCCTTCGGTGCGCGGCGTCTCGCTCAGATGTCCGGTTTCGTCGCTCATCGTCAGGTCTCCGGCCAAAGCGGCAGCCCGCGCGGGCTCAAGCCGCACGGGCGTTCGATCTGCCCCGATACTAGGAGCAGCGCCGGCCGCTGCCGTCTTACCTGCGAAGGCCGGTGACGCGCCGAGAACAATGACGGCGCCGGCCCGCATCGGCCGGCCCCTGGCGGGCGCTTCGGCCTGCGTCGCGCGGCGGCGCGCACGTCGCTTTCGCAATGGCGGATGTCGCAGCAAAGAGATTGCGCGGCTGCGGCTGCCCTAGAGTGAAGGCTGCGGACGGACGAGGCGGCGCAGTCGCTGAAAGTCGCGTTCGGGGCAGTTCCGGGTTCCTCCCGCCACAAGGAATGCGCCATGGCCGATGCCGACGACATCATTCTGGCCGAACTGTCGGACGACGATCTCGTCGCCCAGATGAAGGACGACCTCTATGACGGACTGCGCGAGGAGATCGAGGAGGGAACGCAGATCCTCCTCGAACGCGGATGGACGCCCTATGACGTCCTGACCAAGGCGCTGGTCGGCGGCATGCAGATCGTCGGCGAGGATTTTCGCGACGGCATCCTGTTCGTGCCCGAGGTGCTTCTGTCGGCCAATGCAATGAAGGCCGGCATGGCCATCCTGCGGCCGCTGCTCGCCGAGACCGGCGCGCCGAAGCAGGGCAAGATGGTCATCGGCACGGTGAAGGGCGACATCCACGACATCGGCAAGAATCTCGTCGGCATGATGATGGAAGGCGCCGGCTTCGAGATCGTCGATCTCGGCATCAATATCGACGTCGACAAATATCTCGCGGCGATCGAGGACCACCAGCCGGAATTCCTCGGCATGTCGGCGCTGCTGACGACGACCATGCCCTACATGAAGGTCGTCATCGACACGCTCGTCCAGAAGGGCATTCGCGACGACGTCATCGTCCTGGTCGGCGGCGCGCCGCTGAACGAGGATTTCGCCAACCAGGTCGGCGCCGACGCCTATTGCCGCGACGCTGCAGTCACGGTGGAGACCGCCCGGAACCTGATGGAACGGCGGCACAACCAACTGTGACGCCGGCCCTGCCCGCCCGTCCGGCCGCACGCCGGGCCCCGGATACGCAAAAGGCGCGGCGACCGTCGGTCACCACGCCTTTTCGAACTGCTGACGCGCGCGTTTACCGGGCGACGTCGTTCACAGCGGCGCCGGTGGCATCCACCGTGTTGCCCACGTCGCGACCGACGCCGCGCACGGTGTTGGCGCAGGCCGAAAGCGCCAGGGCTCCGGCGAGAAGAGTGGACACGATGGCGATGCGCTTGGTCATTGTGGGGTCTCCGGTTGGCAAATGTGACCGAAAAACGGTGCAGTGCCCCGCTGGTTCCCACCACGCGCCGGTTTTTGACAGGCGTGGTGAATGTCAGGTCACCGGGCAATGAATCCCCTGCCGCATGACGGCGTGTCGAGGTCGGCTCCGCCCGCCCCCGAAACGCTGACGGTCATCGCCTGCGGCGCCATCGCCCGCGAGGTTCTGGCCGTCCTGTCGGCCAACGGGCTGGCCCATGTCACAGTCACTTGCCTGCCGGCAGACCTGCATAACGCGCCGCAGAAGATCGCGCCGGCCGTCGAGGCCGCCATCATCGCGGCCCGCGCAGACGGCGCCGGGCGGATTTTCATCGCCTATGCCGATTGCGGCACCGGCGGCCTCCTCGACGCGGTCTGCCAGCGACACGGCGTCGACCGCATTGCCGGACCGCACTGCTACGCGTTCTTTGCCGGCAATGATCGCTTTGCCGCCGATGCGGAGGCGCAGATGACGACCTTCTGGCTGACCGACTTTCTCGCCCGCCAGTTCGACGCCTTCGTCACCCGGCCGATGAAGCTCGACCGTCATCCCGAACTGATCGGCATGCTCTTCGGCCACTACGAACGCGTCGTCTATCTCGCCCAGACCGACGCCCCGGATCTCGACCGGCGCGGACGTCAGATCGCGGCGAAACTGGGGCTCGGCTACGAGCGCCGTTTCGTCGGCTACGGCGATCTGAGCGACGCCATCATCGCGGCCGCCGCGCCCGTGCCGGAACACGCGCCCGCCTGAGTCCCCTGCCGCCGGCCCGTTTGCGCGGTTCGCCCCCGCGGACGGCGGGCGGCACGATCATGGCCCCTGCGACCTTCGCAGGGCCCGCGGGGATCACGTCTTGATCTTTACAGGGAAAACCCCGATTTAACGCCTTCAAGGGCACAGTGGATCGACGAAGCCCGGTCAGGCGGCAGCGTCGTTCGCGGACCGTTCCTCACACGCGACGGAACAGGCCGCATCATGAGCTTTTCCGAAGTCCCCGTTCCCAGAGCGTCCTCCGTGTCACCTGCCGTCTTCTCCAGCCTCCGACAATCGCTCCGGCGGCGTGGTGCCAAGCGGCAGAAGCGGATTTCGGCGATCCTGCGCGGCCTGTCCCACCGCAACCGCGCCGGCGCGACGATCGGCGAGCTCTCCCAGGCTTTCGACACCCGCTCCTTCGGCGCCTTCTTCATCCTGTTCGGCGGCCTGAACCTGGTGCCGCTGCCGCCCGGCGCCTCGATCTTTCTTGGCCTGCCGCTGGTGCTGTTCACGCTGCAGCTGGCGGTCGGCCGGCATCGGCTGTGGCTGCCCGAGCGCATCCGCAAGATCCGGATCACCTCCGAGATGCTGGCGCGCGTCGTCACCCGCATCGGACCGATGCTCCGCCGGATCGAGCGTCTCGCCCGGCATCGCTACTGGCCCGAGCCCGAATGGCTGCTGCTGTCGGGCATCGGCTGGTTCTGCTTCGTCATGTCGATCCTGATCGCCATTCCGTTTCCGCTGACCAACATGTTTCCGGGCGTCTCCGTCGCCATCGCCGGCATCGCCATCACGGCGCGCGACGGTCTCTGGCTGATCGCCTCGATCCTCGTCGGCATCGCCTCGACGATCTTCCTTCTCAGCGTCTACGGCGCCGCGGCCCTGGCCGTGATGGGGCTGTTCTAGCCGCTCCACGCCGCGCCGGCCGCCGTGGCCGGGCCGCATCAGGACGCCTGTCCCCGCGCCCCGCGCCCCGCGCGCCCGATGTCGCAAACGGCATCGCGGCCCGTCGCGCCCGGCATATCCGCACCGTTTCCACCGGACCACAGTGGGGTCATCGGAGGTGGCGGATGGCAGAACTGCAGATCGTCTACTGGCGTGACATTCCCGCCCAGATCGTGGTGCGGCAGGGTCGCAAATCCGCCCGCCGCGAACTTCCTCCCCGCTTCATCGAGGCCATCGACCGCTGCGCCATGCGCGTCGGCGCGAAGGACAGCGACGCCTATCTCGCCGAATGGCGGCGGGGCTCGTCTCCGGCCGAGGTGAGCGACCTCGAAGCCGAAGCCGAACGGCTGACCCGCGATATCGAACAGAGCTACGACGGCGACCGTCTCAAGGCGCTCGTCGCGAACGAGGGGCGCGAACCATGAAGCCGATCGGATACGACATGCATGCCGGCCGCACGGCCATGCCCGCCTCCATCGAGATCGCCCCGCGCCAGGCGCTGGAATCGCGCGACCTGCCGGGGCTCTTTCCGCCTGGCACGAAGACCTATCTCTGCGATGTCGGCGTCGATGCGGTGAAGGATTTCGTCCGCGCCGTCCGGCGGGTCCGCGACCTCGGCTACGAACCGGTGCCGCACATTCCGGCGCGCCGCATGCGCAGCCATGCCGAATTGCGCGACCGCGTCCAGGCCTATGCCGAGGAAGGCGGCGCCAGCGACGTGCTGGTAATCGGCGGCGGGCTGACGCGACCGGCCGGGCCCTACAGCTCGACCATGGAGGTCCTCTCGACGGGCATCCTCGACCGCCACGGCTTTCGCGACATCGGGGTCGCCGGCCACCCGGAGGGCACGCCGGACTTTTCCGCCGCCACCGCCTCGGAAGCGCTGCGGCTGAAACGCGATTTCGCCCGGCGCAGCGATGCAAGGCTGCGGATCGTCACGCAGTTCGGCTTCGACGCGGCGGTCTATCTGAACTGGGCGGAGTCCGTCCGCGCGGCGGGCATCGACCTGCCGATCCATCTCGGCGTCGCCGGCCCCGCGAAGATCGCGACGCTGATCCGCTTCGCGGCCCTCTGCGGCATCGGCAATTCCGTGTCCGTCCTGAAGAAACGGCCGAGCGCCCTCACCGCGCTCGCCACCTCCCATTCGCCCGAATCCGTCGCCGGGCCGATCGAGCGCCACTGGGCCGAGACGCCAGATACCCCGGTCAGGCAGCTTCACGTCTTTCCCTTCGGCGGGCTCGCGGCCTCGGCGCAATGGCTCTACGGCCGCGGCTCCTGGATGGACGCGACGGCGATCCAGACGGCGGCGGGCGCCCGCCAGCACGCCTGACGCCACGTAGCGCGCGACGCCTTCACCGACCGGAGTTCGGCCATGACCCGCACCATCGTCGCATCCGCCAGCCGCGAGGTCGTGATCGGCTTCGACCAGCCCTTCTGCGTCATCGGCGAACGCATAAATCCGACCGGCCGCAAGATCCTCGCCGCCGAGATGGTCGCAGGCAATTTCGAGACGGTGACGCGCGATGTCCTCGCCCAGGTCGCCGCCGGCGCCACCATGCTCGACGTCAATGCCGGCGTCACCGCCGTCGACCCGAACATCTCCGAACCGCCGCTGCTGGTCGAGACCATCCGCCTCGTCCAGAGCCTCACCGACCTGCCGATCTCGATCGATTCCTCCGTCTCCCCGGCGCTGAGCGCCGCGCTGGCCGTCGCCAAGGGACGGCCGCTGGTCAATTCGGTCACCGGCGAGGTGGAAAAGCTCGAGGCGATCCTGCCGCTGATCAAGAAATACGACGTGCCGGTCGTTGCCATCTCCAACGACGAGACCGGCATCTCAGAGGACCCGGATGTGCGCTTCGAGGTGGCGAGGCGCATCGTTCGCCATGCCGCCGATTACGGCATCAGCGCCGCCGACATCGTCGTCGATCCGCTGGTCATGCCGATCGGCGCGATGGGCACCGCCGGCCGGCAGGTCTTCGCGCTGGTCCGCCGGCTGCGCGAGGAGCTCGGCGTGAACACCACCTGCGGTGCGTCGAACATCTCCTTCGGCCTGCCCCACCGTCACGCCGTCAACGCCGCCTTCCTGCCCATGGCGATTGCCGCCGGCATGACCTCGGCCATCATGAACCCCTGCCGCCCCCAGGAGATGGAGGCGGTGCGCGCAGCCAACGTGCTGATGGGCAACGATCCCTCCTGCGGCGAGTGGATCCGCCACTATCGCGACGTGGCGCCGGCAGGCGGCGCATCCGCTGCGGCCGCTGCTCCTGCTGCCGGAGCCGGCGGGCGGCGGCGTGGCGGGCGCGAAGGCCGGAGGGCGGCGTCGTGACAGGCCGGCCGTTTAAACTGCGGATCGTGTCGTTGCGGCGCTTTTTGCCGGTGCGAAATAAAGCTACGGATCGGGAGACCATTTCGCCATCTGGCGCGTTTGGTAGCAACTACCGAACAAGGAACACCCCGCATGAGCCGCAATCCGAACCCCGCGTCCTTCTTCCACGCACCCAAGACGGCGGCGGAACTCACGACGCTGATGCTGATGTCGCCCTTTGTCATCGGCACGCGCCTGACCCAGTTCTCGATGGCCGCCGCGTCGCCGCAGGCCAAGGATCGCGACGAAGTCTCCCGCATGCTGAGCGAAAAGTTGCAGGCGGCCGGCGAATCCATCGTGGCGATGAACCTCGCCACCATCGAGGCGATGACCTCTGTCGCCATGGCAACGGTGACCGGCACCGGTCGCGGCAGCAACCACGGCGACACGATCCTCTCGGCCGGTCTGAAGCCCTATTCCCAGCGCGTGCGCGCCAACCGCAAGCGTCTCGCCCAGTAAGCCTCAGCCAGAACGCGGCGCGCCGATGACGACGGCCGCCGATCCCCTCGTCCTGTTCATGCCGTCCGGCCGCCGCGGTCGCTTTCCCCGCGGCACGCCCGTCATTGATGCGGCGCGCACGCTCGGGGTCTATGTCGAAAGCGTCTGCGGCGGGCGCGGCATCTGCGGGCGTTGCCAGATCGAGGTCGCCGAAGGCGTCTTCGCCAAGCACAAGATCGTCTCGGCCGCCGACCATCTCTCCGCCTGGTCGGCGAAAGAAGCCCGCTACGCGGCCAAGCGGCCGTTCCCGCCGGGGCGCCGCCTGTCCTGCTCGGCGACCATCGAAGGCGATCTCGTCGTCGACCTGCCCACCGGCATGGCGGTCAATTCCGCCGTCGTGCGCAAGGCCGTCGATACCCGCGACTTTCCTCGCGATCCGGCCATCCGCCTCCTCTATATCGAGGTCGCCGAGCCCGACATGCACGCGCCGCTCGGCGATCTCGACCGGATCTTCGCGGCGCTGGAACGCGACTGGGACGTGGCGGCGCCGATCGTCGATCCGGCGATCCTGCCCGAGGTCCAGGCGATCCTGCGCCGTGGCGGCTGGAAGGTGACCTGCGCCATCGCGCTGGACCGCGACGACGAGCGTCCACGCCTCATGGGCCTCTATCCGGGTCTGAAGAACGAGGCCTATGGCATCGCGGTCGACATCGGCTCGACGACCATCGCGCTGCATCTCTCCTCGCTGCTGTCCGGCGCGACCATCGCCTCGGCCGGGGCCCCCAATCCGCAGATCCGCTTCGGCGAGGATCTGATGAGCCGGGTGTCCTACGTGATGATGAACCCGCAGGGCCGGCCGCAGATGACCGTGGCGGTCCGCGCGGCGATCCAGGCCCTGATCGAAGAGGTCGCGGCGGAGGCGCACATTGCCACCGCCGATATCATGGACTGCGTTTTCGTCGGCAATCCGATCATGCATCATCTGTTTCTCGGCATCGACCCGACCGAGCTCGGCCAGGCGCCCTTCGCGCTGGCGGTCTCGGGCGCCGTCGCCGTGCCGGCCAGCGACCTCGACCTGACGCTGCATCCGGCGGCGCGCGCCTATCTGCTGCCCTGCATCGCCGGCCATGTCGGCGCCGATGCTGCCGCCGTGACCCTGTCGGAGGGGCCGCACCGGCAGGACGAGACCATGCTGATCGTCGATGTGGGCACCAATGCCGAGATCGTCCTGGGCAACCGCAGCCGGCTGCTGGCGGCCTCCTCGCCCACCGGCCCGGCCTTCGAGGGCGCCGAGATTTCCAGCGGCCAGCGCGCGGCACCCGGCGCGATCGAACGCGTGCGGATCGATCCCGAGACGCTGGAGCCGCGCTTCAAGGTGATCGGCGTCGATACATGGTCGCACGAGCCGGGCTTCGCCGAGGCCGCGCAGGCCGTCGGCGTCACCGGCATCTGCGGCTCGGGCATCATCGAGGTCATCGCCGAGATGTTTCTTGCCGGGATCGTCACCGAGGACGGCGTCATCGACGGCGCGCTGGCCGCGCGTTCGCCGCGGATCGTGCGGGAGGGCCGCACCTTCGCCTATGTGCTGCACGAGACGGCCGACCAGACGATCCGCGTCCTGCAGACCGACATCCGCGCGATCCAGCTCGGCAAGGCGGCCCTTTACGCCGGCATCAAGCTGCTGATGGACCGGTTCGCGGTTCCGCCTGCACCCGCCGCGCCGGCGCCGCCCCCCGCACCCGCCGCCGCTTCGGACGATCTGCCGCTCGACCTCGACCCGGCCGAGGCCCGGCCCTCGCCGACGCGCTGTTTGCCGCGCAGGCCGGCCGGGCCGCCGAACCGGCCATCCCCCTGCCGCCGCCCCTTCCCGTGCCAGAGACCGCCGCGACGGCCGCGCCGATCCGCATCGACCGGATCGCGCTGGCCGGCGCCTTCGGCTCCTTCATCGAGCCGCGCTATGCGATGATCCTGGGACTGGTGCCCGATTGCGATCTTGCCAAATGCGGCTCCATCGGCAACGCCGCGGGCGCCGGCGCCCGCATGGCGCTGCTCAACCGCGCCTATCGCCGCGAGATCGAGGCGACGGTCACCCGCATCACCAAGATCGAGACCGCGCTGGAGCCCGACTTCCAGCGCCACTTCGTCGCCGCCATGGCCTTTCCCAACAAGCTCGACGCCTATCCCGAGCTCTGCCGGGTGCAGCCGCTGCCCAATCGCGGCGCGGACGGCAGCGTCGTCTCGAAGCGCCCCGACATTGGCGGCAGTCCCGTCGGCGACGGGCGCCGGCGCCGGGCTGGATCGCGGGCGCGCGAACGCCAGGCGTGAGCGCGAACGCGGCGGTGCTTTGCAACACAGGCTGCAGATTCGGCCCGTCAGGCCCAGAATTTCCGCCGAATCGGCGAGAAACGGTCGAAGTTTTGCCCGCCAACCGTTGCGCCGGGACGCGCGGAGGCCTATCCAACAGCATCCATAGCGATGACAGGCGACCCCGAAATCCGCGCAGGCATTGCGCGGCGCCGTACCGACGACCACTGGTGATGATTTGAAGCCCAAGGATACCGATTTCGCCGAACGCCGTAATGCGGCCCGCGACGCCAAGATGGCGCTGCTGCAGAAGGCCAAGGAGCGGCTGGACAGCCCCGAGGCCGAAAAGGCCCGGCAGGAACGCGCGGAGATCGCAGCGGCCCGTGAGGAGCGCCTCGCCAAGAAGCGTGCCGAGGACGAGGTGAAGGCCCGCGAGAAAGCCGAGCGCGACGCCGAGGCGGAAGCCGAGCGGCTCGCCGAGGAAGAGGCCCGCAAGGCCGAGAAGAACCGGCCGCTGGCGCAGATGGTCGCCGACGAGGCCGCCAAGAAGGCCGAGCGCGACGCCCGCTACGCCGCCCGCAAGGCGCGCAAGGGCAAGAAGTAATCCGCACCCGCCGATCGCCGCCGACTGTCTGACATCGGCGGCCGTTCCCGGCTTGCGAAACCCGTCATTCCACTCCACCTTGGGCCGCGCACGCGATGCGTGAATGGCCCTTGATGCGGAGCGGGCGGTATGGGTCCAGGAAATGCGGGCGGCCTGATCGACAAGCCCCGGCCCGGCGCGAGCGAGGGTCCGGGCTCCGGCCCGAAGCGGACCATCGTCTTCCTGCTCGTTCCGAATTTCTCGATGATCGCCTTCGCGACCGCCATCGAGCCATTGCGGATCGCCAATCGCGTCGTCGGCCGCGAAATCTATCGCTGGCGCCTCGCCTCGCCGAACGGCCAGCCGGTCCGCGCCTCCAATGGCGTCGAAGTGGCCGTCACCAGCTCGGTGGAGGCCGAACGCAAGGCGCTGCCGTCCGAGCACCGGCCCTCGATGGTGTTTGCCTGTTCCGGCGTCTTCGTCGAGGATTTCACCGACAAGACCAGCTTCTCCTATCTGCGCGAGAGCCACCAGCGCGGCATCAGCGTCGGCGGCCTCTGCACCGGGGCGTGGATTCTCGCCCGCGCCGGGCTTCTGGCCGACCGGCGCTGCGCCATCCATTGGGAGAACCTGCCGGGCTTCTCGGAAGCCTTCCCGCGGGTCGACGCCTATGCCGATCTCTACGAGATCGACCACAACATCTACACCTGCGCCGGCGGCACCGCCGCCCTCGACATGATGCTGACGCTGATCGGCGACGATCTCGGCGAGGACGTGGTGAACCGGGTCTGCGAGCAGGCTTTGACCGACCGGGTCCGCAGTTCACAGGATCGCCAGCGCCTGCCGCTGCGCGCCCGGCTCGGCGTGCAGCACTCCAAGGTGCTGCGGGTGATCGAGATCATGGAGGCCAATCTTGCCGACCCGCTGTCGCTGGTCGAGATCGCCGAGGATGTCGGCCTGTCACGCCGGCAGGTGGAGCGGCTGTTCCACCGGGAAATGGGCCGCTCGCCGGCGCGCTATTATCTGGAGATCCGGCTCGACCGGGCCCGCCACCTGCTGCTGCAGTCGCAATTGCCGATCGTCGAGATCGCGGTGGCCAGCGGCTTCGTCTCGGCCTCGCATTTTTCCAAATGCTACCGCGAACTCTATTCGCGCTCGCCCCAGCAGGAGCGCGCCACGCGTTCGGTCCTCGCCCCGGCCTGACGGGCGGCGCGTCACGGGCCTCTCCGAAGCCGCGGAGCTAGAAATCCTCCATCCAGCGGCGCTGCCGCTCCTGCCACTGACGCTCGCCGATCAGGCAGTCGCTGCTGGCCGTCTCCTGCACCGGCACCACGGCAGGCGCCTGCGGGGCGGGGTCGGGCCAGGCATCGGCCAGTTCCATCACCAGCTTGCGGCGGACGGCGGCCGGGAACTGGTCCCATTCGTTGACCGGGATCATGAACGCGCCGGGGCCGCCGATGACGCATTCGGCGTAGTAGCGGTCGAGATCGGGGATCGAGCCCCATGAGCTGAAGCCGCCGGTGGTCATCAGCGGCAGGCCGTTGATGACGATGCCGCGGGCGACCGCCGCATCGCGCGCTTCGGTCACTATCCGGCCCTGGTTGTTCGGCCCGTCGCCGGAAATATCGATGACCCGCCGCAGGCCGGCATAGCCATTGTCGTCGAAGAGGGTCGCGGCATAGTCGATGGCCGAGGAGATCGAGGTGCGCCGCTCGCGATCCGGCTCCTCCGTCTGCAGGCGATAGGCGAAGCCATCGGCGGCCTCGCGGGAATCGATCAGCGTCCAGGACACCACGACTGCCTGCGACAGGGTGCCGGCCCATTCGATATAGGCGACGGCGACCCGGCCATGCGGGCCACCGAGGATCGCCTTCTGCACATCCTCGCTGCGAAAGGCGGCGGCGTAGCCGGCCCGCTGGATCTCCTGCTCGCCGCGATCCATCGACCAGGAGACGTCGACGGCGAGAACCAGTTCGGCGTCGACCCTCATGCCGTCGTCGGGGCCGGCTCCGAGAGCGGAGCCAAGGTCGCGCAGGCCGCGCTGCTGGGCGCCGGCCGCCGCATGTCCGGTCAGCGCCGGCAGAAGCGCCAGCGCCGCCGACAGGAAGGCGAGGATCAGGGTGCGTTGTCCCATTATGGAAGCGTCACGCCGGATGGCCGGCCGCGCAATTCACAAAGGCGTCACCTCGACCCTCGCCTGCCAGCCAGGCCGATCAGGCCGCCAGTTCACCGCGGGTCGGGTAGCCCTTGTCGACGACGAAGCTCAGCCCGCCGAGGAGATCGTCGAGGCTCGGCCGCGTGAACGGCACCGTCTGCAGCCACATGGCGTAGATCGTGCCATCCGGGCGAACCGCCACCAGACCCGGCTCCGCAAAGCGGGCCGGCTCGGAATCCTGCGCCTTGGAGGAGATGTAGAGGCCCCATTCGCGGGCGCTCTCCTCGCTGAGGCCGTAGCCCACCGGCATGCCGGCGAGGTCCCATTCGGCCTTCTGGCGCTGGACGCGTGCCTCGTCGTCCATCGAGACGGCGTGGACGTTGAAGCCCTTGGCGCGGAATTCCTCGCGACGCTTCGCCAGTTCACCGATCTGCTTCTTGCAGATCGGGCAGTGAACGCCGCGATAGAAGAAGACCAGCGAGAAGTTCTCGGGATTGTCGTTTGCCAGATCGAGCTGGCCGCCGTCGCTCATCGCGACCTTGAGGGCCGGCGCCTTGTCGCCGGGCATGGGCGTCGTATGGGGCATGGGATCGTCCTTTCGATGATGAAAAACGCCGCCGGCGGCATGCGCGGGCGGCGGAAGCTGCGCCAGCAACGGGTGGCCGGGCGGCCCGTTCCATGTCAGCCGCGCAGGCGGACATTCTCCGGGTCGAAGGGACTTTCGCCGATCACCGTGGCCTCGTGGAGCGTGCCGAGGATGCGGATCGTCAGCCGCGTCCCCTCGCCGGCATGGGCCGGATCGAGCATCGCCAGGGCCAGGCTCTTGCCGACCCGCCAGCCGAAGCCGCCATTGGTGGCGCGGCCGACCAACACGCCGTCGGCATAGACCGGTTCGGAGCCGCGGGCGTCTGCGTCGGTGACGCCGTGCACCTCGAGGGTCGCAAACTGCCAGCGCGGGCCGTTCTCGCGCGCCGCTACCACCGCATCCCGTCCGACGAAATCGCCCTTGTTGGGATGAACGAACCTCTCAAGGCCCGACTCGAAGGCATTGTATTCGATCGACAGTTCGCGCGGGATCTGGCGGTAGGACTTCTCCAGCGCCATCGCCCCCATGGCGCGAATGCCGAAGGGGCGGATGCCGAATTCGGCGCCGGCCTCCATCAGGAGGTCGTAGAGCGCGTTCTGCATCTCGATCGGGTGGTGCAGTTCCCAGCCGAGTTCGCCGACGAAATTGACCCGAAGCGCGGTGCAGGCCACCGGGCCGACCGACAGGCGCTGTCCGGTCAGCCAGGGAAACGCTGCGTTCGACAGGTCCGTGCGGGTGAGCTTCGCCAGCACGTCGCGCGATTTCGGGCCGGCGACGACGAGGACGCCGAGCGCGTGGGTCACGGGCTGCATCGCCACGCTGCCGTCGCCCGGCAGCGCCTTCTGCAGGATGTCGTGGTCGATGCCCTCATAGGCACCGCCGGAGACCATATAGTAGCTCTCCGCGCCGGCCTTGTAGACGGTGAACTCCGAGCGCACGCCGCCGGCCGGGGTCAAGAGATGGCAGAGCGCCACGCGGCCCGGCGTTTTCGGAATACGGTTGGCGAGGAGGCCATCGAGCCAGGCGGCAGCGTTCGGCCCGCTGACATAGGCCTTGGCGAAGGGCGTCATGTCGAGGAGGCCGACGGCCTCGTGCACCGCCCGCACCTCGGCGCCGACATGCTCGAAATAGTTGGAGCGGCGGAAGGACCAGCGCTCGCGGATGCGGCCGGTGTGATCGGCCGGCGCATGGTTGTGCTTCATCAGGACGTCGGCGCCGACATCGAGTTCGGCTTCGGGCACCGCATAGCCATCGGGCGCGAACCAGTTGGCCCGCTCCCAGCCATAGACGGAGCCGAAAACGGCACCGAGCGCCTTCTGCCGCTCATAGGAGGGCGAGGTCTTCAGCGGGCGGGCGGCGGCGCGCTCCTCGTCGGGATAATGCACCGAGAAGACATTGGCATAGGCCTCCTCGTTCTTGGCGCGCAGATAGCCCTCGCCGGCATAGGGGCCGAAGCGGCGCGGATCGACGCCGGCCAGATCGACGGTGGGCTCGCCGTCGACGATCCATTCGGCGAGCTGCCAGCCGGCCCCGCCGGCCGCGGTGATGCCGAAGGAATGGCCCTCGTTGAGCCAGAAATTGGTGCGGCTCGGCGCCGGGCCGACAATGGGCGAGCCGTCGGGCGTATAGGCGATGGCGCCGTTATAGACCTTCTTGATGCCGACCTCGCCGAAGGCCGGCACGCGGGCGATGGCGGTCTCGATATGCGGCATCAGCCGGTCGAGATCCTCTTGGAAGAGCTCGTATTCGCTGTCTGCGTCCGGCCCGTCGAGATAGCAGCAGGGCGCGCCGATCTCGTAGGGGCCAAGCAGCAGGCCGCCATTCTCCTCGCGCATGTACCAGGAGGAGTCGCTTTCCCGCAGCACCCCCATTTCCGGCAGGCCCTGGCGGCGGCGCTCGACGATCGCCGGATGCGGTTCGGTGACGATGTACTGGTGCTCGACCGGGATCACCGGCACGTCCAGCCCGACCATCCGGCCGGTCCGCCGGGCGAAATTGCCGGTGGCCGAGACGACGTGGTCGCAGACGATCTCGCCCTTGTCGGTGACGATCTTCCACTCGCCGGAGGCGAGCTGCTCGATGGCGCTGACGGTGGTGTTGCGGTGGATGGTGGCGCCGCGATCGCGGGCGCCGCGGGCCAGCGCCTGGGTCAGGTCGGCGGGCTGAATGTAGCCGTCCTCGGGATGCTGGATCGCGCCGAGAATGCCGTCGGTCTCGCAGAGCGGCCAGATCTCCTTCAGCTCGGCAGGCGTCAGGAGCTTGACCGGCACGCCGATCGTCTCGGCGACGCCGGCATAATACATGTACTCGTCCCAGCGGTCCCTGGTGCGCGCCAGCCGGATGTTGGTGACGTTGGAGAAGCCGACATTCATGCCGGTCTCCTCCTGCAGCTCGCGATAGAAGCGCACGGAATAGCGGTGCAGCTGGCCGACGGCGTAGCTCATGTTGAACAGCGGCAGAAGGCCGGCGGCGTGCCAGGTGGAGCCGGAGGTGAGTTCGCGCCGCTCGATCAGGACGCTGTCGGTCCAGCCCTTGCGGGCCAGATGATAGAGCGTCGACACGCCGACCACGCCGCCGCCGATGACCACTGCCTGCGCCCGATCCTGCATGACCACCCCTCGTCTGCCAGACTGCCGTAGCGGCGTGTCGAGCCTAGTGGAGCGTTTGGCGCACGCGCAGTCTCTTTGCGACATCGGCTGTCGGGCGAACGGCGCAGCCTGGCCGCCGGCAGACCGGACCAACCTGCCGGGAGGGTTTTGTTAACCATGTTCGGGGAGGATACCGTTCCGAGACAGATCGCGATGGGACGGATCCGTGACGCTCATTTCCTCCGTTGACCGACAGGATGCCGGAACGGTGAAATCCGCCCTCACCTCGCCGCTCATCCTCCTCGCGCTGGTCTGCGCCGTCCTCGCCGCCCTCCTGACCCTGAAGCTGACGCTGCCGATCGGCGCCTTCTACTGGGACCTGTTCATCTATTTCGACGCGGCGAACCGCATCTGGAGCGGTCAGCTTCCCGGCGTCGACTTCTTCACGCCGGTCGGGCCGCTGGGCTACTGGCTCTTCGCCCTGTTCGTGAAGCTGTTTCCCGACGGCCAGCCGCTGCTGATCGCGCAATGGTCGCTGATGGCGGTCACCGCGCCGCTGCTGGCCTTGGTGCTGGCCGATGTCGACGGCCGTTCGCGGCTCGTCGCCCTGGCGCTGCTGGTGCCGTTCCTGGTCTTCCAGATCCTGCCGATCAATGTCGAGACCTATTACAGCTTTCCCGGCGTGGATGGCTTCGGCATCTACAACCGGCAGATGTGCCTGCTGCTCTACGTGCTGACGGCCGGGCTGGTCTTCGCCAAGGGCCGCACGACGCTGCTCATCACGATCACCGGCACGATGCTGGGGCTGTTTCTCGTCAAGATCACCGGTTTTGCTGGCGGCGCGCTGATCTGCGCCTTCGCCTTCGCCGCCGGACGCGTGTCCCTGCGTACCGCGATCGGGGCGCTTCTCGGCTTCCTCGCCGTGCTGGCGCTCCTGGAACTGACGACCGGTGTGGTCAGCGCCTATGTCGGCGACATCGCCGCGCTGGTGGCGCTGAACGAAGGCAGCATCCTGCCGCGCTTCCTGCAGGCGGCCTCGATCCATTTCATGGCCTTCGGGCCGCTGGCGATCCTGATCGCGGCGCTGGGGCTCATCGGGCTGCCCGACATTCTGCAAGCAACGACCACGCTTGTCCGCTCGCGGCGCGTCGCCGCTCTGGCGGCGCTCATCGACCGCGACGTCTTCTGGCTTGGCGTGGTGAGCTTCGCGGCGCTGTTCGTGGAAACCCAGAACACCGGCGGTCTCGCCTTCATCTTCGTCTGGCCGGTGCTCTTGCGCATCCTCGTGCGGGCCGGCGGCGCGCCGACATGGCGGCTGGCGCTGATCCTCAGCCTCGTCGCCGCCAGCGCCCTGCCGACCTTCGTGCAGGTGATCCATCGCGGCGCCCGCGCCCTTGTCGGGCAGATCGCCTATGTCGATCTCGACGCGCCCCGCCTCGGCACGCTCGCCGCCGTCTCGCAGCGGCCGGAGCTGATCCGCCGCGCCACGGTGATGCTGGACACCTACCAGCGCTTTCCCGAAGCCTTCGACCATCTGGCGGACGAGGAGCAGCTGCCGAGCTTCACCCTCTACAGCGAACCGGATTTCCACCTGACCTGGCTGATGGGGGTCGAGGAGGCGGTCGAGGCGATCGAGGCGCTGGAAGCGGCACGCGACGTGCGCTTCGAGACGATCATGAACCTCAATTTCGTCAATCCCTTCCCGTGGCTGCTCGACCGGCAGGCGCCGCGCGGCATCGCCATCGGCGCCGATCCGTTCCGCGCCGTGCCGGACCCGGACCAAGCCGTGCTGGCCTCGGTGAAGGAAACGGACCTGCTGCTCTACCCGCTCTGCCCGGTCACCGTGGCCAACCGCCTGCTGCGCGACCTCTACGCGCCGGGTCTGGCCGGTCACAGCCGCATCCAGCTCTCGCCCTGCTGGGACGCCTATGTCCGCAACGAGCTGCTGCCACCACAGTAGCAGCGGGAGCGCCGCGGCGGTCGCCGCCCGCAATCTGGACGTGGTTCTGACGCACACCCGATCGTGCGTTGAACGGGATCTTGTATCGAGACCGAACGGGTTTCGATAAGACGTCCGGATCTGCCGCTTTCACGCGTTGAGGAACAAGACATGATGGCAGGAAAGCCCAGCCTCGATATTGGAGAGCAGATGGCGACAGCCCTTTCTCATCGGACGCCCCATTGATCACGCGCGCCGAAACCGCAGACCATGAGCTGCTTTCCGCCCTTGGCTGGAGTTCGTTCTTTGCCGAACAGATCACGCCGGACGATGCGGATCTGCAGCCTGTTCGTATCGCGAGGGTCCACCGCTCGCGGCTCACGGCCCTGTCGCCACATGGGCCGGTCGAACCGGTCCTGACGTCCGACGTCACGACGAGCCATTTCGCCGTCGGCGACTTCGTTCTCATCGACCCCGCCACCCTCCTTCTCCAGCGCCGCCTCGAGCGACGCTCCGTCATCCAGCGTCGCGTTTCCGGCGGCACGGTTCCGCAGCTTGCCGGGGCCAACATCGACACGCTGTTCATCGTGACATCCTGCAACCTGGATTTCAGTCCGGCCCGGCTCGAACGCTATCTTGCCTGGGCCAACCAGGCAGGAATGGAGCCGGTCATCTTGTTGACGAAGGCCGATCTCACAGACGATCTCGCCTCATACGAGCATCAGGCCCGCGCACTGCAGCGCGGGCTCGAGGTGGTGATCGTCAATCCAAAATCGAGCGATGCGACAGCTTCCCTGGCGCAATGGTGCAAGCCCGGGCAAACGGTCGCGCTGGTCGGCTCATCCGGCGTCGGCAAATCGACCCTGGTGAACACGCTGGTCGGCGCGACCGAGGAACTGCAGCAGGAGACCGGCTCCATTCGGGAAGACGATGCGAAGGGGCGTCACACCACGACGGCCCGCTCCCTTCACCCGATTGCAGGCGGCGGTTGGGTGATCGACACGCCGGGGATCCGGACCTTGCAGGTCAGCGACGTCGCCGACGGCCTCGACATCTTGTTCGCCGAGATCACGGAACAGGCGGCGCAGTGCCGCTTTCGCGACTGCACTCACGCGCATGAGCCGGGATGCGCCGTCCAGGCGGCGGTGGCCGCAGGCGCCATCGATCGCGAAAGGCTCGAGCGCTGGCGCAAGCTGCAGGACGAGAACGCCGAGAGCGACCTCGCCAAGACCCCCTGGGCCGGCGGCACAGGCGGAAGGCGCAACAAGACGCGCTAGGACCAGGTTGCGCTAAGCCATCTGTGGAGAGAGCGAACCTCCACCGGCCGATCGCGAACAGGCCGTTTTCGACCCCGGGACAACGAAAGCTGCCGTTCCGTCGGCGACCGAATTCAATCCTATCAATACCGTGAAGCGTCCACCAAGCGGCGACTTTCCGTCGGGCGTGCTTCTCAAGGTTCGTGCCGAGCCGGATGCGGCACTCGTTCGGCGCGCAGGCCTTCGGCCATGACGCGAAAGGCCTCGATCGCCTTTGGCAGGACAGCATGGGATTCGTCGCTCGCGGCAACCCACAATGCGGCGTTCAAAGCGGCTCCGTTCAAGAGACGCGCCGCGGCCTCAACATCCACATGCTTGAGCGTGCCAGCGGCCATCAACTTGGAAACGATCTGTTTCGTCGCGCCCAGACAGGCGTTTTGGCTCGGCCAAAGCGAGGGGTCGCCGAGGAAGGCGGGACCGTCCAGGAGAACGATCCGCCGCACCTCTGGGTCGAGAGCCATCTCGATATAGGCAGTGCCTTCCGCGACGAGGCCCTCCCAATCATCGGTGGCGGTCGCAGCAGCCTCTTGTGCCCGCGCAGCCATCTCCCCGTCGATCTCGCTTACGACGGCGGCGAGCAGTCCCCTCTTGTCACCGAAGTTGTGATAAAGCGCGCCGCGCGTCAATCCGACTTCAGCCGTCAGATCGTCCATCGAGGAAGCGGCAAAGCCGTTCAGAGCGAAGGCTCGACGGCCAGCCGAAATAAGTTTGGCGCGGTTCTCCTCCATAGTCTGAGCACGGCGTTTGGCCTGCATGACAATCTCCCGCTCGACATACGTGCCGTATCTGTTTGAAATACGCTTCGTATGTGATATGTCTCACATACACTGCGTATACCTCTCTCGGAAGCGTGGATAAAGCCCGGTCGCAATCCGGTGCGTTCGACGCCGGTCCGGCAACAGGAGTCCAATCATGGCCAAACGCGACGCGATCTTCCCGACCAACCGCCATGCCCTTTACGAAGCCCACGGATATTCCGCCGCCATCCGCTCGGGCGATCTTCTGTTCGTGTCCGGTCAGGTAGGCAGTCATCCCGACGGTTCGACAGAGCCCGATCTTGCCAGGCAGGTGAGTCTGGCCTTCTCCAATCTCGAGAAGACCCTCGCTGCAGGCGGCTGCACCTTCGACGACATTGTAGACGTGACCACGTTCCACACGGATCCGGAAAGCCAGTTTCCTGCCGTGATGGAGGCGAAGAGCAAAGCTTTCCCCGAAGCGCCCTATCCGAACTGGACGGCAATCGGCGTCAATTGGCTTGCCGGGTTCGACTTCGAGATCAAGGTTATCGCTCGCATTCCGACAGGAAACGCACCGTCCCATTGATAGGCATCTGCCGTTCAAAGGGCGGCTTTCTCGCAAAACCAGTTGGAAAGCTGCCATTCCGCTCCAAACCCGACCTCGCTATTTCCCTGCGGCCCCAACCTCGCCCGTTCGGAAGCTCTTGCCACCTGAAGGTGCTTTGCTGCGTTCCCCGTCCGAAACGCATAAAGGCCGGGCGACTGCCCGGCCTTTTCGTGTTGGTCGCCCGGGGGGTGCCCGGCGGTCAGCCCATCTGGGAGCGGATGAAGTCCTTGACGATGGAGACGATGCCGCGGCCGAGCAGCGCGTCCAGCGCGTCGCAGAACTGGTCGACATGGCCCTCGTCGCAGATCAGCGGCGGCTCCAGCCGGATGACGTTGCGATTGTACTCGGTAAAGGCCACCAGCACGTCGTGATCGCGCAGCAGGAGCGCGCCGACGAAGCCGGACAGCGAGCCCTTCAGCTTGTCGTCGAGGATCGCCACCATCGGACGCAGCGCCATCGGCAGGGTCCGCGAGAAGTCGTGGAACTCGAGGCCGACCATTAGCCCCTGGCCGCGCACGTCCTTGACGATGGACGGGTATTTCGCCTGGATCGCCTGCAGGCGCTCCAGGAGATAGGCCCCGACCTCGGCGGAATTGCCGATCAGATCGTCGTCATAGAGGACGTTGAGGCCCTCGATGGCGGTGACGCAGGCCTCGCCGATGCCGCCGAAGGTCGCCTGGGCATGGATCATCGCCGTCTTCGGCGTGCCATATGCCTTCATGTAGACCTCGCGCCGGGCGATCATCGCCCCGACGGCGGCCTTGCCGGCGCCCAGCGATTTCGCCAGCGCGGTGACGTCCGGCACCACGCCGTGATGCTCGAAGGCGTAGAAGCGGCCGGTGCGCCCGTAGCCGCACTGCACCTCGTCGGCGACCCACAGCACGTTGTGCTTGTCGCAGAGCGCGCGCACGCCCTGCCAGTAATCCGTCGAGGCGGTGATGATGCCGCCGCCGCCCTGCACCGTCTCCAGCACCACGACGCCGATCTCCGGATCGCTGCGGATGGCATTGGTGAGAGCCTCGAGATCGCCGAAGGGCACCTTGCAGGTGTTGCCGACCAGCTTGAACTCGCCCTGATAGAGCGGCGAATCCGTCAGCGACAGGACGCCCTTGGTCTTGCCATGGAAGGAGTTCTCGGCATGGACGATCTTGCAGTTCTTGCGGCCGGAGGCACGCTCGGCGACCTTGATCGCCGCTTCCATGGCTTCCGAGCCGGAGGAGCCGAGAAAGACCATGTCGAGATCGCCGGGCGAGCAGGCCGCCAGGTTCTTGGCCAGCGCCGAGGCATATTGCGACAGGAAGGCGATGGCGATCTCGTGCCGGCGCTCGTCCTGGAAGCGCTGGCGCGCCTCGATGATGCGCGGATGGTTGTGGCCGAAGGCCAGCGAGCCGAAGCCGCCGAAGAAATCGAGGATCTTCCGGCCGTTCTGGTCGATGTAATACATCCCCTCGGCGCGTTCGACCTTCACCTTGTGAAAGCCGAGCAGCTTCATGAAATGAAACTGGCCGGGGTTGATGTAGTCCTTGAACAGGTCCGCCGTCGTCTTGACGTCGAGCGCCTTGGCGTCCTCGACGGTCAAAAGGTTCGGCTTGGCCGGCCCGCGACGATGGGTCGGGGCGAGGTCGGGGTTCGCAGCCATGGGACGGTCGAGC
Source organism: Aurantimonas sp. DM33-3 (assembly GCF_014334315.1). NCBI lineage: Bacteria > Pseudomonadati > Pseudomonadota > Alphaproteobacteria > Hyphomicrobiales > Aurantimonadaceae > Aurantimonas > Aurantimonas sp. DM33-3. The sequence continues at coordinate 204,992 of NZ_JACSGS010000004.1, read as the reverse complement.
ATCGTGTCTCTCCTCGCTAAGGGTCGGCTCACTCGGCCGGCTGCGGGTACGAACCGGCGGCGGGGGCATGGCCCTCGCGCTTGGCCCGGTATTCGGAATAGGCGGCGATCAGCATGTCCCCGTCACGGTACCGGGGCACCCAGCCGAGGTCGCGCTCGCCCTTGCCGACGTCCAGCACGCACATCTCGTCGGCGATGAGATATTGCTCGGGATCCATCAGCGGCATGTTGATCAGGTCGAGGAAGTCGAGCGTGCGCTTGACCGCCCAGCCGGGCGTCGGGATCAACAGCGACTTCGAGCCGGCATGTTTGACCAGGTCGCCGAGCAGCTTCTTCACCGGCGGCGGGTTCAAGGAGCCGAGATTGTAGGCCTCGTTGGGCACGCCCGCCTTCCAGGCCAGCCGCGCCGCCTCGGCGCAGTCGAAGACCGAGATGAACTGATACGGGTTGCGGCCCGAGCCGATCATCGGCACCGGCAGATTGGCGTCGATCAGCTTGAACAGCTTCTCCAGGATGCCGAGACGGCCGGGGCCGATGATCAGGCGGGGCCGGAACAGGGTGATGTCCATGCCGCGCTCGCGCCATTCGGCCGCCAGATGCTCGGTGTCGAGCTTGGACTGGCCGTATTCGCCGAGCGGCGAGACCGGGTGCTCCTCGGTCATCGGATAGACCTTGGTGTGGCCGTAGATCATGTCGGTGGTGAAGTGGACGAGCTTCGTCGCCCCCGCCTCGCCCATCGCTTCCATGATGTGCTTGGTGCCGTGATAGTTCACCGGATAGAAGAAATCGTGGCGCTTGGCCCGCGGCATGATCGGCGACAGCATCTTGGCCGACAGATTGTAGACCATGTCGTCCGCCGCGATCGGCACGGCGCGCACCGCGGCCGGATCGGTGACGTCGGTGTGCAGGAACTCGCACTGGGCGTAATGAGGCAGGTCGCTCTTGACGATGTCGGCGACGAGGACGCTCTCGCCGTCGGCGACGAGCTTCTGGGCCAGATGGCGGCCGACGAAACCGTCGCCGCCGAAGAGAACGTGCTTCATCGGGAAACCTCGTTTGCAGGAGCCTGGGCGACGTCGAGCGCGGGCTCCTCGCCGTGGATCGTGGTGCCGCCCTGGGCGATCAGGATCGTGCCGACGCAGATCAGTCCGATGCCGGCGATGCGCAGGGCGTTGAGGTCCTCGCGGAAGACGAAATAGGCGAAGACCGCCACCGCCACATAGGCCAGCGACAGGAAGGGATAGGCGAAGGAGAGTTCGACCTTGGACAGGACGTAGAGATGCGAGGCCATGGAGATCACGAAGGTGCAGAGCCCGAGGAACACCCAGGGGCTGAACACGATCTGCAGGATCTTCAGGATCGGATTGACGCCGGCAAAGCTCAGCGGCCCGAGCTGCATCATGCCGTATTTCAGCATCACCTGCGCCGCGGCGTTGGTGAACACCGTGAACAGGATGAAGGGAAGGAATTTCGCCATCGGCACTGCCTCGTTCCAACGTCCGGACCGGCCGGATCTGCTGAAGCTGATCTAAGGGAAACCCGTGTGATATGTTTTAAGATCGGCGTATTCGCGCCGCCGGGCGAGCGACGCTTCATGTCACGGTAAACAAACCCTTTGCCGCAACCTGACGGCTTTACAGTTGCTTGGGCGTCTTCGTTGATGTCGTGTCGAGCCGCAGCGCCGTCCGCTTCCAGAAATCGGAAACGATGGCCGGGTCGCGCAACGCTTCCAGTTCGCGCCAGCGTGGAAAGCCCGCCGCGAAGGTGTCGGGCGACATGCGGGCATCCTTGTAGGGATTGACCGCGCCGCCGGCCGCCACGGTGATTCGATCGAGCTCGACCAGCAGTTTCAAGGTGATCTCGCCGCGATGGGGGAAGTCGAGGGTCAGCGTGTAGCCCGGTCGCGGAAAGCTGGTGAGGCCGGGGCTCGGTCTGTCGCCGAAGCGCTTCAGCACGGTGAGGAACGAGCCCTGCTTGTGGCTGCGGGCGCATTCGATGAGGGCACGCACGGCCTCCGGCCCGGTGGTCGCCGGCACGACGCTCTGGTGCTGGTGCAGGCCGCGCGGGCCGTAGAGCCGGTTCCACCGGCCGACCCGGTCGAGCGGATAGAAGAACTGGTCGAAGGAGACCAGTCTTTGCGTCGTGCCGGGGCGGGCCTTGCGATAATGAGCCTCGTTGAAGGCGCGCAGGGCAAGGCCCCGCAGCGGGCTGATCGGCGGCGTGATGGGCACCGCCGCGAGCGGCGCGCGGGCGATGCCGGTCCGTTCGCCGTCGGAGGCATGGTCGCCGGCGATCAGATGGCCGCGGCCCAGCGCCCGGCCCGTGGCCAGCGAGTCGATCCAGGCAACGGCATATTCATGGTGCTCGTCCGCCGCCTCGGCCAGTTCGAAATAGTCGGCCAGCCTGTCGAAGCGGGTCGTCGTCTCGGCGATCGTCAGCGACGGCACCTTCAGAAGCCGGATCGTCGCCTCGCGGATCAGCCCGCTCAGCCCCATGCCGGAGATCGTCGCGGCGAAGAGTTCGGGATGGGCGTCCCGGCTGCAATGCAGACGCTCGGCGTCGGAGCGGTCGAGCACGATCGACTCCACCCAGGCGCCGAAGGTGCCGCGGCGATGGTGGTTCTTGCCGTGGATGTCGTTGGCGATGGCGCCGCCCAGCGTGACGAACTGGGTGCCCGGCGTCACCGGCAGGAACCAGCCAGCCGGCGCGACATGGCGGGTGATCTGGCTGAACAGCACGCCGGCATCGGCGGTAAGCAGTCCGGTCTGCGGATCGAAGGCGTGGATGCGGGCGCCTGGCCGGCTGTCGATCAGCGTGCCGGCATCGTCATGGCAACTGTCGCCATAGGAGCGGCCATTGCCGAAGGGCAGGAAGGTGCCGTCGCCGCTCCCTGCCCGCCCTTGCACCTCGGCGGGCGACAATCGCGGCAGGTCGCAGCCGGCGATCGCCCGGCGCGGCGTGCGGGCCGGCCGTCCCCAGCTCTCGTAGCGGGGCTCAGACAATGGCGGCCAGGAGGAACAGGAGGCCGCCGCCGGCGATCATCACCTGGCTGCGCCAGTCGCTCATGATGAAGACGACCGGGTCCTCGTGCATCTGGTTGCGGCGGGCCAGAATCCAGATCCGCACGATGATGTAGAGAACCAGCGGGCACAGCGGCCAGACGAGGAAGGGCTCGGTATATTGCTCGGCGCCCTCCATGCTGTCGATATAGAGGGCGAGGACCAGCACCGAGGCGAAGCCCGAGGCCATGCCGGCCTGGCCGAGCGTTTCCAGGTCGGCGTCCACATAGCCGCGCCCGGTCGTCTCGCGCCCGGCGCCGATGCCGAAATCCTGCAGCTCGGTGAAGCGCTTCACCAGCGCCAGCGACAGGAAGAAGAACAGCGAGAAGGCGAGCAGCCAGAACGAGGTCTCGACGCCCGAGGCTTCCGATCCCGCGACGATGCGCATGGTGTAGAGGCCGGCGAGCGTCAAGACGTCGATCAGCAGCATGCGCTTCAGGGCGAAGGAATAGGCCGTCGTGGTCACGAGGTAGAGGCCTAAGACGAGGAGATAATAGTCGGGCAGGAACAGGCCGATGCCCAGCGAGGTGCCGAGAAGGACGGCGGCGAGCGTGATGCCGGTGGGGATCGCCAGCGCGCCGCTGGCAAAGGGCCGGTTGCGCTTGGAGCGATGCCGGCGGTCGGCGGTCAGGTCGAGCAGGTCGTTGAGGATATAGACGGCGGAGGCCGCGAAAGAGAAGCTGATGAAGGCGAGCATGGCGCCGACCAGCATCTCGATATTGAAGAATTCGTGGGTCAGGACCATCGGCACGAAGATCAGGACGTTCTTCAGCCATTGGTGCGGCCGCATGGCCTTCAGCGCCGGGCGCAGCCGGCTGCCGGCATCGTCGATCCGTTCGGCGCCCGAGCGTTTCTGCCAGCGCGCGGCGGCCCGGTCGGGCGCCACCACCAGGGCCTCGGCCGCCTTGTCCAGAAGGCAAATGTCCTCGTGGGAATTGCCGACATAGTCGAAGCCGTCCTCGCCGCATTCGTCGAGGATGCGGTCGAGCTTGCGATGCGCGGTCAGATTGACCTTGTCGCAGGAGCACATGACCGCGTCGAACAGGCCGAGATGGTCGGCCACCGCATGGGCGAGTTTCTCGTTGGCGCCGGTGGCCAGCACGATACGGCGGCCATCGGCCCGCGCGCGCCGTAGCCGTTCGACGACCTCCTCGCGATAGGGCAGCAGCGCCGGGTCGAAATCGACGGCACGGGCGAGTTCGGCCTTCAGGCGCGCCTTGCCGGCGGCGATCCAGCCGGGCACCTGCAGCATGACCTGCGGCTTCTGGCGCGCCGCCAGGAACAGGGTTTCCCAGAGAAGATCGCTGTGGATCAGCGTGCCGTCGAGATCGACGAAGATGGTCTTCTCGGTCTGCGGAGATCTGGCGTCCAACGCTTGGCTCCTCCTGCCGTCTCCTCTGCCGGGAGATCGCGAAGCTGGAGGTCGGTTGTGGCGCAGACGGGTTTCGGCCCGGTGAATTTCCGGTCCTTGCCGACCGAAAATCAAGGGCAAGCTGCGGACGTGGTGAAGAGATCGCAAAGATCGCGCGCGGTCGCACGGCAGAACTAGGCTGGGCGCGCCGGCAGACGCAGAGCTGCGTCGCGATGCCTCCGCCTGCCCTCGCCGGCCCTTGGCCCCGCTTCGGCTCCGGGCCCTTCTGCTTGCTGCTCCGGGCCCGGCGCGCGTCGCCGGCTCAGTCGTTGAGCGCCATCAGGGCATCCCGGTCCTCGAGGACGACATGGCGGGTGGACGGCAGGGTGATCAGATGGTCGCGTTCGAACTGCGACAGGGTGCGCGACACCGTCTCGATGGTCAGGCCGAGATAGTCGGCAATGTCCTGGCGGGTCATGGCGAGATGCACCGTTGCCGGCTCCTCGTCGTCGGCCATCTCGACCAGAAAGGCGGCGACGCGCTGGGCGGCGCTGCGCCGTCCCAGCAGCAGCGCATGCTGCTGAGCGCGTTGCAGGCACTGCATGGCGAAGTGGAAGACCTGCGGCGCCATCTGTTCGTTCCGCGCTGCCGCCGCGCTCAGGCCGCGCCAGCGATAGGCGACGATCGTGCAGTCCGAGACCGCCTCGGCCGACATGCCATGGCTGTCGCCGAGTTCCAGGCCGAAGATGTCGCCGGCCGAATGGAAGCCCTCGATCTGGCGCCGGCCGTCACTCAGGAACTTGCAGGTGCGCACGACGCCGCTGACGACCTTGTAGAAGGAACGGACTTCGCTGCATTCGGCGTAGATTTCGCTGTCCTGGGCAAAGTTCAGGACCTGCCCGGCGATCGCCGCGCCGCCGGTCTCGGGCCGCGGTGCCGCCAGCGGACGGGCACGAAACGCCTCTGCCGCCAGATGTCCTGCCGTGGAGGCCCGCTCGCTTACCGTTGCCAGAGCCGTCGTCATGGGAACCTCCTGATGCCGTCCAAGTCGATGACCTGTTGTAGCGGCGGCGGCAGAGGCGCTGAATTCGGTTTGCTCCTAAGGGAATCTACGTAGGCCGGCCTTTGCATGACGCGCCGGCGGCCGGCGACAGGTCGTACGGGATGGCAGGCGCGCGTCGATCGCCCGCCTGCCTCCGCACAGGACCGGCTGCGGTCAGGCGAAGTAGTAGTCGTCGGCGGTCAGGGGCGTGCCGTCATGGCCGGCGAGGATGAACTGCTGCACGGTCAGGCCGTCGGCGCTCGCCACCTCGAAGCTGGTCTGGCTGAGCTGCTTGACCGTGGCCCCAGCGCCGAAGCCGCCGAAGGACAGGCGGTCACCGCCGGCCACACCGGCCCCGGTGAAGTCGCCGATCACGTCCACCGTGCCGGTTTCGGCCGTGATGACGAAGATGTCGTCACCGCCGCCGCCCAGCATGTAGTCGGACCCACCACGGCCATAGAGGACGTTGACCTGGTCGTTGCCGAAGATCTGGTTGTCGTCGTCGCTGCCGAAGCCGCGCACCGCCGTGCCGGTCAGGATCAGCGTCTCGACATGGGCGTCCAACTGATGGTCGACCGAGGCATAGACGGTGTCGTCGCCATTGCCCGCGGTTGCCACGATCCGGTCGAAGATGTTGTCCACCGCATAGCGGTCGTTGCCGGCGCCGCCGGCCATGACGTCGGTGCCCACCCCGCCATCGATGGCGTTGTTGCCGGCATTGCCGGTGATGGTGTTGGCCAGCGCGTTGCCGCGTGCCTCCAGATCGTCGGTGCCGGTCATGATCAGGAACTCGACATGGTCGTGCATATTATAGTTGACCGAGGTCTGGACCGTGTCGTCGCCCTCGCCGGCCAGTTCGCTCACCACATCGTCGACATGGTCGACGATATAGGTGTCGTTGCCGGCGCTGCCGATCATCACGTCGGCGCCGCCGCCGCCATCGATGACATTGGCGAAGGCATTGCCGAAGATGTAGTTGGCCGCGCCATTGCCGGTGCCGTTGATCGAGCCGTTGCCATAGAGGACGAGGCTCTCGATATTGGCCGCCAGGACATAGCTGGCATTGGCATAGACGACGTCCTGCCCCTCGCCGGCATTCTCGACCACCACGTCGCCGGCGTCGTCCACGATATAGGTGTCGTCGCCGGTGCCGCCGATCATCGTGTCGGCGCCGATGCCGCCATTGAGGACGTCGTTGCCGGCGCTGCCGGTGACGAGATCGCCGGCGCTGTCGACGCCGGTGATCGTCACCGTTGCCAGCGCACTCGACGTGCCGCCCTGCCCGTCGGAAATCTCGTAGCCGAAGCTGTCCGTCGCGCTCAGGCCGCTCGCCGCACCGGAACCGGCCGCCGCCAGGGCATTGAAGGCGCCGTTCGGATCGTAGCTGAAGGTGCCGTTGGCATTCAGCGTCAGCAGCGCGCCCGAGGCGAGCGCGATCTGCTGGCCGACACTGACCGCAACGCCGTTCACCGCGGTTACGGCCAGCGTGCCGCCATCGATATCGATGTCGACGCCATTGCCATTGTCGGCGAAGACGCTGCCGGTCACGACGGCGTTCTCCAGCGTGCCGAGCGCATCGTCGCGCGCCGTCGGGTCGTCATTGACCGCGGTCACCGTCACCGTCGCGCCGATCGCCAGCGAGGTCGTGTCGACGCCGCCGCTGGCCGTTCCGCCGCTGTCGGTCACAGAGGCCAGTGTCACCGTGCGGGTGCCGGCCGTCGGATCGTCCGAGCTGTTGCGATAGGCCAGCGCATCGACCAGCGTCTGCAGCTGCGCCGCCGACAGGGCGCCGCCGCTCAGCGTCAGCGTCGCCGTGCCGGCGACCACGCTCACCGCGAAGCTCAGGCTATTGGTGACCGTCGTGCCGGAATTGCCGTTGGTCAAACCGACCGACGTGCCGTCGACCGTCAGGAGCTCCGCCGCGCCGTCCGTGACATTGCTCACCGTCAGGGTCAGTCCCGAGAAGGTCTGCCCGGTCTCCACCGTCGAAGCGGAGATGCCGGAGAACAGATCGGCCGCCGATCCCCCTTCCGTGAAGCTCGCCGTCGCGCCCGTCGCCGTCAGGGTCGGGGCGTCGTTGACCGCGGCCGCGAGCAGGTCCATCGGCGTGGCGCTGTGCGGCTGCGCAGTCATCGTTTCGGTGGCCATTGCCGGCCAGCCCCCCGGCGCAACCGAGGAAGAGATGATGACGGCACAGAACGACGGGCCCCGAAACGTCATGCCGCCGCCGCGCGCCGATTTCGAGGAGGGGCAGGAACAGCTAATCCGCCGCGAATTCGACCTGACCCTCGCCAAGGGCAGCGACGACGCCCTGCGCCAGTTCGCGGCCCGCTTTCCCGGACACCCCTTGGCGCTTCGCGCAGAGGCCATGCTGAAGCAGCGCGCCGAGGCCGATCCGCAGCCCCCGCCTTCCCGGAACTGATGGCTGCATCCCCGCGTCCGCAATACCGGTTGCCGGCGGGCCACACATAACTCCCCCGCCTGACGCGCCGCCCCTACTCCGCCTGCGGCGGCGCGACGGGCCCTCCGTTCCGCCGGTCGCGGCGCAGGGCGTGGGCGAGGCGGCGGATGCGGATGGCACGGTTGAGTTCGCCGCCGAAGATCAGCACCAGGGCGGCCAGATACAGGAAGTACAGTGCCGCGATGATACCGGCGAGGCCGGCATAGTAGCTGGCGTAATTGGCGAACTGGCCGATATAGACCGAAAAGGCCGCCACCAGCGCCGACCAGGCGCAGAGCGTGAACAGGATGCCCGGCCACATGTTGCTGAAGCGCGAGCGCCGCGCCGGCAGGAAGACATGGGCGACGAACAGAGCCGTCGTCAGGATCGCCGCGGTCGCGGGGTAGCGCACCAGGCTCGGCGTCACCGAGGACGGCTGGAAGCCCGGCATCAGTTGGTGCAGGAACGATCCGGCGCGCGGCGCCAGGACCAGCAGATAGCCGACGACGACGAGCACCAGCCCGGTCAGGACGACGGTCAACACCTGCAGGAGATAGAGGACGATGGTCGAGCGGGTCTCGCGGATGTCATAGGCGCGGTTCAGGCCGACACGGACGCCGTCGACGCCGCCGATGGCGAACCAGATCGTCAGAAGAACGCCGACGCTGAGCACACCGCCCCGCCGTATGGTGACGATGTTCATCACCTCCGAGACCAGCGGCTCGGCCAGCGCCGGCGGGACGATGGCGATCAGGAAGGTGACGAGGCCGTCGGCCATTTCGCGATTGCCGATGAAGGCGGTGAGCGAACTGGCGAAGATCAGGAACGGAAAGATGGCGAGAACGGCGCGGAAGGCGATGTTGCCGGCCAGCCCCATGGCGTCGTCGTTCCACAGGCGCAGGATGGCTTCCCGCAGCACCGCCCAGACCGCCCGCCAGCCCGAGCCGAAGAGGAGATCCTCGGGATGCTCGCTCAGGACTCCGTTTGGCCGGCGCTTGTCGCGCGCGGTTTCGTTTTCGGCCTTTGCGTCCATTCAGCCGCTCTCGCACAGGCTTGCGTCCGCCGCAATCTCTCCTGCGGGGTCGGGCGGCACAACGCGGGACGCTGCCTTTGGCTCCGCGACCGCAGACCGGTCACAGCCCGGTGGGCGGATCAGCGCGACCAGCGGGGCAGATGGCGCTTCCAGCGTTCGCCGGCGCGCAGACCACCGGTCCGCTGGCGACGGCGGCCGGCCGGGCGTGCCTCGGTCGCGGCCGTCTCGATCTCCGCAAGGCTGGTTTCCGCCGTCTGCAGATCGACCGCCGGGGTGCGGCTCCAGTCGCGTTCGATCTGCGGCTGCGGCTGCGGCTCGCCCTCGGGCTCCGCAATTGCCGGACGCTGCGGTGTCTCGGCGACGACCTTGCGCGGCCGGCCGCGGCGGCGCACCGGACGTTCGACCGGCTCCGGGTCGGCTTCCGGCTCGGCCATGACGGGTTCGCTGGGGCGGCTCTGGAGAATGCGCGGCTGACGGGCCGGTGCCGCGTCGCTCTTGCCCGCCGACGGCTCAGCCTTCGCCGGCGTCTTGGCGGCAGCAGCGGGCGCTTCGTCCTCGTCGAGGGCCAGGTCGCTCTCGGCCGCGGCGATCAGATGCGAAACATCCGACCAGACGGACTTCTTCTTGCCCTCTGGCGAAAGCTTGCGCCGTTTCACGGCGACGGTGAACGGTTTCGACTGTGGTTTCATCGTGCCCGGAGCTGTGTGCATGGAGGCCGGCCGCAGCCGGCGGAAAATGCGAGGAATCAGGTGAATCACGGCCGCAACGGCCATCTTCCCATCAGATATGTGCTGACAGGCGGCTTGCCAATAAGGTTTGGCCGAATAAGCGCGGGAAAACTGTCGCAGCGGAGATAATGACGCGGCTTTCCTTGCCGCCATCATGCGGTGTCTTGTCCTGAGCGCGCCAACCGACAGATCGGAATGCACGGCGGCAAGTGTCCGCAACGAAACGGCAAATGGCCGGCGCTGCCGGATTGGCAGGACGCGCGGCGCGGCCGCCCTAGAATGGCAGGGATGGAACGGATCGCCGACGCAGGATCACCGGACATCGACACATCGCACCGGCGCGCGATCCTCCGCGCCTGGCCGGCGGCGCTCGGCATCGCCATTCTGGCGGGCCTGTGGCTCAGTCCGCTGGTCGAGATGAGCCGGCGGGCCTTTTCCGCCCACATGATCCTGCATCTGGGCATCGTCACCCTGGCCGCGCCGATGATCGTCATCGGCCTGCGGCGGGTCGGCATCGGCCTGCACGTCATCCGCCCCGGCATCGGCTCGGCGATCGCCGCCTCCGCCTTCGACATGTTCGTCATCTGGGGCTGGCACACGCCGGTGCTGCACGAGGCCGCGGCGCGGGACGGGGGCGTCTTCGTGGTGCAGCAGGTCAGCTTCCTCGCCGCAGGCTTCCTCGTCTGGGCGGTCAGCTTCGCCGGCCGCCATTCCGGCGACGCGGCCATCGGCGCCTTCGCCATGCTGGCGACCTTCATTCACATGACCATGCTGGGCGTTCTTCTCGCGCTGGCCCCGGTCCTCGTCTACGCACCCGATGTCTGCGTCGGCGCCTTCGGCTTCGAACGCCTCGACGACCAGCGTCTTGGCGGCATCCTGATGGCGGTGTTCGGCGGCCTTCCCTGCCTCGTCGGGGGCCTCGTGCTGGTGCAGCGGCTGCTCGGGTCCGACACCGCCGCGGCGGGCCGTACGGACGGACCCGTCCGGGGCTGACCGCGACATGATGTCAGGGTGCCGTGCCGCACTGTTTACGCCGGTTTGATAGCCGGCGACCTTTCACGCCGCGGTCGTGGCCCTATCCTGCTGACCCTCGCTGCCTGCAACGCCGGCGGTCGCGGCCAGAAACAGGATCGAGGAGCAGGGTTTGCATCGCAGTATTGCCGACTACGCCATGATCGGGGACTGCGAAAGCGCAGCCCTCGTCTCCAAGGACGGCTCGATCGACTGGCTCTGCCTGCCGCGCTTCGATTCCCGCGCCTGCTTCGCCTCGCTGATCGGCACGCCGGAGAACGGCCGCTGGCGCATCGCGCCCAGCGATCTGGAGTTCACCTCCTCGCGGCGCTATCGCGACGGCACGCTGATCCTAGAGACGACCTTCAGGACGGCGACCGGCAGCGCCATGCTCATCGACTTCATGCCGCCCCGCGACGGCATCGCCAATGTGATGCGCATCGTCGTCGGCCTCGAGGGCAGCGTCGATCTCGATTTCGACCTCGTCATGCGCTTCGACTACGGCCGGACCGTCCCCTGGGTGACGCGCATCGACCGCGACACGATGACGGCTGTCGCCGGTCCGGAGATGCTGGTGATGCGCGCGCCGGTCAATCTGCATGGCGAGGACATGCACACCAAGGGCCGCTTCACCGTCTCGGCGGGCGAGCGCCTAGCCTTCACCCTCCTGCACCAGCCGTCAAACCAGGAGCCGCTGGCGGGCACCGACCCCGAGGCGGCTCTCGCCGATACCGAAGCCTTCTGGACCGCCTTCTCCTCCCGCTGCCCGGAAGTCGGCAACTGGACCGAGGAGGTGCGCCGTTCGCTGATCACCCTGAAGGCGCTCACCTTCCGTCCGACCGGCGGCATCGTCGCGGCCGCGACGACGTCGCTGCCCGAGGAGATCGGCGGCAGCCGCAACTGGGACTACCGCTATTGCTGGCTGCGGGACGCCACGCTGACGCTGATGGCCTTCATGGATCTCGGCTATTACGAGGAAGCCGAAGCCTGGCGCGAATGGCTGATGCGGTCGGTCGCGGGCGATCCGGCGCAGATGCAGATCATGTACGGCGTCGCCGGCGAGCGGCATCTCCTGGAATGGAAGGTGCCGTGGCTCGAAGGCTTCCGCGAGTCGCAGCCGGTGCGGGTCGGCAATGCCGCGTCCGAGCAGTTCCAGCTCGACATCTATGGCGAGGTCGCCGACCTTCTGGCCCAGGCGCGCACGGGCGGCCTCGCCCCGCATCCGCGCTCGGCCGCGCTGGCCCATTCGGTCATGCCGTTCCTGGAAAAGGCCTGGCGCCGGCCCGACGACGGAATCTGGGAAATCCGCGGCGAACACCGGCATTTCGTCCACTCCAAGGTCATGGCATGGGTGGCTTTCGACCGCGCGTCGAAAATGGCCGCCGACATCGACGGCGGCGAGAACTACGCCAAGCACTGGCGGCGGGTGGCCGACGACATCCATGAGGACGTCTGCAGGAACGGCTATGACGCGGCGCTCGGCTCCTTCGTTCAGGCCTATGGCTCGACGGCGCTGGACGCCAGCCTGCTCCACATCCCGCTGACCGGCTTCCTGCCGGCCGACGATCCGCGGGTGAAGGGCACGGTCGCGGCGATCGAGCAGCGCCTTTTGCGCGACGGTCTGGTGATCCGCTACGACAATGGCGAGACCGGCGATGGCCTGGAGGGCGAGGAAGGCGCGTTCCTGGCCTGCTCGTTCTGGCTGGCCGACGTCTATGCCCTCCTCGGACGGTTCGACGACGCCGTGGCGCTCTACGAGCGTCTCTGCGGCCTGAAGAACGATGTCGGCCTGCTCGCCGAGGAATACGATCCGGTGGGCGACGAGATGCTCGGCAATTTCCCCCAGGCCTTCAGCCATGTCGGGGTGATCATCACGGCGCTGAATCTGGCACGGGCCAAGGGTCCGGCCAAGGAGCGCACCGATACGAATGGCCAGCCCGTCGCCTGACCGGCCTCCGCGGGTCGCCCGACCCCGGCGCGGATCAGGGGGCACGGGCCGCTCGCCAGGGTATCGGCGACGGCCGTTCATCAACCATTGCGTGATCGGCCGCATCGTTCAGGAGCCATTCAGCTTCCCGGACGTTCAATGGAACAGGATGGAATCTGTCGCCCGGAGGTCGGTATGAAATTGTTCAAGTCGTTTGCGGTCAGGTCAATGGCCGTTGCTCTCGCGCTGGCGGTGGCGCCGGCGACCCTGCCGGCGGGGGCCCCGCTCGGCATCGCCCAGGCACAGGCCGAGCCCTTTGTCGGCGCCGGCGTTCACCTCGTGGGCGGGCGCCATTACGGCCGTCGCCATTATCGCGGCGGACGGCACTATCGCGGCGGGCGCCGCCATTATCGCCGCCATCGCGGCATCGATTCCGGTGGCGCGGCCGTGCTCGGCGGCATCATCGGCCTCGGCATCGGCGCCGCCATTGCCAGCCAGCCCCGCTATTACGACGCGCCGCGGCCGCTCTACCGCGTGGCGCCACGTGGCTACGCACCCGCCTATGGCACCGGCGAATGGTATCGCTACTGCGCCGACAAGTACCGGTCGTTCGACCCGCGCAGCGGCACCTACCAGCCCTATCACGGCCCGCGTCGCGTCTGCCGCTGATCGGCCGCAACGACCCGGCCCTCCCCGCGCGTCCAGCGGGCAAGGCCTGAAACCGGAAGACCCGCCGCAATCCCTGCGGCGGGTCTTTTTCGTCTACGGCGCCGTCAGGCGACGACCGGCCGTCCGACCGGACGCGTCGCAGCCTCCAGCCAGTCGCGGTCGGCCGCGTCGAGCCGCTCGCCGAGCGCCGCGCGCACCCGCCGATGATAATGATCCAGCCAGGCGATCTCGTCCGCCGTCATCAGCTCCGGCGCGACCAGCCGCGTGTCGATCGGGGCGAGCGTCAGCGTCTCGAAGCCGTGCATGGCGATGTCGCCGCCGCTGATCTCCGCCGCCGGTTCGGTCAGGATGAGATTCTCGATGCGAATGCCGAAGGCGCCTTCACGGTAATAGCCCGGCTCGTTCGACAGGATCATGCCGGCCTCGATCACCGCCATGCCACGCCGCGAGATCGACTGCGGCCCCTCATGGACGGCGAGATAGGAGCCGATGCCGTGGCCGGTGCCATGGGCGAAGTCGCAGCCCGCCTTCCACAAAGCGATGCGGGCCAGCGGATCGAGATCGATGCCGCGCGTGCCCTTGGGAAACCGCGCCGTCGCAATGGCGATCATGCCCTTCAGCACCAGCGTGAACTTGCGGCGCATCTCGCTGGTCGGCTCGCCCACCGGCAGGGTGCGGGTGATGTCCGTCGTGCCGTCCTGATACTGGGCGCCCGAATCCAAGAGGAACAGTTCACCCTCGCGCAACAGCCGGTCGGAATCGCGGTTCACCCTGTAATGCACGATCGCGCCGTTCGGGCCGGAGCCGGCGATGGTGTCGAAAGAGATGTCCTTCAGCGGAAAACCGTCCTCCTGCGCATGTTCGGCGCGCATCTCTTCCAGCTTTTCGGCGGCGGCAATCTCGGTGACCGTGCCGGGCTCCTGCCGGTCGAACCAGGCAAGGAAACGCGTCACCGCGACGCCGTCGCGCAGATGCGCAGCCCGCGCCCCGGCGATCTCGCCGTCATTCTTGATCGCCCGCGGCAGCCGCGCCGGGTCCGGCATCTCGGCCACCGTGCCGCCGGCGGCCTCGACGATGGTCGACAGGCGCGCCGCGGCAAGCTGCGGATCGAGACCGATGGTGCGCCCGGAGGCCTCCCGCCGGACCGCCGGCTCGAAGGCCTCCGGTGTGTCGATGTCGGCCAGCGCCGCAAGGTGGTCCTGCACTGCGTCATCCAGCTTGGCCGGATCGACGAAGAGCGTCGGGCGCCCGTCGGCCCGCAGGATGGCGAAGCCCAGCATCAGCGGCGTGTGCGACACGTCCGAGCCGCGGATGTTGAAGGCCCAGGCGATGGAGGACGGGTCGGTCAGGATCGTCGCATCGGCCTTCGCCTCGAAGATCATTTTTGCCAGTTCGGCGAGCTTGTCGCCCGCCGGCTTGCCGGCGAAGCTCTCCGGATGGATGACGGCGCGACCGGCCGGCGGCGCGGGACGGTCGTTCCAGATCCGGTCGATCAGATTGGCGGCCAAAGCGACGAGTTCGCCGCCGACAGATTCCAGCGCCGTGCGCAGGCGTTTCGCCTCGCCCGCCGTGTGCAGCCAGGGATCGAAGCCGATGCGCTTGCCCGCGGCTTCATTCTTCAGGAAATCGGCCAGCGAGGTCTCGGCCGAGGCGACCGGTTCGAAGACGGCGAGATCGACCTGCTGGCGCACCTGCAGCGTATAGCGACCGTCGACGAGAATCGCCGCGCTGCCCGCGAGCACGACCGCGACGCCGGCCGAGCCGGAAAAGCCGGTCAGCCATTCCAGCCGCGCCGCCGAGGGCGGAATGTATTCGCCCTGATGCTCGTCGGCGCGCGGCACGATGAAGCCGTCGACGCCGTCGGCGCGCAGGCCGTCCCGCAGGCGGGCGACCCGGGCCGCGCTCTGGGAGAAGTCGGCGATCTCGTCGAAGCTCTGGAACATCGGATGGCTCTTGAAAAAGGAGGAGGCCGCGCTGCGGTGCGCGGCGATTGTCTGCGGGGCCGGAACATATGCATTTGGCAAGGAAGCGCAAAGGTTACCGGATTATGACGGGAGCGCCGATGTTGCACTGCAAAAACGGGACGGACCTATGCAGTGCGGACTCTACCTGACAGGGACGCGGCAACGCATATTGGGGTCACCGGGAGGCCACGAGCCGAACAGGAGACTTTCCATGGCGACTTCCACCTATACCGACGTATCCCTGCGCAATTCCGCCCGCTCCAGGGGCTTCATGCGCAACATGCTCGACCGGGTGATCGAGGCCCGCGAGCGCGAGGCCCGTCGCTATGTCGACAACCACTTCACGATGATGGGCCGCGAGGAATTCGGCTCCAACGCACGCGAGTCGCTCTTCGAGGGCCGCGCGCCCGAGCGGGGCTGAACAGCCCGGCCGCTTCACGGCGGCCATTCCCGACCGAAACAGACGCCGGCCGCAGCCCCCTGCGCGCCGGCATTTTCGTGTCCGGTCCGGTGCTGTAGGCTCGGCGTCACCTGTTCGCCGCGTGAGGCTGCCATGTGCCTGCAGTGCCTGAAGCCCGATGTGGTGTTCGTCGTGCCGGACGCCGTCTGGCGCGACTACGACGCCCTGCGCGCGCGCTGCGATCCGATGACCCTGCGGTTTCACCACGCATGCGAGCGCGAGGTGCGGGCGGCCGTCCGGCGGCGTGACCTGATGGCGGCCCTGCACTGGCGCGCCTTCGATCGTCTCGCCCTCGAATACGGCCGGTCGCCGGTCAGCGCGTTGGAGGTCGGCGGGGTGCGGTTTCGCGAGACCGAGAAGCAATCCTTCCTGCGCTATCCCGACGATGCCGATTTGCGGCCGGTTCCGATCGGTGTCGCGCCGGCCGCCTGCCACGCCTGACGCCTAGCGCAGATGCAGGGTGACCCATTCGCCGCGCACCAGCGTGGCGACATGGTAGAGGCCCTGGTTACGGAAGGCGGCGAGAACCGCGTTGCGCTGGGTGGTCAGGATGCCCGACAGGACGATGTCGCCGCCCTGGGCCAGATGCCGGTGGAACTCCGGCGCGAGCTTCATCAGCGGCCCGGCCAGGATGTTGGCGACGATCAGATCGTAGGGCGCGCGCTCGCGGATCGCCTCGGCGCCGAAGCCGATGGCCGTGGCGCAATCGACGAAATTCGCCACGCCATTGGCCTCGACATTCGCCCGCGCCACGCGGACGGCCACCGGGTCGATGTCGGTCGCCAGCACCGGCACCCGGGCGAGCTTGGCGAGGCCGATGGCCAGAACCGCGCTGCCGGTGCCCAGATCCAGCGCGTTGCGCGGCTTGCGGCGGGTCGCCAGCCGGGCGATCGTCTCCAGACAGCCGGCCGTCGTGCCGTGATGGCCCGTGCCGAAGGCCTGCCCGGCCTCGATCTCAATCGCCAGGTCGTTGGTCTTCACCTTGTCGCGGTCATGGGCGCCATGCACCAGGAAGCGTCCGGCCCGCACCGGCCTCAGCGCCGCCAGGACATCGGCCATCCAGTCCTTGTCGGGCAGGTCCTCGCGGCAGATCTCGCCGCCACCGGCCTCGGCGATGGCGCCGGCGAACAGGCGCTCCGCCTCCTCGCCATCGGGCGCATCGACATAGGCCGAGACCTCGAAGATCGCCTTCGCCTCGTCGATCTCGGCCAGCGACACCGGCGTACCGAGATCCTCGAAGGCGGTTTCGACGGCGGCGTAGCAGGCGTCGGCCGCGGCCTTGTCCGCGGTGACGTAGAAACGGATCTGCGGCATTCCTGCTAGCCCTCTTTCGGCTTCACGGCTTCGCTGGTCATGCGGGCCTTCTCGGCCCGCGCCTCGCGCTCGGTGGTCGTCGCCTTGACGATCTTTTCCTGGTCGCGCTGGGGCGGCTTGGGTCCGAAGGAGATGATCGTGTCCCCCTCGCCCGGCTCGCCGGAGCCCTCGTTCGACGCGAAGAGGAGATTGCCGGAGGGGCGAATCCACAGGATCACATGGGTGCCTTCCGGGCGCGTCGCCGAAAAGCGCTCATAGTCGAACTCCTCGGTCAGCCGGGTCGCCTGGAAGTTCCAGCCGTCGACCACCAGATCGCGCAGTTCCGTGAAGGTCTTGGGCGGCTGGAATAGCGGCTGGCCGCCGATGGTGAAGTTCATCGAGCGCCGGTCGGAGCCCTCGATCTTGCCGATCTGGAAAACCTCGGAGCGGCCGATCTCGGGACCGAAATCGGTACAGACGAGCGCGTTGTAGGCGTCATTGTCGGTGGCAGCGACCATGTGGTCGAAGCGCGACAAATTGAGGTTATGGTGGGCCGCCTCGGACAGGATCTCGCCGTACCAGACCTCGAGTTCGGCTAGCCGCGCCTCGGAGATGCGCGACCAGTTGGCGTCCGCGATAAGCACCGGCACGTCCTGCGCCTTCAGCCGACGCGCAAAGGCGATGGTGAAGCGCGAGGCGCCGACGAACAGGATGCCGGGCCGGTCGGCGGACCGCAGGTCCAGCGCCCGGGCGAGCGGTCCCAGCGTGAAGCCGTGCAGGAGGATGGTCACCGCCACCAGCGCGAAGGTGTAGGCGATCATGCGGTCGGCATCGGCAACCCCGAGGCCGCTGAGGGTCGCGCCGAACAGGCCGGCAACCGCCACGGCGACGATGCCGCGCGGCGCGATCCAGCCGACCAGCAGGCGCTCCCGCCAGGTCAGGCCGGCGCCGAGTGTGCTGACGAACACGGCCACCGGCCGCACCACGAAGAGCACCGCCGCGAGGAAGCCGATGACGCGCCATTCGAGGCTCGCCAGCACCTCGCGCTGCAGCGAGGCGGTGAGGATGATGAACAGGCCCGAGACGAGCAGCAGCGTGATCGTCTCCTTGAACCGCCGCAGATCGCTGAGGCTGGCGATCCGCGTGTTCGCCATGGTGATGCCCATGACGGTCACGGTCAGCAGGCCGCCCTCCTCCAGCACCAGATTGGTCAGCGAATTCATGCCGACCACGGCCACCAGCAGGATCGGCGCCTTCAGATATTCGGGCGCCTCGCCGCGGGCGAAGACCCAGCTCAGGAAGCGCCCGGCCAGGAAGCCGCCGGGAATGGCGATGATGATCGCCAGGATGACGTTCAGGATCAGATTCTCGGCTTCATGGCCGGCGTTCAGGACCAGATAGGTCTCGAAGGCGATCACCGCGAAGAGCGCGCCGATCGGATCGTTGACGATGGCCTCCCAGCGCAGGATCGAGGCCGGCCGGTTCTTCAGCTTGGCGTGGCGCAGCAGCGGCGTGATGACGGTCGGGCCGGTGACCACCAGGATCGCACCGAGGATGATCGCGGTCGGCCAGCTCAGATTGCCGATGTAATGGCCGGCGAGCGCCGTCATCACCCAGACCAGCGGCCCGCCGATGATGACCATGCGGCGCACCGCCGTCGAAGTCTCGCGGATGTCGCGGAAATTCAGCGTCATCCCGCCTTCGAACAGGATGATCGCGACGGCGGTCGAGACCAGCGGCGTATAGAGGTCGCCGAAATCCTCGCGCGGATTCATGAAGCCGGTGATCGGCCCGAACAACAGGCCGACGCCGAGCAGGAGGATGATGGCCGGCACCTGGACGCGCCACGCCAGCCACTGGGCCGCGATGCCGGCGACGCCAATGAGAGCGAGCTGAAGGGCAAGATCATGCATGAAGGAGATTCCCGGGGCCGGGCGACACGGCCAATGCGGCCTTCACGACCACGCCCGTTCCGACCAATGTTCTGCGATGAGCCGAAACTAGTCCAGCGTGCCGGATCGGAAACCCCTGCATGCCGGTATTCGCGCGGGTTGCGTCAGACGCCGACGAGGCGCTCCAGCTTGGCCAGCGCGGTATCGGGGTTCTCGCCATAGGCCAGCGTGCCGGCGAGCTCCCCCGTCTCGTCGATCAGGAAGGTCGTGGCGGTGTGGTCCATGTTGTAGTCGTCGCCCTCGCCGATCTTCGCCGAATAGACGCCCCAGCCCTTCAGCATCGCGGCGATCTTCTCGGGCGAGCCGCTCAGCGCCGTGATGTCCGGCGAGACCGCCTCGACATAGTTCTTCATCACCTCGGGCGTGTCGCGCTCGGGATCGACGGTCACGAAGACCACCTGCAGATCACCGCCCTTTTCCGCCAGCTGCTTCTGGTAGCCGGCCAGCTCGTAGAGCGTCGTCGGGCAGACCTCGGGGCAATGGGTGAAGCCGAAGAACACCGCCGTCGGCTTTGCCCGCAGATCGGCCTGGGTGAAGGGCTGGCCGGTCTCGTCGATCAGCGAGAAGTCTGAGCCGTAGGGCTCGCCGCTGCGGCCGGGACCGCCTTGGGCGTAGATCAGCGCCAGGGCCACCGCGGCGCCGGCAATCAGCGCCACGATCGTCCAGAGCGCGGCCCGGAACATCTTCACTCCACTCATGTCGTCCAGCGGGCGCCGCATGCGGCCTCGCCCGTCCCCTGCTCGTGCATCTGTCGGTCTGTGTTGCAGTGCCGATAGCACGGCGGGAGGCCGCTGCGCGACAGGCACGGTGCCGATCGCCGTTCATGATGGCGCCAATCGCCGCGGCGCCCGTGCCGACCTCGCGTCCTGTCAGAAACAGGCAGCCCAGCCGGCCTCCAGGAGATGCAGGAAGATCGCCTCGCCATGCTGCGCCCAGCCGGCGACGGCGCCGCCCGACAGGAGCGCCAGCGCGACGACCGCCAGGGCGAACAGCAGCGCAGTCCGGCGGCCGTGTGTGGTGGCGCCCTGCCGTGGTTCCTCGATCGTCGGGACTTCCTGCGTCATCGGCCCGTCCTGCGCACGCCTTCGCTCCGGTGATCATAGCGCCGATCGGCCGGCCACGCACCTGTCGCCCGGCAACGCTCGACGAACCGGTGCCGCGTGCCGTTCAGGCCGCGGCGCTCGCCCCCTCACCGCGGTCGGCGGCAAGATAGTAGAGGAGCGCCGCCCCCGGCATGGCGATGCCGATGACGCAGATGCCGGTCCAGCCGAAGGTCTCCAGCACCGGGCTGGTCAGGGCCGAGCCCAGCGCGCCGCCGAGGAAGAAGGTCGTCATGTAGACGGCGTTCAGCCGGTTCCGGATGCTGGCATCGAGCTGGTAGATCTCGCGCTGGCCGAAGACCAGATTGGCCTGGACGCCGAGGTCGATGAGGATGCCGGCCGCAACCAGCGCGACGAGCGAGGTCTCGCCGAACAGGGCGGCGACGAAGGCAATGACGACGGTGGCGATGGCCGCGATGGTGCCGATGCGGGTATAGCCGCGATCGGCCAGCCGCCCGGCGACCGGCGCGGCGAAGACGCCGAGAACGCCGGCCAGCGCGAACAGCGCGACGCCGCTCGGCGAAAAGCCGTAGGGCTCGCGCAGCAGGATGATCGGCGCCGCCGTCCAGAACAGCGAGAACGCCCCGAACATCGCCGCATGGTAGAGGCCGCGCCGGCGTAGCACTTTCTGGTGCACGAACAGCTTGCCGAGCGAGGCGATCAGCGCGCCATAGCCGCGCGTGCCCTCCGGGCGCCGCTGCGGCAGCAGCACCAGCCCGGCGACCATCAGCACCGCCACCAGCCCACCGGACAGGCCGAAGACGCCGCGCCAGCCGACATAATCGGCCAGGAAGCTCGCCGCCGGCCGGGCAAGCAGGATGCCGGCCAGAAGCCCGCTCATGACATTGCCGACGACGGCGCCGCGCTCGTCCGGCGGAGCCAGATTGGCGGCGAGCGGCACCAGCATCTGCGCGGCGGTCGACGAGACGCCGACGAACAGCATCGCCGCGAACAGCGCCGTCAGCCCCGGCGCCAGCGCCAGGCCGGCCAGCGCTACCAGATTCGCCGCCATGGTGATCAGGATCAGCCGGCGGTTCTCGACGACGTCGCCGAGCGGCACCAGCAGCACGAGGCCGATGGCGTAGCCGATCTGCGCCACGGTGACGATGGCGCTTTCGGCGGCCACCGACAGGCCGGTATCGGCGCCGATCAGCGCGACGAGGGGCTGGGCGTAATAGAGATTGGCCGCCAGCGCGCCGCAGGCAAAGGCGAAGAAGACGGTCAGCACCGGGCCGAGGCCGGCCGGCCGCGCGTCTGTCTGCACCATCTCCTCTGGCGCGCCTGCGATGGCGGAAGCCTGTGTCATCGTCTGATCCTGTCGGTAGGGGCCGCGGCGGGTTCGGCGGCATGACGGAGACCGCCGCCGTTTCGCAGTTGCGAGATAGGGCGGCGCCTGGCGGCGATCAGCCCCGTTTGACGGTGCGTTCGGCAAAGACATCTGCTGCGGCTTGCAAGTGCCCGGCCGGCCCTTATGGTTCCCGCGATTGCGAAGACGACGAACAGGATGACGCGCATGCGCTTTACCGGGACCGACGCCTATGTGGCCGGCAAGGACCTCACCATCGCGGTCAACGCGGCGATCACGCTGGAGCGGCCGCTGCTGGTGAAGGGCGAGCCCGGCACCGGCAAGACCGAGCTCGCCTTCCAGATCGCCGAGGCGCTGGGGCTGCGGCTGATCCAGTGGACGGTGAAGTCGACGACGCGCGCGGCGCAGGGCCTTTACGAATACGACGCCGTCTCACGGCTGCGCGACAGCCAGCTCGGCGACGAGAAGGTCAACGACATCCGCAACTACATCCGCCGCGGCAAGCTCTGGGAGGCCTTCGCTTCGGAAGAGCGCGTGGTGCTTCTGATCGACGAGATCGACAAGGCCGACATCGAGTTTCCCAACGATCTGTTGCAGGAACTCGACCGGATGGAGTTCGACGTCTACGAAACCGACGAGACGATCCGCGCGAAGCACCGGCCGATCGTCATCATCACCTCCAACAACGAGAAGGAGCTGCCGGACGCCTTCCTGCGCCGCTGCTTCTTCCACTACATCCAGTTCCCCGACCCGGAGACGCTGGCGCGGATCGTCGACGTCCATCATCCGAACATCAAGCAGGATCTGGTGCGCGCGGCGCTGACCCAGTTCTACGAGATCCGCGAACAGCCCGGCATCAAGAAGAAGCCCTCGACCTCCGAGGCGCTGGACTGGATCCGGCTCTTGGTCGCCGAGGACATCGAGGCCAAGGATCTGCGCGAAAGCCCGACCAAGGCCCTGCCCAAGCTCGCCGGCGCGCTCCTGAAGAACGAGCAGGACGTGCATCTCTTCGAGCGGCTGGCCTTCCTGGCGCGGCGGCACGGGTGACGGGCGGCCGCGCCCATCGAACGGGACGAACAGGAGCCAGCATGAACGACGCGGTACGGATTCGCCCGATCGGACCGGACGACGAGGCCGAATGGCGCCGGCTGTGGACCGACTATCTGACCTTCTACGAGGCGAGCGTGTCGGAGGAGGTCTATGCCACGACCTTAGCGCGCCTCCTGTCCGGCGACGACAACGAGTTCCGCGGCCTGATCGCGGAAGCGGGCGGCAAACCCGTCGGCCTCGTGCATTTCCTGTTCCACCGCCATTGCTGGCGGGTCGAGGATGTCTGCTATCTGCAGGACCTCTATGCCGATCCGGAGGTGCGCGGCACCGGTGTCGGGCGCAGGCTGATCGAGGCGGTCTATGCGGCGGCAGACGCGGCGGGCTCACCGACCGTCTACTGGATGACGCAGGACTTCAACACCACTGCGCGCAAGCTCTACGACCGCATTGCGGCGGTGACGCCCTTCATCAAGTACCAGCGAAAGCTCCCGTAATGACCACCCTGCCGATCTACCAGGTCGATGCCTTCACCGACCGGCTGTTCGCCGGCAATCCGGCGGCCGTCGTGCCGCTCGAAGCCTGGCTGCCGGACGCCGACATGCTGGCGATCGCGGCCGAGAACAATCTGGCCGAGACGGCCTTCTTCCTGCCGGCCGGCCCGGCGCGCTGGGAATTGCGCTGGTTCACCCCGGCGATCGAGGTGCCGCTCTGCGGCCACGCGACTTTGGCCACCGCCTTTGTCCTCACCGAATGCCTCGGCGAGAGCGCGGCGACGCTGACCTTCGTGACGCGGGAGTCCGGCGAGCTCACTGTCACCCGCGGCGAGGACGGCTGGTTCGTCATGCGCTTCCCGCGCCGGCACGAGGCCGGCACCGTGGATGCCGCCGAGATCGAGCAGCTGGCCGAGGCTCTGGGCGCGCAGCCCAAGGCCGTGATCTCCTATGCGGTGCCGAACGACACGTCCTGGCTGGCGGTGATGGACAGCGCCGCCGAGGTGGAGGCGCTCGCTCCCGACATCCGGGCAATCGCCGCTTTGCCGCCACGCAACGTCATCGCCACGGCACAGGGCGCGCCGGGCTCCGGCCTCGACTTCGTTTCGCGCATGTTCGCGCCCAAGGCCGGCATCGACGAGGACCCGGTCACCGGTTCGGCCCATTGCTCGCTGGTGCCCTATTGGGCCGGCGAGCTTGGCGGAAGCGCGTTCACCGCGCGGCAGGTGTCGGAGCGCGGCGGCGATCTGCGCTGCCGGCTGGAGGGCGAAACCGTCGTCGTGGCCGGCCAGGCGGTGCTCTATCTGACCGGCGAGATCGCCGTTCCCGGCTGAGTGGGCATCAAGCGGTCAGGCCGAAGCGCCCTATTCCGCCGCTTCGACGGTCTGGGCGGCGTCGATGGCTTCCATCACCAGTTCCGGCCGCCGGGCCAGCACGTTGAGCAGCACCCGGGCCGGGCCAGTCGGATAGCGCCGCCCCTGCTCCCAATTGCGCAACGTCGCGATCGGCACGCCGATCTTCAGCGCGAAATCCGCCTGGGTCAGCTTCAGCTTGCGCCGCAGCCGGGCGACGTCCGGCACCTCGATCTTGTAGCGATGGACGGTGACCTGCGAATCGTCGCCCTGAAACCATTTCAGCGCCTGCTCCAGCGACTCGAGCATATGGGCGTCGGCTTCTTCCTGGGTCTTTCTTGCCTTCATCACGCGCTCACAATCCGAACAGTCGCTTGATTGCATTGATCCGGTCGATCACGGCGAACATCTGCTCCAGAGGCTGCCGCTGCCGAACCGACTGGGGCCGCAACTCGAGAAGCACCAGCTTCGAAAAATCGCCGCTGATCGCATAGATCAGGTCGAACTCGCCAAAACTCCATTGCCAAAGCGCCGCGTTTTCCACATGGGGGCGCCCGATCGCCGGGTCGTTCCCTAAAATATCCAGCGCGCGTTCCTTGGCCGCGCCGCCGAACTGGTAAAGCGCGCAGTCGAGTTCGAAACGCCGCGTCTCGGCGATCTGGATTTCCAGGCTCGAAGCCAATTGCCCCTCATATATACGCCGCTGGCGTAGCGCATTCAACTGTGGCAATGATAGGTTGCGCTTGTCGTCCAGACAATGACTTCCCGCCCCTGCTGCCCTATTCTCGCGGCCATGTTGCTGACCTTCTTCCTCAAGCTCAAGGCCGCCGGCGTGCCGGTCACGCTGCGCGAGCATCTCGCCCTGCTCGACGCCATGCGGGCCGATCTCGTCACCTACGATGTCGAGGGCTTCTACTATCTGGCCCGCGCGACACTGGTGAAGGACGAGCGCTTCATCGACCGCTTCGACCGGGTCTTCGGCGACGTCTTCAAGGGCGTGGAGGCCGTATCCGGCGAGGCCGGCGACGGCGTCGACGCGCGCGAACTGCCGGAGGAATGGCTGCGGCGGCTGGCCGAGAAGCACCTCACCGACGAGGAGAAGAAGCTGGTCGAATCCCTTGGCGGCTTTGACAAACTCATGGAGACGCTCAAACAACGGCTGGAGGAGCAGAAGGAGCGCCACCAGGGCGGCTCGAAATGGATAGGCACCGGCGGCACCTCCCCCTTCGGCGCCTATGGCTACAATCCGGAAGGCGTGCGCATCGGCCAGAAGGAAAGCAGCCACCGTCGGGCCGTGAAGGTCTGGGACCGGCGCGAGTTCCGCGACCTCGACGACAGCATCGAGCTGGGCACCCGCAACATCAAGGTGGCGCTGAAGCGGCTGCGCCGCTGGGTGCGCGACGGCGCCGAACAGGAGTTCGACCTCTCCGGCACGATCCGCGCTACGGCCGAGCACGGCTATCTCGACGTCAAGACGCGGCCCGAGCGGCGCAACGCTGTCAAGGTGCTGCTCTTCCTCGATATCGGCGGCTCGATGGACGATCATGTCCGCGAGGTCGAGGAGCTGTTCTCCGCCGCCCGCTCGGAGCTCAAGCACCTCGAATTTTTCTACTTCCACAACTGCCCCTATGAGCGGCTGTGGCAGAGCAATCACCGCCGCCATGCCGAGGCAATCCCGACCATGGACGTCCTCAACCGCTTCGGGCCGGACTACCGCGCCGTCTTCGTCGGCGACGCCTCGATGAGCCCCTACGAGATCGCCATGCCCGGCGGCTCGGTCGAACACTGGAACGCCGAGCCCGGCGCCGTCTGGCTCGATCGCTTCACGCGGCAATGGCCGAAATCGGTCTGGCTCAACCCGGTGCCGCGCCAGCACTGGGACTGGACCCAGTCCATCGCCATGATCCGCGAGGCCATGGAGGACCGGATGTTCCCGATGACCCTGAAGGGCATCGAGGCGGCAACGAAGACGCTGTCGCGCTGAATCGGTGGCGGACTGCCCGGTTTCCACCCGTTCTGCATGCATAATTTTCAGGCAGGCATAGCGCTGCGATCCGGCATTCCCCATATTGGGCGGGACGCAACCAGACGGGAACCGACATGGCCAACCGCCTTCGCCTCGGCTCGCTTTTCGCGAGCCTTCTCTTTGTCTTCTCCTTCGTCGCGGTCGACTATGCCGACGCGCGGCGTGGCGGCAGCTTCGGCAGCCGGGGCTTTCGCACCTATCAGAGCGCACCGGCGACCAGGACGGCCCCGAGCGCCGCGCCCGTGCAGCGTTCGATGACGCCCGGCCAGGCGACGCAGCCCGGCGGCAGCGCGGCGCAGAGCGCCGCCGGCGCCCGGCGTCCGGGCCTCTTCGGCGGCATCGGCGGCGGCCTTCTCGGCGGCCTCATGCTGGGCGGCCTGTTCGGCATGCTGATGGGCACCGGCTTCGGCGGCATGGGCGGCTTCCTCGCCCTTCTGGTCCAGGGCCTGCTCATCGGTCTTGGCGCGATGCTGCTGATCCGCTTCTTCCGCAGCCGCAATCCGAGCCCGGTCCGTGCCAACGGTTCCAGCCCCACCGAGCGCCGCGCCTATGAGGAACCGGTGCAGCCGGCCGGCAATGGCAGCTTCCGCATTCCCTCGATAGGCTCGGGCGCGGCTCTGGGCGGCGGCGCTGCGAGCGCTGCGGCGCCCGAACCGTCCGACGAGATCGGCATCACCGACGCCGACCTCGACACCTTCGAGCAGAAGCTGCACGAGGTTCAGGCGGCGTTCTCGCGCGAGGATTATGCCGCGCTGCGGACGATCACCACGCCGGAGATCATGTCCTATCTCGCCGAGGAACTGTCGGAGAACGCCACGTCCGGCCGCAAGAACGACGTGCTCGACGTCAAGCTCGAGCAGGGCGACATCGCCGAGGCATGGCGCGAGGGCGACACCGAGTATGCCAGCCTCGCCATGCGCTATTCGTCGATCGACGTGATGCGCGACCGGACCACCGGCGAGGTCGTCGAAGGCGATCCCGACACCCCGACCGAGACGACGGAATTGTGGACCTTCGTGCGCGACAAGGGCGGCGAGTGGAAACTCTCCGCCATCCAGGAAACCTGATCTCTCACGGGCCGGCTCTGCCGGCCCGTTTTCTTGTGGGGCTTCAGAAACCGGCGGCGCGGGCGAAGGCGACCATCGCCGTGCCGATCGCCACGGTAACGATCAGCGGCAGCCGCAGCGCCAGGACGGTGCAGATCAGGATGGCGATGCGCTCGGGCCAGCCGCCGGAGACCAGCGCCGGAGTGACGATGGTCGTCAGCACCGCCGCCGGCACGGCATTCAGCGCCGCATCGAGACGCGGCGGAATGCTGCCGATGCGGGCCAGCAGCAGGTGCCCGCCGGTGCGCGTCAGATAGGTCAGGCCGCCGGCCAGCAGGATGATCCACCAGATCTCATCCATGACGGTCATCCCCTTGCGCGGGTGCGGCCGCCGGCTTCGGCGGCATGAGGGCGGCGACCGCGATACCGGCGAGGCCGCCCAGTGTCACATGCCAGGGCGGCCCGAGGCTCAGATAGACCACGATGGACGCCGCCGCGCTGGTCAGGGCCACCGGATAGAAGCCGCTGCGGGCGCGAAACGTCATCAGCAGCGTCAGGAAATAGACCGGCAGGATGAAATCCAGCCCGTAACGCGCCGGATCGTCGATCAGTGACCCGAACACCGCACCGAGCGCCGACGAGGCGAGCCAGCCGACATAGAGCACGCAGCCATAGGCGAAGTAGAAGGTCTTGGTCAGCGGCTGGACGCTCGCCCGCGCCTCGGCCGCGCCGAACACCGGATCGACCAGGAAGAAGAAGGCCATCGCCTTCTGCAGGCCGGAGAAGCGATGCAGGTGCCGCCCGACCGAGGCCGAATAGAGCACGTGCCGGAAGTTCAGCGCCACTACCGCCAGCAACACCGACCAGACTGGCGCGCCCAGCCCGATGAGCTGCAGCGCCGCAAGCTGCGAGGCCCCGGCATAGACGGTCGCCGAAAAGCCCATGGTCTGGGCAAAGCTCAGCCCTTCCGCCGTCGCGATCGTGCCGTAGACCATGCCGAAGGGCACGACGGCGAGAAGCACGGGCAGAAGCTCGCGCAACGCCGCGCGGATCTCCGATCGGGTGGTCTCGGTCACTGGACACTCGGGGTTTGTGGATGGGCGCGCGCCGATTACTCAGCCCGGCTTATGCTTCTTCGATGCGCCGCACACAAGCCGTGCCCGGATGAACGGCGCGTTGCGCCGCCCTCGGCTCAGAGCGACGGGTCGAGAATCTGCGCCTCGAACTCGGCCAGCGCGATGGTCCAGCGGTCGAAGGCGTCGTTCAGCTGCGTACGGGTGACCCCGCCGCGCAGCGACAGGTTCAGCTCGACCACCGGGTACTGGTCCTCGGTCTGATACGCCTTGTGAAACGGATGCGTGCGGTTCCAGGCGTTCAGCGCGTCGAGCGCCACGTCGGGCCGGTCCCATATGGCGTAGAAATTGGCGACCTCGCAGTCCGTCCCGTCGGTGCAGTCGAGGAAGAACAGCTGGTAGGCGACGCCGTTGATGATGCCGGTGATCACCGGATCGCCCGTCTCGGTCGTCACGAGCTCGGCCTCGCCATAGCCTTGCGCGATGTCGAGGATGGTGTCGGTGTCGTCGGCGCGCAGGATGTCGGCGGTCATTTCGGCCGCCTCGGTGCCCGATTTCGCCGCCAGCGACCGCGACAGCAGGCCCGGCTCCTCCTCGACGGCCGGCGGCGTCGAAACGGCGGTGGCCGAGACGGCTCCCGCGGAGATGGTGATCAGGGCGACGGCAAGACCGGTGCGCAGGAGGCGCGGCGGGCAGAGGAGCATAAGGATTCCTTGTTCGGACGCCGCCAATCTCTGCCTTGTATCAAGGACCTGCAAGCCGCGATCGGCTCCGCCCTGCGGTTCTGGCGGCGACCGTGGCGGGGATACATCGTGCCCGCCCGGCGGCCCCGACGTCAGGTGCTCCGCGCAGAAGGAGACGGTGACGGTCCGCCGACGCCGGCCCGGCCATCACGCCGGCGCTCGAGCCCGAACCGGAGATTGTCGCGGCGAATCGCCGTCAGGCGTCGCGGCCGATCCGCACGAACCAGGCATCCTCGTCGATCACCTCGACGCCAAGCTCGGCGGCCTTCTTCAGCTTCGAGCCGGCGCCCGGCCCGGCGACGACGAGATCTGTCTTCTTCGACACCGAGCCGGCGACCTTCGCCCCCAGCCCCTCGGCCATCGCCTTGGCCTCGTCCCGCGTCATCTTCTCCAGCGAACCGGTGAAGACGATGGTCTGGCCCGAGACGGGGGACGTTGCCGCCGGCTGTTCGGCCGGCTGCACGTCGAGCTCGGCGACGAGGTCCTCGACCAGCTTCAGATTGTGGTCCTCGGAGAAGAACCGCGCCGTCGCGGTGATCACGGCGCCGCCGATGTCGTCGAGCGCGTCCATCTCGCCGCTCGCTTCCTCGTCGCCAGCCGCCACCTTCAGGGCGGCCTCGTGGAAGGCCTCGAAGGTGCCGTAGGCCCGCGCCAGCGTCTTTGCCGTCGTCTCCCCGACATGGCGAATGCCGAGGGAGAAGATCAGCCGGTCGAGCGGGATTGTCCGCCGCGCCTCGATCGCCGCGAAGAGGTTCTTCGCCGAGACCTCGCCGAACCCCTCCTTGTCCTTCAGCTTCTTCAGCCCCTCCTGATTGCGGCCGTGCATGCGGAAGATGTCGGCCGGCGTGCGGACCTGGAAATCGGGATCGTCGTAGAACAGGTCGATCTGCTTGTCGCCGAGCCCCTCGATATCGAAGGCCTTGCGCGAGACGAAGAGCTTCAGATGCTCGCGGCGCTGGAAGGGGCAGGCGAACTCGCCGGTGCAGCGGCGCACGACGCTCTGGGCGCCCGAGGCGGTTTCCTCGCGCACCACGTCGGTCTTCAGCTCGCAGGGACAGGTCGTGGGAAAGGCGAAGGGCTCGGCATCCTGCGGGCGCTTGTCCGCGACGATGCCGAGCACCTGCGGGATGACGTCGCCGGCCCGCTGGATCTGCACCGTGTCGCCGACGCGCACATCCAGCCGCTCGATCTCCTCGGCATTGTGCAGCGTCGCGTTGGCGACCATGACGCCGCCGACATTGACCGGGTCGAGCTTGGCCACCGGGGTCAGGGCACCCGTGCGGCCGACCTGGATCTCGATTGCCCGCAGCACCGTCGTCGCCTGCTCGGCCGGGAATTTGTGGGCGATCGCCCAGCGCGGCGAGCGCGAGACGAAGGCAAGGCGCTTCTGCAGCGCCAGGTCGTCGACCTTGTAGACGACGCCGTCGATGTCGTAGCCGAGCCCGGCCCGGTTCTCCTCGATCGCGTGGTAGTGCGCGATCAGCCCCTCGATGGTCTCGAAGCGCTTCATCTGCGCGTTCACCGGAAAGCCGAAGCCTTCGATCGCCGCGACGACCTCGGTCTGGGTCTCGCCCGGCACATCGCTCGCCTCGCCCCAGGCATAGGCGAAGAACTGCAGCTTGCGGGCGCGGGTGATCCCCGCGTCGAGCTGGCGCAGCGATCCGGCGGCGGCGTTGCGCGGATTGGCGTAGACCGGCTTGCCCTCCTCGGCCTGGCGGGCATTGAGGTCGGTGAAGGCGGCATGGCTCATATAGACCTCGCCGCGCACCTCGAAGACCTCCGGCGCCCTGCCCTTCAGCCGGTTCGGGATGTCGCCGATGGTCCGGGCGTTGCGGGTCACGTCCTCGCCGGTGGCGCCGTCGCCGCGGGTCGCGGCCGAGACCAGCTCGCCCTTCTCGTAGCGCAGCGACAGCGACAGGCCGTCGATCTTCGGCTCGGCGGTAATGGCCAGCGGCGCGTCGTCGTCGAGCTTCAGGAAGCGGCGCACGCGTTTGGCGAAGTCGGCGACGTCCTCGTCGGAAAACGCATTGTCGAGCGACAGCATCGGCACGGCATGGCGGATCTTTCCGAATTTCTCCGAGACCTCGGTCCCCACCCGCGCGGACGGGGAATCCTCGCGGATCAGTTCGGGAAAGCGCGCCTCGATGGCGGCGTTGCGCCGGCGCAGCGCGTCGTATTCGGCGTCGGTGACGGTCGGCGCGTCCTCGCGGTAATACGCCCGGTCATGTTCGGCGATCTCGCCGGCCAGCCGTTCCAGTTCGGCCGCCGCCTCGTCCCTGTCCAGCGTCTCGACCGCCTTGTCGCTCATCGCCCGTCCGAATCCCTGCTGTTTGTCCGGCCCGTCATAGCCATTCGGGCTGCGGCAGGTCGAGGCCGAGAATGCGGTCCGCGATCCGCCCGCGCAGCCATGGGGTCCACGCCGCCAGCGGCATCAGATAGCGCATCGCCAGGAGCGCGGCCGGCGGCGGCGCCGCGATGAAGTCGGTGCCCCTGCGAGTCGCCTCCATGACGGAGCGCACGGAGGGCAGCCGACGCATCTCGTATTCGGTTTCGCGCGCCTCGCTGGCCAAGAAGGCCAGGGTCGCCGCGTCCCAGATGCCGAGATTCATGCCGCGCCCGCCGACCGGCGAATGGACATGGGAGGCATCGCCGGCGAGGAACACCCGGCCCTTGGCCATGCGCTCGGCATGGCGGAAGCTGACATGGAAGCGTGAGGCCCAGGTCACGGATTCGATGCCGGGCACATTGCCGATCAGCGCTTCGGTCGACGGCGCGATGCCGACATAGCGGCCGCGCCGGGCGCCCAGCGGCAGCATGGCGACGGCGCCGCCGGGATCGGCCGATCCGCTGCGCAGATCGATGCGTCCGACAGCGGGATCGACCGGCTTGTCGAAGACCACGTCGGCCAGCGCGAACTCCGCCGGATAGCCCGCGCCGCTCCACGGAATGCCGACATCCTCGCGCACCGCCGAATGGGCGCCGTCGGCGCCGACGACGATGTCCGCCGGGACAATCTCACCGGTAGAGAGGGTGACACGCGGCGCGTGGGTGTCGGCGACCGTGTGGAAGGCGACGCCCCATTCAACATCGACGTCATGGGCGGCCAGCCATGCGATCATCAGCCGCTCGGTGCGCCCCTGCGGCAGGGTCAGGATGAAGGGATGCGCCGTATGCGCCGGCGCCGCGATCATCTCGAACAGCCGCTTGCCGTTGTCGGCGACGGCCATGCGCGAGATCCGGTTGCCCTCGGCCAGCAGGCGATCGGTGATGCCCGAGGCCGCGAGGATGTCGAGCGTGCGCGGCAAGACGCCGAGCGCCCGCGACTGGTCCTCCGGCGTCGGCCCCTCGCCGGCATCGACGATGCGCGGCGCAAAGCCCCGGCGGCGAAACTCGACCGCGGCGGCCAGTCCGACCGGCCCGGCGCCTGCGATCAGGACGCGGCGGGCCGTCACGCTCAAGCCCCCGCGCCGATGAGCCGGGCGGCGGCGGCGCGGGCCTCGTCTGTCACCGTCTCGCCGGCCAGCATGCGGGCGATCTCTTCGCGGCGGCCATCTTCGCCGATGGGCGCGACGCGGGTGGCCACGCGGTCCTCGCCGGAGGCGGCGCTGCCCTTGGAAATCAGGAGATGGGTCGTGGCGCGCGCGGCAACCTGCGGGGCATGGGTGACGGCGAGCACCTGCACGTTGCGCCCCAGCCGGCCGAGACGGCGGCCGATGGCGTCGGCCACGGCGCCGCCAACGCCGGTGTCGATCTCGTCGAAGACCAGTGTCGGCGCCGAGCCGCGATCGGCCAGCGCCACCTTGAGCGCCAAGAGGAAGCGCGACAGCTCGCCGCCCGAGGCGACCTTCATCATCGAGCCGGCGCGGGTGCCGGGGTTGGTCTGGACGTAGAATTCGATCTGGTCGATGCCGGCGGCGGACGGGCTTTCGGGGTCGCTCGTCTGTTCGACGAGGAAGGTCGCGCGGTCGAGCTTCAGATCCGGCAGTTCGGCCATCACCGCGCCTTCCAGGAGCCGCGCGGTGGTACGGCGCTTCTCCGACAGTTCGGCGGCGGCGCGGTCGAAACGCTGACGCTTTTCGGCCAGTTCGGCCTCCAGCTTGCCCATCCGCTCCTCGCCGGCATCGAGATCCGCCAGGTCGCCGATCATCCGGGCGGTCAGTTCCGGCAGATCGTCGACCGGCACCGAATATTTGCGGCCAGCCGCGCGCAGCGCGAACAGCCGTTCCTCGGTCTCCTCCAATGCCCGCGGATCGAACTCCAGCGAGCGCAGCGCCGTCTGCAGCGCCATCTGCGCGTCGGACAGCGCGTCGAGCGCCGTGTCCAGCCGGTCGATCGGCTCGTCCAGAAGGCCGGGCAGCTCGTCGCGCTTGCGGTCGAGCCGCTTCAGGAGGCCGGCGAGCTGCGGGATCGGCGAGGACGAACCGGACAGCTCCTCATGGGCGTCGTTGACGTCGGTGGCGATCTTCTCGGACCGCATCATCACCTGCCGGCGCTCGGCCAGTTCCTCCTCCTCGCCGGCGATCGGTGCCAGGTCGGAGAGTTCGTCGACCGAAGAGCGCAGATAGTCCGCCTCGCGGGCCGCCGCCTCGACGCGGGCGCGGTGGGTGCGCAGCTCGTGCTCGGTGGCGCGCCAGTCGGCATGGGCGCGGGCGACGAAGGCCGCCTCCTGCTGCAGCCCGCCATACTGGTCGAGCAGCGTGCGGTGGGCCTGCGGGTCGATCAGCGCGCGGTCGTCGTGCTGGCCGTGGATCTCGACCAGCGCCTGGCCGACGCTGCGCATCAGGGAGACGCTGGCGGGACGATCGTTGATGAAGCCGCGGGTGCGGCCGTCGGCGGTCTGGATGCGGCGCAGGATCAGGTCGCCTTCGCTGAGATCCTGCTCGTCGAAACCGTTGTCGAGGAGGATCGCCCGTACGCCGGCGCCGGACGGCAGGTCGAAGGCCGCCGTCACCTCGCCCTGCTTGGCGCCATGGCGCACCAGGCCGCCATCGCCGCGCCCGCCGAGGGCGAGCGACAGCGAGTCGAGCAGGATCGACTTGCCCGCGCCGGTCTCGCCCGTGAGCACGGAGAGACCCTCGTCGAGGGCAATGTCGAGCCGTTCGATGAGAACGATGTCGCGGATCGAAAGATGAACGAGCATGACCGGGATCGTCGGTACTGAACCGCCACCGAAATGGCAATGGCTCGTCAAGATAGTGCGGATCGGAGCCAAGCGCACCGGCAATCGGCGAAAACCGCCGGAGCCGTCACCGCGTCCGTGCGCGCGGCCTGCCGCGCCTGCCCGGCGACCTGATGACGCAGGCCCCGCAGCCCGGCGGGACGCATGCCCGCCTCAAGCGTCGTCAGGAATGCGGACCGGGACGGACCCCGGCCCGGTCTGTCTCAGGCGCCGGTGATCTTGCGCGCCGCCACGCCGAACCACGACGTCGCACTGCCTTCACGCGGCGACAGGCCGTTGGTCTGCAGGAGCTGGTAGGAATCGCGGTACCACTGCGAATCCGGGAAGTTCTGGCCGAGCACCGATGCCGCCGCCTGGGCCTCGCGGGTCAGCCCCATGGCGTAATAGGCTTCGGTCAGGCGGGCCAGCGCCTCTTCCACGTGCCGGCTGTCTGAATAGACGTCGACGACGTTCTTGAAGCGGTTGATCGCCGCGACGTATTCGCGCCGCTCCAGATAGTACCGGCCGACCTGCATCTCCTTGCCGGCGAGCTGGTCGCGGGCAATGCGCAGCTTGGCGCGCGCGTCATCGGCATATTCGGAATCGGGGTATTTCTCGAACACCTCGCGCATGGCCGCAGCCGCGCGGGCCGCTTCCTTCTGGTCGCGGGTGACGTCCGGGATCTGGCGGTAATAGGCCAGGCCCATGATGTACTGGGCGTAGGCCGCCTCCTCGCTGCCGGGATACAGCGACAGGTAACGCTTGGAGGAGTTGATCGCCGTGTCGTAGTCGCCGCTGCGATAGCTGGCGAAGGCGCTCATCACCAGTGCCTTGCGGGCCCATTCCGAATAGGGATGCTGGCGGTCGATGGCCTCGAACTTCTTGGACGCCTCGCTGAGACGGCCGCCTTCGAGATTGGCGAGCCCCTGATTGTACAGGACGTCCGGCGGATCGGTCTGGGCGGCGAGCGCAAGCGCCTCGACGTCGCTGGTGTCCGAACTCATGCAGCCCGACAGGCCGGCGGATGCGAGACCCAGCGCCAGAGCGCCGGTGAGTTTCGCCACCCGCAGTCGGCGCAAGGCCGGATGGTCGTGCGGATTGCTCATTCGTGCTGATCCCCCTGCTTTCAAAAGCCCGGCTGTCTTACGCCGCGCCTTCGTCGTCAGCAACGCTCAAGCCGGTTCAACCCGTCTTTTTTGTGACGCAGCGTCCCGATCAAGCGCACGTCATCGTGTGCGACACCGGTTTTGTCGACCGGACGAGGCGGTTGCGTAATGCTGATGTCAGAGAGTCTGCGGACCGTAGGCGGGCGCCGCGACGGCGACCAGCGGCGCATGACGGACCGGATCGACCCGGCGCGACGGTGCCTCGACGATCTCGTAGGCCCGGCGGTCGGCAAGAAGCGCCTGCAGCGCGAGACCGTTGAGCTTGTGGCCGCCGCGATAGGAGCGGTAGCAGCCAAGCACGCGGGCACCGGCCAGCGCTTGGTCACCCACCGCGTCCAGCGCCTTGTGGCGGACGAATTCGTCGTGGTAGCGCAGGCCGTCCGGATTGATCACCCGGCCGTCGTCGCCGATGACCACGGAATTGTCGAGCGAGGAGCCCAGCGCAGAGCCGGCGGCCCACAGGCGCTCGACATCCTTCATGAAGCCGAAGGTGCGGGCGCGGGACAGATCGCGGGCGAAGCGCTCGGCGGTGAGATCCGCCTTGTAGACCTGCCGGCCGATGGCCGGGGTGGCGAAGTCGATCTCGATCTCGAAGCGGGTGCCGTTGTGCGGCAGATATTCGGCGCGGGCGCCGTTCATCTCGACCGAGACGGGCTTCAGGACGCGCACATAGCGGGCCCGGGCCGACTGGCCGACGACGTCGGCCTCGCGGATGCCCTTGATGAAGGCGGCGGCACAGCCGTCCATGATCGGCGTCTCATGCGCATCGAGCTGCACGACGACATTGTCGACGCCCATGGCGTAGAGCGCGGCCATCAGATGTTCGATCGTCGCGACATGGGCGCCGCGCGGATCGCCGACGACGGTCGCCAGATCCATCGGCGCGGCATTGCCGGTCACGGCCTTGATCTCGTGCAGGTAGCCCTGCTTGTCGCACAGGTGGAAGACGATGCCGGTGTTGACCTCGGCCGGAAGCAGGGTGAGCTGGACCGGGAGACCGCTATGGACGCCAATGCCCTCGAAATAGACCCTGGATCCAATCGTCTGCTGGAACATTCGCACTATCGGCAACCTTTCCCGCCAGCATCGGCGCGGTGCTCCGCGTCTCAGATACCGGCATCCCCGCTCGGGAGCTTCGTCGTCAGTGCTGGCCCGCCCCCTGTCCCCCTATAGAGGAATCGGGCCATCCCGCACTCTGCAATTCGTGACAAATTCCCTAGAACGAACAGGCCCTTCGACAAAATCACGGTTCGTTACCCGTTGTTACCGCCGGAACAGGGCCGAAAACACGGATGTCAGCGATTTCATACGCTTGTCGTAAAAAAGGCCCGCCGAACGTGCCGGCGGGCCTTGTGTCAAACCTGCAACGTTGACGGTCAGTTCGCCTGACGACGCAGGAAGGCAGGGATTTCGAGCTGGTCTTCCTCGCTGACGGCGCGCGGCTGCGGGGCCGGACGGGCCGCCGATTCCGCCGCCTGGCGGCGCGGTGCGTAGGGGTTCGGCTCGACCACGGCGCGACGCGGCTGCTCGGCCGGTGCGTGACGTGCCTCGTGCGGTGCGACCTCGTCCTCCTCGCGGCGCGACAGGCCGGTCGTCAGGCGACGCAGCAGGCCCATCGGGCCCCGCTCGTCATGGGCGTCGGCCGCCGCACGGCTCTCGATCTCGGCCCGCACATTCGGCGGGAAGTCCTCGACCTGGGGCATGCGCGGTGCGGCTGCACGCGGCGCCGGCTCGGCGGCCGGGCTGACCTGAGCGATCTCGGCCTCGAGGGCGGCGGTGAAGTCGTCCTCCATCTCGGCCTGGGGCGCCGGGGCTGCTTCGGCATGGACCGGAGCTTCCTGGACGGGGGCAGCGGCCGGAGCCGGCTGCTGGGCCGCCGGACGCACGGCCGCGGCCTGCGTTTCGGGCAGCGCACGCGGTGCCGGAGCCGCCGTCGGACGGACCTGGTAGGCCGCGGTGTGCTCGGCCGCTTCCATCTCGGCCTTGTCGATGCCGGTAGCCACGACCGACACGCGGATCACGCCTTCCAGGTTCTCGTCGAAGGTCGCACCGAGAATGATGTTGGCGTCGTGGTCGACTTCCTCGCGGATGCGGGTCGCCGCCTCGTCCACCTCGAACAGGGTCAGGTCACGGCCGCCGGTGATCGAGATCAAGAGGCCACGGGCACCCTTCATCGAGGTCTCGTCGAGCAGCGGGTTGGCGATCGCCGCCTCGGCGGCGGCCATGGCGCGGCCCTCGCCCGACGCTTCGCCGGTGCCCATCATCGCCTTGCCCATCTCGCGCATCACCGAACGCACGTCGGCGAAGTCGAGGTTGATCAGGCCTTCCTTGACCATCAGGTCGGTGATGCAGGCAACGCCCGAATACAGAACCTGGTCGGCCATGCCGAAGGCATCGGCGAAGGTGGTCTTGTCATTGGCGATCCGGAACAGGTTCTGGTTCGGAATGACGATCAGCGTGTCGACGTTCTTCTGCAGTTCCTCGATGCCCTGGTCGGCAATGCGCAGACGGCGCTGGCCCTCGAAGTGGAACGGCTTGGTGACCACGCCGACCGTGAGGATGCCCTTTTCGCGCGCCGCACGGGCAACGACGGGAGCCGCACCGGTGCCGGTGCCGCCGCCCATGCCGGCAGTGACGAAGCACATGTGCGAGCCCAAGAGGTGATCGCAGATCTCGTCGATGGATTCCTCGGCGGCGGCGCTGCCGACTTCCGGCTGCGAGCCGGCGCCAAGACCCTCGGTGACGGCGACGCCCATCTGGATGATGCGTTCGGCGCGCGAGGACCGCAGGGCCTGCGCGTCGGTGTTCGCGATGACGAACTCGACGCCTTCCAGCCCGGCATTGATCATGTTGTTGACCGCGTTGCAGCCACCGCCGCCGACGCCGAAGACGGTGATGCGGGGCTTCAGCTCGGTGATGTCGGGCTTCTTCAGGGTAACGCTCATGGTTCGATCCTCTTTCACGCAGTTCTGGCCGGTTCGCCGCGCGGCCGTTCGTTGGTGACTCTTCAGCGGCGCGCGGCGCGCACCGATCTCGTTGTTCGCCCGGCCGTCCGCGCGGCCGGGGGCGTTGTCAAAGGCTGCGTCTCAGCCAGGATCCGATCCGGCCGGCGCGGGTGTTCTCGTTGAAGGCGACCGTCGCGATGGACGGCGCCGAGACGTTCTCGCGGTGTGCGACCTGCGGGTAGATCAGCAGGCCGACGGCCGTCGCGAAGGCCGGGCCCTTGCTCGACGGATTCAGTCCCGACACGCCCATCGGCCGGCCGAGCCGGACGTTGCGCTGCAGGATGGTGCGAGCCGTGTCGCCGAGACCGGCCAGCTGGCTGGCACCGCCGGTCAGGACGATGCGCTTGCCGATGACGTGACCGAGGCCGGACGAGGCCAGCCGGTCGCGGACCAGCTCCAGCGTCTCCTCGACGCGCGGCCGGATGATCCGCGCGACCAGCGAGCGGGCCACGGTGACCGGCGCGTCGTGGCCGTCCTCGCCGAGGGCGGCGACCTGCACGGTCTCGCCGTCCTGCATCAGCTCGGTCAGCGTGCAGCCATGCATGACCTTCAGCCGTTCGGCATCGGCCAGCGGAATGGACAGGCCGCGGGCCAGATCCATGGTGATGTGCCGGCCGCCCATGGCGACCTGGTCTGCATAGACGAAGCGACCGTTCTGGAAGATCGCGATGGTGGTCGCACCGCCGCCCATGTCGATGCAGGCCGAGCCCATGGCGGCCTCGTCCTCGACGAGGGTCGACAGCGCGCTGGCATAGGGCGTGGCGACGAAGGCCTCGACCATCAGCTGGGCGCGGTTGACCACCGCCTCGAGATTGCGCAGCGGCGTTTCCTCGGCCGACAGGACATGCATCGAGGCGCCGAGCCGCGAGCCGGTCATGCCGACCGGATTGTCGAGCCCGCCCTCGCCGTCCAGCGCCAGATCGTAGGCCATGGAATGCAGCGCCACGCGGCGCTCGTCGAGCGGCACGCGGGCGGCCATGCCGAGGACGCGCTCGACGTCCATCTTGTCGATCTCGCCGGACGTCGCGATCTCGGCCGAGCCGCTGTGGCTCTTCAGCCGTCCGGCGGTGACCGAGACGATCAGGGATTCGATGGTCAGGCCGGCCATCCGCTCGGCGGCATCGACGCACAGCCGGATCGACTGCTCGGCGGCGTCGAGGTCGACGACGACGCCGGACTTGATGCCGTGCGAACGCTGGTGACCGACGCCGATGACCTCGATCGTATGGGTGCGGCCGGGCAGCATCTCGCTGGCCAGGCGCGGCTTCAGGCGCGCGATCAGGCAGGAGATCTTTTCCGAGCCCACGTCGAGCACCGAGATGATCCGGGCGCGGCGCTTCGGCAATGCCTTGATGCGGGGCAATTCGTCCCCGCCGCGATTGAACAGACTCATACCGGCTTGTCCTTCCGGCTACGCTTGATGAGCTTCTCGCGCTCTTCGAGGGCCGCGTTCCGGCGCACCAGGGCGTCGGGAGTGAGCTTGACGACCATGCGATCGGACAGCCGCATGTCGACGGAGACGATGTCCCGCGACAGAAGTCCGTTCTCCCGATCCATTCTCGCTACCTCGGCCAATGCTTCTACCGGCTGGTCTTCGGGCAACAGGACGGACAGGCCGTTCTCCAGTCGCAGATCCCACCGGCGGTCTCCGACGCGAACATACGCCTTGACCCTTGCGCGAAGCTCGGGAAGCACTTCCATTTCATCGATCAGGGCGGCGGCATGGGTTGCGGCGCCGGCGCCCACGACGATGGGCAGCGCGGCGAAACGGCCGGGCACGAAGGGGACGATTTCCTGCCCCTCGCGATTGACCACGACGAATTCCCGGCCCTTCTGCCAGACCGCATAGGGGCGGTGCTCGGAGATGCCGATCTTGACGCGGCCGGGGAAGATCTTGGCGACCGAGGCGCGGTCGATCCAGGGCATCGCCTCCAGCGTCTCGCGGGCCGCGGACGGGTCGAGCGAGATCAGGCTCTGGGAGCCGGTCTGCCACAGCGCCTGCAGAACGTCGATTTCCGAAGTCTCGGCATTGCCGACAACGTCGATGTCCTCGATCGCGAAGCCCAGCGGCTGGGCGACGGAATCGACCACGGTGACCGTATGGCCGCCCTGGACGACGCCGTAGACGACCGATGCGCCGACGACGACGGCCGCCAGGCTCCCGAAGCGCGGCAGCGGCAGATGCGCCACGTCGCCGGCGAGCGCCGAGATCCGGCGGCCGAAGCGCGCGGTGCGCAGCATCAGCCGGCCGGCGGCACCCGGCCGCGGGTCGTCGTGGTGATCATGATAGGCCCCGTAGGGGCGCTGGGCGGTCATCGGCGACATGAGGCATCCTCCACCATCCAGCTGAGAAGTTCGGGGAAGCTGTGACCGGACGCGGCGGCGATGTCGGGGACCAGCGAGGTCTCGGTCATGCCCGGCTGGGTGTTGATCTCCAGCCAGACCACCTCGCCGCCCGGACCGAACCGGTCGTCATAGCGAAAGTCAGAGCGCGACACGCCGCGGCAGCCGAGGGCCGCATGGGCGGCCAGCGACCAGCCCTGGATCTTGCGCGCGACATCCTTGGGCAGGTCGGCCGGCACGATGTGGCTCGATCCGCCGGGCACATATTTGGAATCGTAATCGTAGAAGGCGTGGCCCTCGGTGACGATCTCGCAGACCTCCAGCGCCACGTCGCCCATCACCGCGCAGGTGAGCTCGCGACCGGCGACGAAGCGCTCGATCATCACGATGTCGCCATAGGGCCAGTCGTCGCCATAGAGCTGCTGCGGCGGATGCGGCTGGTCCTCGCGGACGATCAGCACGCCGAAGCTTGAGCCCTCGGCCACCGGCTTGATGACGTAGGGCGTCGGCAGGACGTGGCTTTCGGCCGCATCGAGGCGGTGGCGGAGCTTGGCTTCGGCCACCGGCACCCCGGCCGCCTTGGCGACGATCTTGGCCCGTTCCTTGTGCATGGCCAGCGCCGAGGCCAGCACGCCGGAATGGGTGTAGGGAATTTCTAGATATTCGAGAATGCCCTGGATGGTGCCGTCCTCGCCGAAGGGCCCATGCAGCGCATTGAAGGCGACGTCCGGGCGCAGGTGGGCCAGGGTCTCCGCAACGTTCCGGTCGACATCCACTGTCGTGACGGTGTAGCCGGCGGTCTCGAGCGCAGCCGCGCAGGCCTTGCCGGAAGCAAGGCTCACAGGCCGCTCCGACGAAAACCCTCCCATCAAGACTGCTACATGCTTGCCCATAGAACCCGATCCATCCTCAAAACGAGGGTATCGGCCATTCATCGCAGCTAGATGGTTAAGCGCGGGTTAAGGCACTCGCGCTAAATCAAGAAAATCGTAACGTTGCCACAATGGGGGTGGCAGATATCGGGTCTGGGGTTCTGTTCAATTTGCGTTCGCAGACAGCCGGTCCGTTAACGAATTGTCGATCATCTCCATGGTCGTGACCGTCAGGAGACATGCGATGTCGAACGATCTGCATGATGCCGTAGAGGAAGTAGTGATCCGCGCCAAGCAGGAGCGGACGGTGCTGACGCTGGCCGACGCCGCAAGGCAGATCGCCATCGCCAGGGGTGATACCGACCGCCGCGGGGACGGCGATCTGATGCTCGCCCTGATGAAGGAATCGGCCCGCCGCGGCGTCGCCATGCGCTTCAACTGAGACGCCGCGAAAGATCGAAAGCCCGCGCGGCGCACTGAACTGGCACTTGGGCGTCAGTTGCCGAGAAACGGCTCCACCACGGCGCCGTCGCGGAAGCGGCCGAGCCGCTTGATCTCCCATTCGAGCCGGATGCCCGAATTCTCCAGCACCCGGGAGCGCACCGTCTCCCCGAGGCACTCCAGGTCGTAGGCGGTTGCCGACGCGTCGTTGATCATGAAATTGCAGTGCAAGTCGGACATGTGCGCACCGCCGACGCGAAACCCGCGGCAGCCGGCCTTGTCGACTTCCTTCCAGGCCGAACTGCCGGCCGGGTTCTTGAAGGTCGAGCCGCCGGTCTTCTCGCGGATCGGCTGCACCGTCTCGCGGTGATGCTGGACCTCATCCATCTTCGCGCGGATCTCGGCCTCCCCGGCCGAATAGCCCTCGAAGACCGCCGAGGTGAAGATCAGGTCGCGCGACGCCGCCGAATGGCGATAGGCGTAGCCCATCTCTTCATTGGTCAGGACATGCACGGCGCCCCTGCGATCCAGCGCCCGCACCTCGACGACCCGTTCGCAGGTCTCGACGCCGTTGGCCCCGGCATTCATGCGCAGGGCGCCGCCGATGGCGCCGGGAA
Source organism: Aurantimonas sp. DM33-3 (assembly GCF_014334315.1). Taxonomy (NCBI): domain Bacteria; kingdom Pseudomonadati; phylum Pseudomonadota; class Alphaproteobacteria; order Hyphomicrobiales; family Aurantimonadaceae; genus Aurantimonas; species Aurantimonas sp. DM33-3. Next base: position 162,776 of record NZ_JACSGS010000004.1, on the reverse strand, counting down.
TGCCGTGGTAGAAATGAAAGCCGCCGAGCCCCGCCTCGAGCGCCGCCGCGGCCAGCCGCTTGTCGGGCAGCGCGGTGCCGGCGCGCAGGGTGCGCTCGCCGATCCGCTCGACCTGGCCGAAGCCCTTGGCGGACAGGCGGATCACCACGCCCGGCACCCCGCCGTCGCGCACCAGCAGGTTCGAGCCGATGCCGACGACCAGCACCGGGATCTCCTCGGGCAGCGCCGCCAGGAAGGTCGCCAGATCCGCCTCGTCGGCCGGCTGGAACAACAATTCGGCCGGACCGCCGGCGCGGAACCAGGTGATCTTGTCCATGCCGGCATCCGGCGTCAGCCGTCCCCGGACCGCCTCCAGCCTGCCGCCGAGGGAGGCCAGCAGATTCGTACCCGCCATCAGGCCGAGGCCCGGCCGTTGCCGGCGGCCAGCGCTTCCAGATCCTTCGGCAGCGCATAGGCCCATTGCGAGATCGAGCCGGCGCCGAGGCAGACCACCATGTCGCCGGGCTCGGCCAGATTATGGATCAGCGGGGCGAGTTCTTCCGGCCCGTCGATGAGGCGCGCGTCGCGATGGCCGCCGAGCTTCAGCCGTTCGACCAGGATCTCGGAGCTGACGAAGTCGATCGGCTCCTCGCCGGCCGCATAGACCGGCGCGATGATCACCGTGTCGGCGTCGTTGAAGCAGGCGGCGAAGTCGGCGAACAACGCCTGCAGACGGCTGTAGCGGTGCGGCTGGACCACCGCGATGACCCGGCCGCTGGCCGACGAGCGCGCCGCCGACAGCGCGGCCCGGATCTCCACCGGATGGTGGCCGTAGTCGTCGTAGATCGCGACCTCGCCGACGACGCCGGTCAGGGTGAAGCGCCGCTTGACGCCGCCGAAGCCAGCGAGGCCCTTGCGAATGGAGTCGCCCGAGATGTTCAGGCGGTGCGCCACGGCAATCGCGGCGGTCGCGTTGGAGACGTTGTGGCGGCCCGGCATCGGCAGGACGAGGCCGTCGATGCGCTCGGTCGTGCCCTTCACCCGGTCGCGGATCGAGATGTCGAAATGCGACTTGCCGGCGGTAAAGCTGACATTCTCGAAGCGCACGTCGGCCTGCAGGTTCTCGCCATAGGTGATGATGCGGCGATCCTCGATGCGCGAGACCAGCGCCTGCACTTCCGGATGGTCGAGGCACATCACGCCGAAGCCGTAGAAGGGCACGTTCTCGACGAAGGCGCAGAACGCCTCGCGCACCTTGTCGAAGGTGCCGTAATGGTCGAGATGCTCGGGATCGATATTGGTCACGACGGCGATATCGGCAGGCAACTTCAGGAATGTGCCGTCGGATTCGTCGGCCTCGACCACCATCCACTCGCCCTCGCCCATGCGGGCGTTGGTGCCATAGGCGTTGATGATGCCGCCATTGACCACGGTCGGGTCGAGATCGCCGGCATCCAGGAGGGTCGCGACCATCGAGGTGGTCGTCGTCTTGCCATGGGTGCCGCCGATGGCGATGGCATGGCGGAAGCGCATCAGTTCGGCCAGCATCTCGGCGCGGCGCACGATCGGCAGCAGTCGCTCGCGGGCGGCGGCGAGCTCCGGATTGCTGCGCTTGATCGCCGTGGAGACGACCACGACTTCGGCCTGGCCGAGATTCTCGGCGGAATGGCCGACGAAGATCTTCACGCCCAGTTCGCGCAGGCGCTGGACATTGGCGTTCTCGCCCTGGTCGGAGCCCTGGACGTTATAGCCGAGATTGACCAGCACCTCGGCGATGCCGCTCATCCCGATGCCGCCGATCCCGATGAAATGGACCGGTCCGATGTTCGGCGGCATCTTCATGACCGCATCCCCCTGATTTCATGTGTGTTCAGCTTGGTTTCACGGCCTGCGGCATAGACTCAACGAGGTCGGCAAGCAACTCCGCCGCGTCCGGTATCCCCGCCGCACGCGCCGCCGCGGCCATCGCCGCGGCCTTTGCCGGTTCGTCGGCGATGCCGGCGATCAGCCCGGCGAGGCGTTCTGGCGTCAGCTGCGCCTGCGGCTCGACCAGCGCCCCGCCCTCGGCCTCCAGCCGCGCCGCATTGGCGGCCTGGTCGTGGTCGAGCGCATAGGGATAGGGCACGAGGATTGCCGGCCGGCCGACCACCGCGATCTCCGACACCGTCGAGGCGCCGGAGCGGCTGATCACCAGATGCGCCGCGCCGATCCGCTCGGCCATGTCGGAGAAGAACGGCGCGACCGTCGCGGGAATGCCCTCGGCTTCGTAGAAGCGGCGCACGGTCTCCTCGTCCTCGGCCCGCGCCTGCTGGGTGACGACCAGCCGCCGGCGCAGCGCCTCGGGCAGATGCGCGATCGCCTCGGGCATGACCTGCGAGAAGAACTGGGCGCCTTGGCTGCCGCCGAAGACGACGAGGTTGAACGGCGCGTCGGCCGCGGCCGGCCTGTAGGCCTGGCGCGCCGCGAGGATCACCGCCGGGCGCACCGGATTGCCGGTGACGGTGATCTTGCTGACGATGGCCGGATCGGCCTTGCCCTGCGGGATGCCGGCGGCGATGCGGTCGACCCGCGGCGCCAGGAACTTGTTCGCCCGGCCCATCACGGCGTTCTGCTCGTGGATCATGGTGGGGCGTCCGGCGCGCTGCGCTGCCATCAGCGGCGGCACGGTCGGATAGCCACCGAAGCCGACGACCACCGCCGGGCGGATTTCGCGGATCAGCGCGCCGGCCTCGCGGAAGCCACGCCACAGGGTCCACAGCGCCGAGAACACCTTGACCGGGTTCTTCGAGGCGAATGTCGCCGAGCGGACGCGGTGGATCTCCTTGACCGGAAACCGGTCGGCGAAGCGGCCGGCGCGGTCGTCGGTGACGAGATGGACGTCGTGGCCGCGCGCGACGAGTTCGTGCGCCAGCGCCTCGGCCGGAAACAGATGGCCGCCCGTGCCGCCGGCGGAAAGCAGGATCGTGGTCATGGTCAGGCGATATCCATGCGGGCCGCCGGACGCAAGCGTGCGCCGCGACGGGCTGTCATGCTCCGACGGCCTCTCAGGGCACGGCGGCGTTTGTATGGCCGAAGCTGTGTCAGGCGGGGCTGTGCATCTGCCAGGTCCGCTCCAGAAGCCGGTCGGTATGCGAGCGGTTCTCGGGGCGCCGGCGGGTCAGCGCCAGGATGAAGCCGGCGGAGACCGCCACGGCCAGCATCGACGAGCCACCGTAGGAGATGAAGGGCAGCGTCATGCCCTTGGCCGGCATCAGCTGCAGGTTCACCGCCATGTTGATGATCGACTGCAGGCCGAACAGCAGGACGAGCCCGGCGATCGCCAGCCGGCTGAAGACGTCGCGCTGGACCAGCGCCACCTGCAGGCCGCGGATCACGATGAAGGCGAAGATCGCCGCCAGCAGCGCGCAGGTGACGATGCCGAATTCCTCGGCCAGCACGGAGAAGGCAAAGTCGGTGTGGCTGTCGGGCAGCATCCGCTTGACGGTGCCCTCGCCCGGTCCCTGCCCAAGCCAGCCGCCGCGCATGATCGCCTCGCGGGCGGTGTCGGTCTGGAAGGTGTCGCCCTCGCCGGTGAGGAAGCGATCGATGCGGCTCGCGACATGCGGGAAGGCGAGATAGGCCAGGAGCGCGCCGCCGGCGCCGATGCCGCCGAGAACGGCGATCCACAGCCAGGACAGGCCGGCCATGAAGAACAGCCCGCCCCAGGCGCCGGCGACCAGGATGGTCTGGCCGAGATCGGGCTGGGCGACGAGCAGCGCCACCGCCACCAGCAGCAGGATCAGCGCGAAGAGATTGCCGGGGATCTCGGCGCGGCGCTGGTTCTCGGCGAACAGCCAGGCGCAGATCACCACGAAGGCCGGCTTCATGAATTCCGACGGCTGCAGGTTGAGCGGGCCGAGGTCGATCCAGCGGCGGGCGCCCTTGATCTCGGTGCCGAAGAACAGCGCCATCACCATCAGCGCCATGGAGACGGCGAGCATGATAAGCGCGGTGCGGCGCACGCCCCGCGGGCTGAGCAGCGAACAGGCGAACATCACCAGCGCCGAGGGGATCAGGAAGACCGCGTGCCGCTTGACGAAGTGGAAGGGCTCGAGCCCGATGCGCTCGGCGACGGGCGGGCTGGCCGCGAAGGACAGGACCAGGCCGCCGACCAGCAGCGTCAGGAACGCCGCCAGGAACCAGCGATCGACGCCCCACCACCAGTCACTGATCACACCACGCTTGATCCGGCTCGTCATCGTCATCCCTTCCGGATCATCGCCATGTCCGGCAGCTTGCGTACCGCGTCGCGGAAGGCGTCGCCCCGAACCTCGAAATTGCGGAACTGGTCGAAGCTGGCACAGGCCGGCGACAGGAGGACGACCGCCTCCGCCCCCTCGCCCTGCGCTGCCGCGTCCGCCGCAGCATCGGCCGCCGCGCGTTCCACCGCGACCTCCAGCGTACCGGAAATTTCGTAAGGAATTCGTTTACCAAGCGTGGCGGCAAAGGACGGCGCCGCCTTGCCGATCAGATAGGCCTTGGCGATCCGCGGGAAGAACGGCGACAGCGAACCGATGCCGCCCTCTTTGGGCAGGCCGCCGGCGATCCAGTGGATTCGCGGAAAGGCCGCCAGAGCCGGCGCCGCGGCCTCGGCATTGGTCGCCTTGGAATCGTTGACGAACAGCACGGGGCCGGCCCGGCCGACCTCTTCCATGCGGTGCGCCAGCCCGGGGAAGCTCTCGAGGCCTGCGGCGATCTCCTCATCGGACAGGCCCAGCGCGGTGAAGACGGCGACCGCCGCAGCGGCGTTCTGGCCGTTGTGGCGACCGCGCAACGACCCGATTTCGGACAGGTCGAAGCTCGCCTCGGGGCGGCCCTCCATGCGCCGGTGCAGCACCCGGCCGTCGAAGCCGACCCCGGCATCGAGCCCGTCGGTCTGCGAGATCCGCACGACGGTGTGGCCTTCCGATTCCAGTTCGTCGGCGATCTGGCGGCAATGGGGGTCGTCGACGCCGACAATGGCAAGCTGCGAGCCCGCCACCAGCCGTGCCTTGACCGCCGCGTAGCTGCTCATCGAGCCGTGGCGGTCGAGATGGTCCGGGGTCAGGTTGAGCAGCAGCCCGATCGACGGCTCGATCGTCGGCGCGAGGTCGATCTGATAGGACGAGCACTCAACGACGTAGTGGCGCTCGGGCGCCGGCGGCGCGAGGGTCATAACCGCGACGCCGATATTGCCGCCGAGCTGCACGTCGCGCCCGGCATGAGCGAGGCAATGGGCGATCAGCGCCGTCGTCGTCGACTTGCCGTTAGTGCCGGTGATGGCGACGAAGGGCGCCGTCGGCGCCAGCGACCGGCGCTCGCGGCAGAACAGCTCGATGTCGCCGATCACCTCGACGTCGGCCGCATAGGCCAGAGCGACAGTCCAGTGCGGCCGCGGATGGGTCAGCGGCACGCCCGGCGACAGCACCAGCGCGGCAAAGTGCGACCAATCCACCGAGGCCAGATCGACGGTCGGGATGCCCTCGGCGATCGCCGCCTCGACGCTGGCCGGGTTGTCGTCCCATGCCGCAACCTCGGCGCCGCCCTCCTGCAAGGCGCGTGCGGTCGCCCGGCCCGAGCCCCCCAGCCCGAACAGCGCCACCGACTTGCCAGAGAATGCGCGCGCCGGGATCATCACTTACCTCAGCTTCAGGGTCGACAGGCCGACGAAGGCTAGCATGAAGGCGATGATCCAGAAGCGGATCACGACCTGGCTCTCGGTCCAGCCGAGCTTTTCGAAATGGTGGTGGATGGGCGCCATCAGGAAGACCCGCCGCCCGGTCAGCTTGAACCAACCGACCTGGATGATCACCGACAGCGCCTCGATGACGAACAGGCCGCCGATGATGGCGAGGACGATCTCGTGCTTGGTGGCGACGGCAACCGTGCCGGTCATGCCGCCCAGCGCCAGCGAGCCGGTGTCGCCCATGAAGATGGCAGCCGGCGGAGCATTAAACCACAGGAAGCCGAGTCCCGCGCCGATCACCGCGCCGCAGATCGGCGCCAGCTCGCCGGTGCCGGCGACATAGTGGATCTGCAGGTAGTTGGCGAAGTTCACATTGCCGGCGACATAGGCGATCAGGCCGAAGGCGCCGGCGGCGATCATGATCGGCACGATCGCCAGGCCGTCGAGACCGTCGGTCAGGTTCACGGCATTGGCCGCGCCGACGACGACGAAGGCGGCGAAGCCGACATAGAACCAGCCGAGATTGAGGAGGATTTCCTTGACGAAAGGAAACGCCAGCGAGGTCGCGAAATCGCCCGTGCCGGCATAGATGATCAGCACCGCCGCGACGCCGGCGATCAGGAACTCCAGCGCCAACCGCATCTTACCGGAAAAGCCCTTGTCGCTCTGCTTGGTTACCTTGAGATAGTCGTCGTAGAAGCCGATCGAGCCGAAGCCGAGCGTCACCAGCAGCACCGTCCAGACATAGAGATTTCGCAGGTCCGCCCACAGCAGCGTCGCCGTCAAGAAGCCGGTCAGCATCATCAGGCCGCCCATGGTCGGCGTGCCGGCCTTCTTGAAATGTGTCTGCGGTCCGTCGGCGCGGATCGGCTGGCCGCGGCCTTGGCGCACGCGCAGATTGGCGATCACGACGGGGCCGAACAGAAAGACGACGAGGAAGCCGGTAATCATCGCCGCCCCGGTGCGGAAGGTGATGTACCGGAAGACGTTGAACAGCGGAAAATCGGCACCGAACTGGCCGAGATAGGCAATCATTAAGCGGCTCCCGCTGGGTCTGTATCGTCCGCCGGCGGTTCGGCCGGGGACATGGCGTCGCGGGAGGAGGTCTCCGGCGCGTCGGTGGCTGCCGCCTTGGGCGGATAGAGGGCGAGGAGCCTGTCGACCAGCGGCGAGAAGCCGATGCTCTTGGACGCCTTGACCATGACGACGTCGCCGGTGCGCATGGTCTTCAGGAGGCTGTCCAGCAATTCGCCGGCATTCTCGTGCCATTCGCGGCGCACGCGCGATCCCAGCACGTCGTCGAGCGCCTTCATCTCGTCGCCGGCCAGGAAGACAAGGTCGACGCCGGCCGCCTCGATGGGTTCGACCAGGCCGGCATGCAGGCTTGGGGCCTTGTCGCCGAGTTCCAGCATGTCGCCGAGGACGGCGATGCGGCGACCGCCCTCGCCCGGCTGCGCGGCGCTTAGCACGTCGAGCGCGGCGCGCATTGAGGCTGGGTTGGCGTTGTAGCTCTCGTCGATCAGCTCGACATGGCCGCCGGCCGGCATCGGCAGGAGGTCGCGCCCGCCGCGTCCCTTGACGGCGCGCCAGTCCTTCAGCGCGTCGGCGACCCGGTGAAGGTCGGCATGGGCCAGCGACGCCGCGCCGAGGACGGCGAGGACGTTCTGCGCCATGTGGCGGCCGCGGGAGGTCAGTTCGACGTGCACCGTGTCGCCGCCGATATCGGCCTCCATCACCGAATGCTCGCCGGTCGGCGCGAAGCACAGGAGCCGGAAATCGGCGCCGGCACTTTCGCCGAAGGTGCGGATCTCGGTGACGCCGGCCTTGCGGGCCATGGTCGCCAGCGGGCCGCATTGCGGATCGTCGGCGTTGAGGATGGCGGTGCCGTCGCTGACCAGCCCCTCGAATATCTCGGCCTTTGCCTCGGCGATCTCGTCGAGGTCGCGGAAATGGCCTAGATGGGCCGGCGCGATCAGGGTGATGATCGCCAGATTCGGCCGCACCAGCTTGACCAGCGGCCGGATCTCGCCGGGATGGTTCATGCCGATCTCGAAGATGGCGAAGCGGGCGTCGCGCGGCAGGCGGGCGAGGCTCAGGGGCACGCCCCAGTGATTGTTGAAGGAGGCGACGCTCGCATGGACCTTGCCCTCGGCGGCGAGACCATGGCGCAGGGCCTCCTTGGTGGTGGTTTTGCCGACGCTGCCGGTCACCGCCACGATGGTCGCCTTGGAGCGCGCCCGCGCGGCTTCCGCCAGGCGCGACATCGCCTTCAGGACGTCGTCGACGATCAGCAGCGGCGATTGCACCCGGCCGAGCGCCGGCAGCTTCTGCTCGGAGACGACATGCAGCGCCGCCCCCGCCTTGGTCGCGGCGGTCAGGAAATCATGGCCGTCGAAGCGGTCGCCCTGGATGGCGAAGAAGGCGTCGCCCGCCTCCAGCGTCCGCGTATCGATGGAGATGCCTGAGATCGTCGCCGGCAGATCGCCGAGCGGACGGGCATGCATCGCCGCCGCCATGGCGTCGACGTCCCACAGTGCTGCGTTCATCGGGCCGCCTCCGTGAGTGCTGCGCGGACCTCTTCATGGTCGCTGAAATGATGGGTGATGCCGGCGACCGTCTGGCCGACCTCGTGGCCCTTGCCGGCGATCACCACGGTGTCGCCGGTGCGCGCGCTCGCCACGGCCTCGCGGATCGCGGCGCGCCGGTCGCCGATCTCGCGGGCGCCGTCGGCGGCGGCCATGATCTCGGCGCGGATCGCCGCGGGCTCCTCGGAGCGGGGATTGTCGTCGGTGACGATGACGATGTCGGCGAGGCGCGCGGCGATCTCGCCCATCATCGGCCGCTTGGCCCGGTCGCGGTCGCCGCCACAGCCGATCACCACGAGGACGCGGCCCGTCGTGAACGGCCGCACGGCCGCCAGCACGTTCTCCAGCGCCTCGGGCTTGTGCGCGTAGTCGACGAAGACCGGCGCGCCGTCCGCCGTGGTGCCGGCAAGGTCGAGCCGTCCGGCGGCGCCCTTCAGATGCTCCAGCGCCGCCAGCGCATCGGCGGTCGCAACCCCGGTCGAAATGGCGAGACCGGCGGCGACGAGGGCATTGGCCATCTGGAACTCGCCGGCCAGCGGCAGCACCACCCGGTGGATGCGGCCCTCGGCCTCGATCTCGGCGATCTGGCGCTGGCGCTCCAGTTCGAGCCGCTTCAGCGTCAGGTAATTGCCGCCGCGACCGACGGTCATCACCTTCGCGCCGACGCTCGTCGCCACCTCGATGGCGCGGCCCGACCAGCGGTCGTCGGCGAAGATCACCGCCGGGGCGCCCTTCGGCAGCAGCGTCGTGAACAGCCGCATCTTGGCGGCAAAATAGGATTCGATGTCCGGATGATAGTCGAGATGGTCGTGGCCGAGATTGCTGAAGGCCGCCGCGGCCAGCCGCACGCCGTCGAGTCGGCGCTGGTCGATGCCGTGGCTCGACGCCTCCATGGCCGCATGGGTCACGCCCTCGCCGGCCAGTTCCGCCATCAGCCGCATCAGGGCGATGGGGTCGGGGGTCGTCAGCGAGCCGTATTCGTCGCGGCTTGGCGAGACGACACCGGTGGTGCCGACCGAGGCGGCGGCGAGGCCGCAGCGCGCCCAGATCTGGCGGGTGAAGGTGGCGATGGAGGTCTTGCCGGCCGTCCCAGTGATGGCGACGACGTGGTCCGGCTGGGCGCCATGGAAGCGCGCGGCCATCGCGGCGATCGCCCGGCGCGGATCGGCGGCGCGCAGGACCGGTAGCGTGGTGTCGATCGCGGCCCCCTCGCCGGCCAGAATCGCGGCGGCGCCGCGCGCCTCGGCGTCGGCAACGAAGCGCGCCCCGTCGGCGCGGCTTCCGGCCAAAGCGGCGAACAGGAAGCCGGCACCGGTCTCGCGCGAGTCGACGCACAGGCCGGCGATGTCCGGATCGGACGTCGTCTGCCCCGTGGCAAGATCCTCAGCGAGTTGGGAAAGCTTCATTAACCATGTTCCGAGCTGGACCGAAAAGCCGGCGCATAGCCCGCCGGCCCGTCGGTCTTCTATAGGCAAGCGCCCGTCCGGTGAAGCGCACATCTCGCTGCGGCCCGACGCTTCGGTCCGGCTGTGGCTTTCCTGCGGCAGCGGTCCCGGCCGCCGCAGGCGATCCCCGGTCTAGTAGGAGACCAGCAGCGACTTGCCCTCTTCGCCGAACTCGGGCCGCACGCCCAAGAGGGTCGCCGAACGCCGGATGATGTTGCCGACGGTCGGCGCGGCGTTCATGCCGGCGGTGGCGTAATACTGGCCATCCTCCGGCTGGGGCTCGTCGATGACGACGAGGACGACATAGCGCGGATTGTCCATCGGGAAGGCCGACAGGAAGGCGTTGAACTTCTTGGTGTCGGAGTAGCGCCCGTTGACCACCTTGTTGGCCGTGCCGGTCTTGCCGCCGACGCGGTAGCCGGTGACGTCGGCCTTGTTGCCCGAGCCGCGCTGGTCGGCGACATTCAGCCGGAAGAGATAGCGCATCTCGTCGCTTGTCTTCTCGCTGAGGACCCGCGTGGCGACGGCCTCGGCCTCGGCGCGGCTGCGCGGCAGGAAGGTCGGCGGGATCAGCTTGCCGCCGTTCATCAGCGCGGCGGCGGCGACCGCGGTGTTCAGCGGCGTCGTCGACACACCGTGACCGAAGGAGATCGTCACCGAATTGATCTGCTTCCAGACCTTCGGCTGGGTCGGCGTGGCGACTTCGGGCAGTTCGGTCGTCATGCGCGACAACAGGCCGACGCGGGTCAGGAATTCCCGGTGGCCCTCGATACCGACGGCCTCGGCTTCCTTGGCGCTGCCGATGTTCGAGGAATAGATGAAGACCTCGGGCACGCTGAGCACCCGGCGCTTGCCGTGGAAGTCGGAAATGGTGAAGCCGCCCATGCGGATCGGCCGCGTCGCGTCGAAGCTGTCGGTGATCTTCACCTTGCCGGAATCCAGCGCCATCGCCGTGGTGAAGGCCTTGAAGGTCGAGCCCATCTCGAACAGGCCCGCTGACATGCGGTTCATGCGGTCCTTGTCCAGCGCCTGGCTCGGCTGGTTCGGATCGTAATCCGGCAGCGAAGTCATGGCGACGACCTCGCCGGTGTGGACGTCGAGCACGACGCCGCCGGCGGCGATCGCCTTGTAGCGGGCCATGGCGGCGGCCAGTTCGTCACGCACGATGTGCTGGACGCGCAGGTCGAGCGACAGCTTCACCGGCTCCAGGTCGGTGCCGACGGCAAGGCCCGCATCCTGCAGAGCGCGGTAGCCCTGGTCGTCGATGTATTTCTCCATGCCGGCAGTGCCCTGATTGTCGACATTGGTATGTCCGACAATGAAGCCCGCGGTGGTGCCGCCCGGATAGAAGCGCCGCTTCTCGGTGCGGAAGCCGATGCCCGGGATGCCGAGGTCGAGCACGGCCTGCTGCTGGCCCGGCGTCAGCTCGCGGCGCAGCCAGACGAAGCCTGCATTGCTGGCAAGACGGCGATAGAGCCATTTCGGGTCGAGATCCGGCATGACGCCGAGCAGCAGTTCGCTCGCCTCGTCGGGATCGATGATGCGGCGCGGCTCGGCGAAGAGCGAGGCGGTCTTGATGTCGGTGGCCAGCACCTCGCCGTTGCGGTCGAGGAGGTCCGGGCGGTCCGACATGATCTTGTCGGCGGCGCCATAGGCGGCGGCGCTTTCCGTCGGCGCGACGCCCCACATGACGAGGCGGCCGCCGATGACGCCGTAGATGCCGACGAACAAGCCCATGGCGATGACGAAGCGGCTGCGGTTCTTCGGTCCGCCGCGATGGCGGCGCGGCCGGCCGAAATGGTCGCAGTCCGGCAGCATGGTGCCGGCGGCAGCGGGCTTGTTGCGCTTGAATGGATTGGGGAGTCGCATCACCGCACCACCGTGTCGGAGCTGTCGGCATAGCCGCCGAGATTGCCGCCGGTTTCGGGCACGAGGTTCACCGGACGCCGGGGCAGCTCGTCGGGCCGCACGATCTGGTCGGGACGCATGGGCTGCAGCTGCAGCTCGTCCTGGAAGACATTGGCGATGCGCTGCAGCCGGTTCGGTTGGTCCAGCAGGCTCCAGTCGGCTTCCAGAAGCGAGATCGTCTCGCGCTCCAGCGCGATGCGGCGCTCGACCTTGGCGACCTCGGTCTCCAGTGTCTCGGCCTCGTGCTTGATCTTGTAGGTCCAGGCTGCCGCAGAAATCATGACTGCAATCAGGACGATATCGAGAGTTTTCAACATGGTACTCAAACTCCGGTATCTGGGAGATCGGCGAGCGACGGCAGACCGGCAAAGCCGAGCTCGTCGGCGTCCTGACGGGCCGGCTCGGCGGTGCGGATGCCGGCGCGCAGCTTGGCCGAGCGGGCGCGGGGATTGCGCTCCGCCTCGGTATCGGTCGCGCCGACGGCGCGGTTGCGCGCCTCGAAGGTCCGGGTGGCCGGCGCCACGTCCGGCAGATGGCGCGAGCCCGACGGCGGCGAGGACCGGTCGCGCAGGAAGCGCTTGACGATGCGGTCTTCCAGCGAGTGGAAGCTGACGATCACCAGCCGGCCGCCGGGCTTCAGCACCCGCTCGGCCGCCACCAGCGCGCGGGCGAGTTCGCCGAGCTCGTCATTGACGAAGATGCGCAGCCCCTGGAAGCTGCGCGTCGCCGGATCGATCTTGTCCTTGGGGCCACGCCCGACGACCTTGCCGATGACGCCGGCGAGATCGAGGGTCCGCGTGAAGGGGTGCTGGAGACGGCGCGCCTCGATGGCCCGGGCGACCCGGCCCGCCTGCTTTTCCTCGCCGAGAATGCCGATGACCCGCAGAAGGTCGCCGACCTTCAGGCGGTTGACGACATCGGCGGCGCTCGGGCCGGCGCCGCTCATGCGCATGTCGAGCGGACCGTCCTTCTGGAAGGAAAAGCCGCGCTCGGCCTCGTCGAGCTGCATGGAGGAGACGCCGACATCGAGGACGATGCCGTCGACGCGACCACCGGCGGCCTCGGCCTGGGTCTCGACGATGCGCTGCAGGTCGCCGAAGCGCCCCTCGACCGGCGTCAGCCGACCGTCACAGCCCTTGGCCAGCTCACGCGCCGTCGCGATGGCCGCGGGGTCGCGATCAATGGCGATGACATCGGCGCCGGCCTCGAGGATAACGCGCGTATAGCCGCCGGCCCCGAAGGTGCCGTCGACGATGATCTCGCCCGGCTTCGGTGCGAGCGCCTCGAGCACTTCTGCGAGAAGCACCGGGATGTGGCGAGCCGGTCCGCCAACCACGGGATCGTCGATCCCGTCGTGACCCGCCATCATTCCGGTGCTCCCGCAGAAGCCTTGCCGCCCGGCGATGTCGCCAGGAGCCGTGCCCGTGCCTCGCTGCGTGCCGCCTCGAACCGCGCCGGCTCCCAGAGCTGGAAGTATTTGCGCGTTCCCACGAAGGCGACCTTGTCCGTGATGCCGGTATGCGAGCGGATGAAGTCCGTCACCACGATCCGCCCCTCCGCATCGAATTTCAGATACGCGCCGTCGCCGTAGGCGAACAGCGCAAGGTCCTGATAGGCCTCGCTGAACGGATCCTGGGTATCCATCTGGCGCTCGAAGCGCTCCAGCAGATCCGGCCCGCCCACTTCCATCACCGGCAGCGAGAGGCTGCGCATGGCGAACAGGTCGCGAATTCCACGCGCGGCGATCACCTGCCGGAACGAGGCCGGCACGGACACCCGACCCTTGGAGTCGATGTTGTTGACGTAGTTGGAGAGGAACCAGTCCATCAGCCGCAGCGCTGCCCGTCGCGACAGATTCCCATCTCATCAAGGCCCCCGCCTGCCTGCCGTGCGACTGGCGCACCATCCCCATGGCGCTGCCCGACTTGCGGCAACTCTTGCCCGCCCCGGACAGCCCGAAGCGCATCGTTTTCTGCCTGAAACGGAGCCCCGACCGGCCCCTGAATGATGGCTTATGGAATATCATGGGCACTCTTGGTCGTCAATGGGATGGTCCCACACGAAGGCGGCGCACGGCCTTCCAAGACGGTCTAGCACCCAGCCGTTAACGGCCTATTAACATTGACGTTTTCCAAACATTCCAAGGTTTCTTGGCGGCCAGGAGTTCAGGCGCAGCAAGACCTCCGACTGCCGGCTGACGGAACGGAAATTCCATAGGAATTCGGGGCGCTTGCGGCGCGAGGGGACGCCAGCCCATGGCCGAACAGAAATATCTGCCGGGACGCCTTCGACTGACAGCCGACTGGGACGATCGGCCGATCCCGGCGACGCGCCCGAAGTGGGAAATGAAAGTGCCAGCCGGCCTGTAAGCCGGGTTCTGTCAGCGGCATGACCGCCGGACGACCATTCCTCTGGGACGACCCTTGCGGGCCGCCTCTAGCAACCTACCCGAACGACCGGCCCGGAGAGGGCTGGCGATCCGTCTTGCGACGGACCGACCACGTCGTTCCTATTCGGTCTTGCTCCCGGTGGGGTTTGCCGTGCCGTCGCTGTTGCCAGAGACGCGGTGGGCTCTTACCCCACCGTTTCACCCTTACCCCGCCAGCACTGCGGCTCCGTCGCGCTTCGTCGCGCAAGCCGCACTGCAGGCGGGGCGGTCTGTTTTCTGTGGCACTTTCCCTGGGATCACTCCCGCCGGACGTTATCCGGCACCGTTTCTCCGTGGAGCCCGGACTTTCCTCCCCCGCCGTCTTTCGACATGTGACGGGAGCGGCCGTCCAGCCGGCTGGCGCCCGCTACGTGTTCCGCACGGCCGGCGAAGTCAACGCCTAATCGTCATCGGCCGCGCGAAGCCTGCTCATTCCGGTGCCGTCGCGGCCAGCTTCGCCTCGGCCTTGGACGGCAGCGCGAACAGCGCCACAAAGCGCTCGGCAATGGCCCGGTCGCCGGTGAGGGTTAGCGCGCCGTCGGCCTCCAGCGCCGCCAGCGGCACCTTGCCGTAGACCGCGCCTGCGATGACCGGCGGCTCGGCGGCCAGGACCACGTCCGCCGTATCCGGCGTTTCGGCGGCGATCTCGATCCGGCCGTCCGCGACATGGGCGAGGAAGCTCTGGTCGCCGACGACGAAGCCGAGCCGCGCGGCAAAGCCGTCGGCCTTTTCGGGATCGAACATGGTGCGCAGCGACAGCATAAGCGAAGACGCGCTGAACGGCATCGCCGGATCGTGCGCCGGCGAGCGCACCGCCCAGCGCCCCAGCGCTTGGAAGATCGGCTCGCACTCATAGCCCCATTCGGTGAGCTCGTAGACCTGCGAGGCCGCCGGCGGCGGCAGCTTTCGCCGCAACAGCACGCCGGCCGCCTCCAGCCCTTCCAGTCGCTGGGTGAGGACATTGGCGCTGAGCCCCGGCAGGGCGGACCGCAGATCGGAGAAGCGGCGCGGCCCCCACATCAGCTCGCGCACAACGAGCAGCGCCCAGCGCTCGCCGAGCAGGTCCATGGCGTGGGCCGCGGCACAGGCATCTTCATAACGACGGCGCTGGCGGGTATCAGGATTCTTGGTTATTTTTTCTAACTTCATTGTTGTCTTTTATAACGTGATGGGTCATCAATCGCAAATACGAGATCGCGAGAGGTGTTCATGTCCCGCCTGATATTCGTCAATCTGCCCGTGGCCGACCTGCCCCGCGCCATTGCCTTCTACGAGGCCGTCGGCGCCGTGCGAAATCCGCAATACTCCAACGAGACGGCCGCCTGCATGGTGTTTTCGGAGACCATCCACGTGATGATCCTGACCCATGCGCGCTTCGCCGACTTCACCCGCAAGCCGATCGCCGACGCGCATGCCACCACCGAGGTGCTGCTCTGCACGACGGTGGACAGCCGCGAGACGGTGGATGCGGTGGTCGGATGGGCGGGCGCGGCCGGCGGTGTCGCCGACGCGACGCCCAGCCAGGATCACGGCTTCATGTACATGCGCAGTTTCGAGGATCCCGACGGTCACATCTGGGAAATCTCCTGGATGGATCCGGCCGCGGTTCCGGCCGACAGCGAGATGGCGACGGCCTGACACGCCGCCGGGCGGATCGCCGGCTCGGCCCGGCGCGCTGCCCCTCGCCCGCCGCGGCATCGGCGCGAACCGGACACCGTCGCGGCCATCCGGCCCCCGGCACGGCGACCCTCGCCCTGCCGCAACGCAGACAGCCCGCAACGAAGGAGGAACGCATGGAATATGTCGATGGATTCGTGGTGCCGGTCCCCGCCGCCAACAAGGACGCCTATCGCGAGATGGCGGTGAAGTTCGCGCCTTTGTTCAAGGAGTTCGGCGCCCTGCGCATGGTCGAATGCTGGGGCGACGACGTGCCCGACGGCAAGGTCACCGACTTTCGCCGCGCGGTGCAGGCCGAGGAGGGCGAGGTCGTCGTCTTCTCCTGGATCACCTGGCCGGACAAGGCGACCCGCGACGCCGGCATGAAACGGGTGATGGAGGATCCGCGCATGCAGCCGGGCGGCGACATGCCCTTCGACGGCAAGCGGATGATCTTCGGCGGCTTCCAGGTCATTCTGGACAGCTGAGCCCATGTCGAAGATTTCCCCCTGCCTCTGGTTCGACACCGAGGCCGAGGCGGCGGCGCGCTTCTACGTCGAGACGTTCCGCGCCTGCGGCCAGACCGCCTCGCTCGGCGACACGCTGCTCTATGGCGAAGCCTTCCCCGACCGGGAGGGCAGCGTCCTGACCATCGGCTTCACGCTGGCCGGACAGGACTTCATCGCGCTGAACGGCGGATCGAGCTTCAAGATCACGCCGGCGGTGTCGCTGTTCGTGTCCTGCGCCGACCAGGCCGAGATCGACGCCTTCTGGGAGCGCTTCCTCGACGGCGGCACGGTGCAGCAATGCGGCTGGATCACCGACCGGTTCGGCCTGTCCTGGCAGATCGTGCCGGCCGCCCTCAAGCGGATGACCCACGACCCGGACAAGGCGCGGGCCGCCCGCGTCATGCAGGCGATGATGGGCATGGTGAAACTGGACCTGGCGTCCCTCGAAGCCGCATATCGAGGCGAGGCCTGACGGGAGCGCGGGCGGGCGTTGTCACCCCTCTGCCCGCCGCGATCCCGATGGAAGCGGCCGCAACCCCCTCGCGGCCGCTTCCATCGTATGTGATGGCCGATCAGGCCTGGGCGAGCTCGCGCTTGACCTTCGAGCAATAGCGCTGGGAGATCGGGTTCATCCGCTTGGCGTAGTGACCGGCATTGTACTTCAGGATCGTGCCGCAGGTGGTGCCGCCGCCGCGCTGCACGGCACCGGCCAGGTAGCGCATGCCCCACTTGATGTTGGTGGCCGGGTCGTAGAGCGCCTTGGTGCTGCCGCGATAGCCCATGCCGCGCGCCGTCGCCGGCTTGATCTGCATCAGCCCGACTTCGCCGGCCGCGCCGGTGACCGACGAGCGGTAGCTGCTCTCGATGTTGATGACCGCATGCGCCAGGTTCAGCGGCACGCCATGGGCGGCGGCTTCCTTGGCGATGATCGTCGCGAACGGCCGGTCGGCGAAGCGCTCGAGCGCTGCGACCTGCGTGGCGGACGTGATCTCGGATGTCGTGTCGTTGGCGAAAGCAGTCGTCATATGGCCGAATGCAAGCGTCGCGGCGAGAGCCACGGCAGTCAGTCTGTACATAAAAACCCCAAGTGATCGATGCCGGCCATCCCCTTGCAGGGCCGGCGCTATTTCCCTCGAAAGCGGCGCACCGCAGTTGCGAAGGACCGCTGTGTGCGGCGCAAAACCATCGGGATTGTGACGAAGCGATCACGCAACATTTCAGGGTGTAACAAACACCGTGAATCAGACGCCTGTGGTTGCGCTTTCATCGGGGTCGAAGGGCGACCGCGGCAGGCTGGTCAGAAGCCGGTGCAGGGTTTCGATCGTCGAGGCGTCGGCGATGCCGTCGACCTGCTCCTGGCGGAAATGCCGCTGGAAGGCGACGGTCGCCTGACGCGTTGCGTCGTCGAAAGTTCCGTCGCACGGCACGCCGTAGCCATAGGCCGCCAGCAGCGACTGATAGGCGGCGACGGGCTCGCCTCGATCGCCGAGGCCGAAGTAGCGTCCGCCCCTCAGCGGCGCCGGATCCACCGCATGGCCGATGCCGGCGGAAAAAAGTTGAAGCCAGGGGAACTTTTCGCCGGGATCGGACTTTCGCGCGGGAGCGACGTCGGAGTGCGCCAGCACGAATTCGGGCCGGATCGCCCACCGCGCGACACAATCGGCACACAATCGCGTCACCGCATCGATCTGCGCGGGCGGGAAATCGGGATAGCCGTTGCCGTGCCCGACATTGACGATCTCGATGCCGATGGAGCGCGAATTGATGTCGTCGCGGCCGCGCCAGCTCCCCGCTCCTGCATGCCAGGCGCGCCTTTCCTCCGGCACCATCTGCACGATCCGCCCGTCCTCGTGGACGAGATAGTGGCAGGACACCTCGCTCTCGGGGGCGCAGAGCCAGCGCATGGCCGCCTCCCCGGTGCCCATGCCGGTATAGTGCAGGATCAGCATGTCCGGCCGCAGTCCGTCGCGGCGTTCGGTATGGTTCGGCGACGGACAGATCTCGTCGACGCCGGCATGGTCTGGAATCACGCCGCGGTCTTTCCTGCAATCTGGCTGTAGGCGTTGTTGATCGCCTTCATCCGCTCGGTGGCGATGAACATGAACTCGTCGGGCACGCCGCGGGCGGCCAGCCGGTCGGGATGGTTCTCGCGCACCAGCGTCAGATAGCGGGCCCGGGTCTCCGACGGCGCGGCGTCCGGGTCGAGCCCGAGCACCGCATAGGGATTGCTGGGTCCCAGAATGTGCCGGATCTTGACGTCGGTGAACTCGGTATCGCTGAGGCCGAAGATGCGGGCCACCTCGGCCAGGAACTCCAGCTCGCGCTCATGCACCAGCCCGTCCGCCTTGGCGATGTGGAACAGCCCGTCGAGAACGTCGGTCAGAAGCTCGCAGGTCTCGCCTTCCTCGCGGCACAGGCCCTTCAGCCGCATCGCATAGGTATCGAAGCCGGCAATGTCCTGCTTGGCGATGTCGTAGAGACGGAAGACGTTGCGCAGTTCCTCCGGCGGGATCTCGAGGATCTCCTGGAACGCCGTCACCTCGCGCGGCGAGACGATGCCGTCGGCCTTGGCCATCTTGGCGGACAGGGCGATCACGGCGACGCCGAAGGCGACGCGCTTGCGCGTGTCGCGATCGCCGCCGAAGATCGCACGGATGCTTTCGAAGATGGCGTCCAGCGTCGCGCGGCTGCCGGCGGGTATGCCCTGCAGCAGCGTGTTGAGGCTCGTCAGAATGTTCATCGCGCCGCCCCGCCGGCCATGTTGTCGAATCGAGATTATCTGCGATCGTTCGCTGCGACGCAAACCGACGGGCGCCGAACGCCTGCGAACAGCCCGTCACCGCCGCAAAATCGCGCCGGCCCGTGCCAAACGACGCCATCGCCCGTTGGTTTCGTGCGCCTGCGCCGGAATTTCGCACCTGCGTCGCCAGCCCCGTTCCAGCCAGCCGTGATCAATGGGAGAGCGGCGCAGACCGCCCGCCGTCGCCGATGCGGGACCCTTGCGTGCGATCCGGGCCGTGCGGCGACCTTCCTTCTTTTGAATTCGAGTGACCCGATGCGCGACCGCCACGAGACCAATTCCTCCACCGCTGCGCGCCGCCGCACCGGACGCCGCCTGGCCATGGCCGGCATGGCGCTGGTTCTGGCGCTTGCCGGCTGCCGCTCCACGGCGCTCAGCGTCGCCGAGCTCGGCCTGTCGGACATGACCGTCGAGGCCTCGCACGAATACCCGATCCACGGCATCGACGTCGCCAAGTACCAGGGCGACATCGACTGGACCGCGGCCCGCCAGGGCGGCGTCGCCTTCGCCTTCCTGAAGGCGACCGAGGGCGGCGACCGGCTCGACGACCGCTTCCACGAGAACTGGCGCGAGGCGCGCGCCGCCGGCGTGCCGCGCGGCGCCTATCACTTCTGGTACCATTGCCGGCCGGGCATCGAGCAGGCCCGCTGGTTCATCGACAATGTCCCGCGCGAAAAGGGCGCCCTGCCCCCGGTCATCGACGTCGAGTGGACGCCTTTCTCGCCGACCTGCACCAAGCGGCCGCCGCGCGAGGACCTGATCCGCGAGGTCATGGCGATGTCCGACGCGCTGGAGCGCCATTACGGCCAGCGCCCGATCCTCTACGTGCCGATCGACGTGCATCGCGAACGCCTGGTGGCCGCCTTCCCGCGCCATGAATTCTGGGTGCGCGCCGTCGCCGACCATCCCGACAACGTCTACGACGACCGCAAATTCCGCTTCTGGCAGTACACCGCCACCGGTTCGGTGCCGGGCATTCGCGGCGAGGTCGACCGCAATGCCTTCGCCGGCTCGCGGGCCGACTGGGCGAAATGGCTGCAGGCGCGCATGCGGCGTTGACGTTCTTCAAAGCGCCATGATGATCACCTAGGCGCGGGTCAAATTCACTTTGCCCCACTTCTGGAGGAACTCGCCGATGCCCGTTGCCAGCCGTCTCGCCCTGACCCTGTCGCTTCTCCTGTCCGGCAGCGGCCTCGCGGCGGCCCAGCAATGCGGCGGCGATTTCGGCGCCTTCCTCCAGGGCGTGCGGGCCGAGGCTGAAGCCAAGGGCCTGTCGGCCGGCGCCATCGACGCGGCCGTTGCCGACATGCGCCAGGACCCGAAGGTGCTCGCCGCCGATCGCGCTCAGGGCGTCTTCGCCCAGGACTGGCAGCAATTCGCCACCCGCATGGTCAATGGCTACCGGCTGCAGCAGGGCAAGGAAAACCTGCAGAAATACGCCAGCGTCCTGTCGCGCATCGAAACCGAGACCGGCGTGCCCGGCCCGGTCATCGCCGCCTTCTGGGGGCTGGAGACCGATTACGGCGCCGTTCTCGGCAATTTCGACACGCTGGCCGCGCTGGCCACCCTCGCCCATGATTGCCGCCGTCCCGAACTCTTCCGCCCGCATCTCCTGGCGGCGATCGAGATCGTCGATCGCGGCTATCTGACCCCGTCCGAGATGAAGGGCGCCTGGGCCGGCGAGATCGGCCAGACCCAGCTTCTGCCCGAGGAATATCTGGAATTCGGCACCGACGGCGATGGCAACGGCCGGATCGACCTGCGCCAGGACGCCGCCGATGTCCTGTTCACCACCGGCAAATACATCCAGTCGCTCGGCTGGCGCGGCGGCGAGCCGTGGCTCGAAGCCGTGCAGGTGCCGTCGGAATTCCCGTGGGACCGCGCCGCTTTGGTCAACAAGGAACCGCGCGCCAATTTCGCCGAGCTCGGCGTGACGAAGGCCGACGGATCGGCGCTGCCGTCCGACCAGCTGCCGGCCTCGCTGATCCTGCCGATGGGACGCGGTGGCCCGGCCTTCCTCGCCTATCCGAATTTCGACATCTACCTGAAGTGGAACAAGTCGCTCGTCTATTCCCTGACCGCGGCCTATTTCTCGACGCGCCTTGCCGGCGCCCCGCCGGTCGACATGGGCAATCCGCAGCCGGGCCTCGACCTTGAGGGCACAAAGCGGCTGCAGCAGCGCCTGACCGATCTCGGCTACGACACCGGCGGCATTGACGGCATCATCGGCGAGAACACACGTGCCGCCGTCCGCAAGGAGCAGATGCGCCTCGGCCTGCCGGCCGATGGCTGGCCGACGCCCGACCTCCTCCGCGCGCTCTAGAGGCGACGACGCCCCGGCGAACGCTCCGCCGGGGCCCCACCGGATCGCCGATGGGCCGGGCGCCCTCGCCATCCGGCCCCGAAGACGCTAAGCACGGCTTATCTCCATCGATGCCCGCGCCGGGACCCGACCATCGGCGGCGCGGGCGGCAGGATGCGCCCGTGACCCAACCCCATTTCCCCGCTCTTCCAGCCACCGTTCCCTTAGAGGCCGGTGCGGATCGGCGGTGCACTCGGCAAGCCCCGCGGTCGCGCGCGTGAGGGACGACACTGTTCCGCCCCTAGAGACGCCCGTCGAGACGGCCGGCGCGGCGAGCCGGATGCCCGTGCCGCTGCAATGGCTGGCGCTGCTGGCGCTTTCGATCCTGATCGGCAGCCTGCTGGAACTCGTCGGCATGCCGGCAGCCATGCTTCTGGGGCCGATGATCGCCGCCATCGTCATCGCGGTGCTCGGCACCACCATCGCCGTGCCCAGGGCACCCTATCACGGCGCCCAGGCGGCGATCGGCTGCCTCGTCGCCTCGTCCATCACGCTGGAGATCCTCGCCACCTTCCTGCGCGACTGGCCGCTCTATGTCGGCGTCGTCCTCGCCGTGGTGACCGCCAGCGGCGTGCTCGGCGGCCTGATGAGCCGCTGGCACGTCCTGCCCGGCACGACGGCGGTCTGGGGCTCCTGGCCCGGCGCCGCCACCGCGATGATGGTCATGGCCGAAGCCTTCGGCGCGGACGCCCGGCTCGTTGGCTTCATGCAGTATCTGCGGGTGATCCTGGTCGCCTTCGCTGCCGCGCTGATGGCGGGGTTCTGGACCAATGGCGACGCCGCGGCCTCTGTCGGCGCGGCGATCGTCTGGTTTCCGGCGCTCGACTGGTCGCATTTCGGCCCGACGCTGGGCTTTGTCGGCCTCGGCATTCTGGTCGGCCGCTTTCTAAAGATACCCGCCGGTCCGTTTCTGCTGCCCATGGCCATCGCCGTCGCGCTCACACTCACCGGCGTCGTTGAATTCCAGCTGCCAGAATGGTTCCTGGTCATCGGCTACGGCATCCTCGGCTGGAAGATCGGCCTCGGCTTCACCCGCGCCGTCCTCGCTCATGCCTGGCAGGCGCTGCCCAAGATCGTCGGCTCGATCCTCCTCCTGATGGCGTTCTGCGGCGGCATCGCCGCGCTTCTGCACGTCTGGCTCGGCATCGATCCGGTGACCGCCTATCTGGCGACCAGCCCCGGCGGCATGGATTCCATCGCCATCATCGCGGCCTCGACCAATGTCGATCTGCCCTTCGTCATGGCGCTGCAAACGGTGCGCTTCGTCATCGTTCTGATCGCCGGCCCGCCGATCGCCCGCCTCGTCGCCCGCCGCATCGGCGCGCGCGACTGAACTCCCGTCGGGGCTTTGCGCTAGTCGCGCGGCGCCGGCTCGCCGGTCTCGTCTCCAGTTGCCGTCTTGCCATTGCGCCGCGCGACCCGTCGCCGGGTCATCGCCCGGCGCAGGGCGCGGCCGCGCACCTTCAGCCAGACGCCCAAATCCTCGACGGTCTCGATCCGGTCGCCATAGAGCTCGGTCAGGGCGGCGCGGAATTCGGCGTAGCCGAAGCGCGCTTCGCCCTCCAGATGTCGGATTACCACCATCCAGGCCGGCGAGACCAGCAGCGACACGGCGGTCACCGCCAGCGCCAGCCGGTAGACGTCGCCGCCGATCGCACCCGACGCAAAGGCCGCCGCCGCCAGCACGAAGGAGAACTCGCCGATCTGCGCCATGGAGAGGCCCGCCTCGACCGCGGTCTTGTGCGGCAGGCCCGCCAGCCGGATCAGCAATATGTTGAGGACGGTCTTGGCCAGGATCACGAAGAGCGAGGCGACCAGCACCAGCACCCAGTTCTCGACGATGTAGTTCAGGTCGATCAGAAGGCCGATGGACAGGAAGAACACCACCAGCAGCAGCGCCTGGATCGGCTCCACCACGTGGATGACCGGCGAGCGCAGGGTCGAGGCGCCGACCACCAGCCCGGCGATGAAGGCACCATAGGCCGGCGACAGGCCGACAAGGCCCGAGAACGAGGCGGCGGCAAAGCAGAAGGCCAGCGATCCGAGGGCGAGGATCTCGACATTGTTCTCCACCGCCGGCGCGAAGGACGGCTTCAGCTTCGGCCGCCGGCCGAGGAACCACAGCAGCCCGCCGAGAACCGCGACGGCGACGGCGATCTTCAGTCCGACATCGACCCAGCTCACCGCTTCCTCGCCGCCCAGCGAGGTCGCGACGATCAGCATCGGCACCACCGCCAGGTCCTGGGCGATCAGCACCGCGACGGCGATCCGCCCCGGTTCCTGGCGAAGCTCGCCGATATCCTCCAGCATCTTCATCGCCACCACGGTCGAGGACAGCGCGATGATGAAGCCGAGGATGATCGCCTCGGCCAGCGTCGCCTCGGAGATCGCCATCAGGCCGAAGGAGATCGCCATGGCGGCGATGAGCTGGCCGCCGGCGATCTGCACCGCCGGCTTCAGCGAGGCGACGAAGGCCTTCAGCGACAATTCCATGCCGATGAAGAACAGGAGCATCAGCACGCCCATCTCGGCGAGCATGGTGACGTTCTCGTTAGAGGTGGAGATGACCCCCAGCGCTGAGGGGCCGAGCAGCACGCCGGCGAGGATGAAGCCGACCAGCGGCGGCTGCCGCAGCCGCATCAGCCCGAGGCCGGCGGTCACCGCGACGACGATCACGAAGGCGATGGCGGTCAGCCCGGTGTCGGCGCCGTGGCCGCCCTGCGCGCCCTGGGCCACCTCCGCGACCGCGTGCTCGACCGTCGCCGTGGCCTCGGTGACCGCTTCCTCCATGTCGTCTCCCCTTGATCCGCCTGCCTGATTCGCGGTTGCGGCACGAAAGGCGAGAACCTTGGCCCGCTTGTGTCCGGCGCGGGTGCGCGTCGGGGCTTTCTCGGTTCTGGCCGGGCGGCGACGGTCGCGATCACCCTGTCACCCTGCCCACGCATCTGTTTCGCCGCTCGGGCGTTCCCATATGGAAACCAGCCATCGAACCGGAGACCCGTCCATGAATGCCGCCGACCCTTCCCTTCATGCCGACCACCAGCGGCGCCTGACGCGCATCAGCCGGGTCGCGCGGCTGATGGACACGGCGATCCGCATTCCCGGCACCGGCATCCGCTTCGGCGGCGATTCCGTGCTGGGCCTGATTCCGGGCGTCGGCGACGCCGCCGGCAGCCTCGTCGGTATCTACATCCTCAACGAAGCCCGGCGGCTCGGCGTGCCCAAGCACAAGCTGGTCAAGATGGCCGGCAATCTCGGCATCGACTTCGCCGTCGGCGCCGTGCCGCTGCTCGGCGACGTGTTCGACGTCTTCTACAAGGCGCACCGGCGCAATCTCGACATCGTCCTCGACCATTTCGGCGAGGCCGGCACCGCCTATGGCGACGCCCTGCGCGATCCGCCGATGAAGGACATCACGCCGAAGCGCGCCTGACCGCTTTCGCGTCTTCGCGCCGACATTCATCCGTGCCACCCTTGGCCGCGACCACGAAGGCGGGGGACGACGGGTGAAGGATGCAGATGCGGCAGTGCGCGGGGACCGGGCAGCGGATGCAATCGCGGGATCGGAACGACCCGTGCAGGCACCGCAGGGCTCGCCCGGCGAGGTGTTCCGCGCCTTCCTGAAACTCGGCGTTTCGGCCTTTGGCGGGCCGATCGCGCACCTGGGCTATTTCCGCGACGAGTTCGTCACCCGGCGACGCTGGGTTGACGAGGCCGGCTATGCCGATCTGGTGGCGCTGTGCCAGTTCCTGCCCGGCCCGGCCTCCAGCCAGGTCGGCTTCGCGCTGGGCCTGATGCGGGCCGGCCCGCTGGGCGGGCTGGCGGCCTGGACCGCCTTCACCCTGCCCTCGGCCATCCTGCTGATCCTCTTTGCGGCCGGCGCGTCGGCCTTCGACAGCGGCATCGGCGCGGCGATTGTCCATGGCCTGAAGATCGTCGCGGTCGCCGTGGTGGCGCAGGCGGTGTTCGGCATGGCGCGCAGCCTCTGCCCCGATCGCACGCGCGCGACCATCGCGGTCGTCGCCGTCGTGGCGGTGGTCGCGCTGGCCGGTTCGCTCGGCCAGATCGCAGCCATTGTCATGGGCGGGCTCGCCGGCCTCTGGTTCTGCCGCGCGGACGCGGCGGTGCTGCCGCCGATCCCCATGGTCCCCGTCTCGCGCACTGCAGGGCTCGTCGCCCTCGCTGTCTTCGCCGTCCTCCTGATCCTGCTGCCGGTCTTCGCCGCCATGGACCCGGCGACGAACGGTGCCGGTCCCGTCGCGTTGTTCGACGCCTTCTACCGGGCCGGGGCGCTGGTCTTCGGCGGCGGCCATGTCGTCCTGCCGCTCCTGCAGGCCTTCGTCGTCGAGCCGGGATGGGCGAGCGACGACGCCTTCCTCGCCGGCTACGGCGCCGCCCAGGCCGTGCCCGGCCCGCTCTTCACCTTCGCCGCCTATCTCGGCGCCATCGCCTCGCCGCAGGGCTACGGCCTGCCGGGCGCGGTGATCGGACTGGTGGCGATCTCGCTGCCCGGCCTGCTGCTCGTCGCGGCGGCGCTGCCCTTCTGGGACGAATTTCGCCGCCGCGTCACGGCGCAGGCCGCCATGCGCGGCGCCAATGCCGCCGTCGTCGGCATTCTCGGTGCGGCGCTCTACGATCCGGTCTTCGTCAGCGCCGTGCGCGGACCCGCCGATTTCGCCCTGGCGCTGGCCGGCTTCGTGGCACTGGTCGTCTGGAAGGCGCCGCCCTGGATGGTCGTCCTCGCCTGCGCCCTCGCCAGCATCGCCATCGCCTAGTCACAGCAACGTCAACGAAGCCGTGATCGGATCATAGCAATCCCTTAAACGACCCATGGCATCCTCATCGCCATCGAGAGCAGGCGTGGGCGCGATGCCGGTGGGGGGATGGGGATGAATTCGCGGGTCGACATGGATATCGGCGTCGATGTTCAGACGCTGTTCCTGACCAATGCCATGATCCTCATCGTCATGGGCCTCGCCTTCTACGCGGCCTGGCGCAAGCAGCCGGACGAAACCTACTGGCCGGCCTGGATCGGCGCGAACTTCGTCATCGCCGCCTCGCTGTTCTCCTACATGGCCTTTCCCGGCGAAGAGCCGAGCTTCGGCCTCGCGCTGCCCAACAGCCTGCTGGTCATCGGCTTCGGGCTGCGCTGGACGGCGGCCCGCCTGTTCGCCCGGCGTCGGGTCTACTGGTCCCTGCTCGTCCTGCCGCCACTGGTCGTTGCGACCATGTTCGCTCTTCCCGGCTGGTTCGACTATCCCGTGGCCTATTACACCGTAAATGCCATTCTGATGCTGTTCGCCGCCGCGACGGCTTGGGAGTTTTACACCGATCGCGAGACTGGCCTCCCTTCACGCTACGGCCTGCTCATCGCCTATGGCGTCATGGCGCTATCCTTCGCCGGTCGCATCGCGCAGGGCATCAACGCCCATACCGCAGAGACTGCACATCTGGTCTTCGACAGCGTGCTGCAGATCCATCTGCTGATCGCGGTGATCCACACCACCGCCAGCGGCGCCTTCGTCCTGTCGATCGCTTATGAGCGGATGGCGAGGGACCTGCGCCACGCGGCAATGCACGATGCCCTGACCGGACTGCCCAATCGCCGCGCCTTCGAGCAGCGGCTGGAGAAGGCGCTGCGGGACCGCAGCCATTTCGCGCTGGTCGTCTTTGATCTTGATCATTTCAAGAGCATCAACGACCGCTACGGCCATGCCGCCGGCGACGCGGGGCTGAAGCGCTGCGCCCACATCTGCCCCTCGGTGCTCCGCCAGCAGGACTTCGTCGCGCGGATCGGCGGCGAGGAATTCGCGGCCATCCTGCCTGGTGTCACCCCGACCGAGGCCTTCATGCTGACGGACCGGGTGCGGGCCACCGTCGCGGCCGCGCGGATTGCGGCGGATGACGGCAGCTTCGGGCTGACGCTCAGTGCCGGCATCGCCCATTCCGCCGAAGGCGAAGCCAGTTTCGACCGGCTGATGCGTGCGGCCGACGCCAACCTCTACCGGGCCAAGAACGGCGGCCGCAATCGCATCGCCGAGACCGCCGCTGCCTGACGCCGCACCGGTGTCACCACCGCCTGGTGCGAGCGATATAGGCCTCCGCCTCGGCGCCGAAGGCCGACCGCAGGGCCGCCTCCTCGCCGCGAATGAAGCGGGCGGTGATCACGAAGGGAAAGACGAGGGCGATCGCCACGGCGGACAGGGCGCCGATCCAGAACGCGAGCCCGACGAGCACCAGCGCCATGCCCGTATAGATCGGGTTGCGGTTGATCCTGAACGGGCCCTCGACGATCAGCGCCTTCGGCACGTCCCGCGGCTCGATCGAGGTGCGCTTGCGCCGGAACCACAGGGCCGACCATGCCGCGAGGAGGACGCCCGCCACGATCAGCGCGATGCCGATCAGCGTCGCGGGCGCCGACACGAAGACGGCGATCGGCAGCACCGATGCCGCCACGACCTCGGCGATGAGAAAGCCGGAGGCCCAGACCGGCGGAAGGTCCGGGAAATCGCGCTTCATCGACATGGTCGTCTCCGTTGGTTTCGTCGCCGGCTCCGCATATGGGGCGCCGCGCGGCCCGGCACGAGGCCCTGCGGCCGGGCTTCGGCCGGGCAGCACATGGCGGGCTGGCTCAGGCATGCGGTGGGATGTGATGGGGATGAGGCGCTCACGAGAGCGCCGGGCCGGTCAGGCCGCCCGCGAGCGCAGCGGGTTCTGCATGGTCTGGCTGAACATCCGGTAGGTCTTCCGGCCGGACGCCTTGGCGGCGTAAAGGGCCGAATCGGCGCGGCAGAACAGCGTGTCCGGCTCCATCCCGGCTTCGGCCATGGCAATGCCGACCGAGGCGCCGAGATCGGACGCCGTGGCGTCGGCGACAGGACCGTTGAGGAGGTCGACGATGGTCGCGGCGAGGGTTTCGGCGGCGGCCGCATCGAGATGGCTGCCGAGCAGCACGGCGAACTCGTCGCCGCCGACGCGGGCGACCAGTTCGGCATCGTCGCAGACCTGCCGCAGCCGGGCCGCCGTCGCCTTCAGGCACTCGTCCCCGAACGCGTGGCCATAGGTGTCGTTGATCGCCTTGAAGCCGTCGAGATCGATCAGCAGCAGCGCGCCGACGGCACGGTCGCCGGCCGTCGTGCCCGCCAGATCGACCAGCCGGCTCTGGAACTGGCTGCGATTGGCGAGCCCCGTCATCACGTCATATTCGGCCAGATAGCGCATCTTGTCGGCCAGCAGCTTCTCTTCGGTGATGTTCTGCTTGAAGCCGAAGATGCGGACCGGCTCGCCGTTCTCGCACTCCACCGAGGCGGTGATGCGGATCCAGCGGTGGCGACCGGTGGCGGTGGTGATCTCGACGTCGAGGCCGAAACCGCCGCGCGTGGCGATCGCCTCGCTGCGGATCTCCTCGAGGATCCGCAGGGACTTTTCCGGATAGCATTTGAGGATCGTGTCGCGGTCGAGCGGCGCGCCGCGCGGCAAGTCGTAGAGATCGTAGACGACGTCGGTCCAGCGCAGCGTGTTCTGCGGCAAGGCGCATTCCCACACGCCCATCCGCGCCGCCTCGGACGCCCGGTCGAAGATCTTGGTCATGTGCGCGAGCTGGCTGTTCTTCTGGCGCAACAGGCGCGAGGTGGCCTCGAGCGCCGAAGACAGGCGCGCGATGCGCGCGCTGCTGTTCCCGCGATAGATCATCGGGGCGCCTCCCCGCCCGGCATCGGGCGCCGCACCGTAGCACACGCCCCGCACGCCGCCGGATCTGTCGCGGCGGTTTCGACGCTGGGCAGGCTCGGCACGTCAGTCGGCATGGCGGGTCACGGTTCCTCGGTCGCGATCACGCCACATTTCTAGAGCGCGACACTTAAGAATTCCCTCGCGCCGCCCCTCTTGATTGATCAGTCAGTCAGCCATGGTCTCCAGGCTGGCGTAGCTCTCGGCCGCGTCGCCATGGTCGAAGGGCGTTTCCACCTCGACGAAGGTGTCGGGGTAAAAGCCGTTGAAGCGGGTGCGCAGGGAGAGGGAATAGGCCCCGATATGGCCGATCTCGATCCAGTCGCCGGTGTCGACGGTTTCCGGCAGCCAGAACGGCCGCGACAGGATGTCGACGCTGTCGCAGGTGGCGCCGCAGACCTTGAAGGCCTGGATGTTCGCCGGGTCGCCATTGCGGCTCTGGCGGGCCGGATCGGGGATGAAGCGCGCCGGCAGGGTGATCTTGCCGGTCCAGGAATCCGACAGCGACGCCCAGATGCCGTCATTGATGTAGAGCCGCTTGCCCTTGCGCAGCAGCACCCGCACGATGAGCGAGAAGGCCCGCGCGACGACCACCCGGCCCGGCTCGGCGACCATCGGCATGTCCGAAAAGCCCCATTCCTCCATGTCGGAGGTCAGGCGTGACATGATCTGACCGAAACCCGGCATCTCCTTCTTCTTGCGGCGCGGGTCGTGGCCGTATTCGGCCGGAAAGCCGCCGCCGACATCGATGCCGGCCAGCGGCACGTCGGCCCGGTTGCGCACCCAGTCGGCCGAGGCGAGCGCCCGCTCGTAGGTGTCCGGGTCCTCGATCTGCGAGCCGACATGGAAGCAGATGCCGACCTTGAAGCCGATCCGGTGGCAGCGCTGCAGGAGCTCCACCGCATGGGCCGGCGCCGCGCCGAACTTCTTCGACAGCTCGTAGGCGGCGCTGCCCTTGGTCTGGATGCGGATGAACAGGGTGATCTTGCCGGGATCGAGATCGAGCGCCCGCACGACGCGCAGGATCTTCACCACCTCGTCCTCGTGGTCGAGGGACATCACCCGGATCCCGTAGGTCTCCAGCGCCAGGCGGATGTCGGACTGGGCCTTCACCGGATGCATGTAGAGCATCTCGGCATCCGGCTGGGCGGCGCGCACCGCCTCGAACTCGCCGGGCGAGGCCACGTCGAAGATGCGCACGCCGGCCCGGCTCAGCGTCTCCAGCACCATCGGCTCGCCATTTGTCTTCACCGCATAGGCGGTGTCGCCGGGAAACGCCGCCATGAAGCGCTCGGCATCGGCGGTCAGGACGGCGGGACGGAAGCAATAGACCGGCACGTCGGGACGAAGCGTCAGGGCGGCATCCTTGGCGGACTTGAAGGTCTGCAACAGGCGGTTCTCCACGGGTGACACTCGGGTCACGGGACGGGTCGGACGAACTGCGGATGAGGGAATCACCCGCACGGCCCGTCATCGCGGCGCAACTAGAGCATGGATCGGCGTTGTCAGCGCCCCTGCCCGTGGCCGGCCTGCGGATCGGCCCCAAGACCGGCCATTCCGGCGGCGGACAGCCGCCTCGTGTGCTCCCTCACAGGGGCCGCTTGTCCGACAGCCGAACAGCGCTCTAAACAGGGACACCCGCCAACAGGAACCATCGCCATGCCCGCCGCCCCGCTTCGCCTGACCGACATCGTCCGTGACATCGAGGCCGGGCGCACGACGCCGCAGGCGGTGCTGGCCGCGACCAACGAGCGGATCGACGGGGGCGACGGTGAGCTCGGTGTCTTCACTCACCGCGCGCCGGAGAGCTCGCACGCCGAGGCGGCTGCGGCGACCGGTCCGCTGGCCGGCGTGCCCTTCGGCGCCAAGGATGTCTTCGACAGTTTCGACATGCCGACCGAGCACGGCTCGGCGATCTATCGCGGCCACCAGCCGGCGGCCGATGCCCCGGTCATCGCGCTGGCGCGGGCCCAGGGCGCGGCCATCGTCGGCAAGACCGCGACGACCGAATTCGCCTCGCTCGATCCGACCCCGACCCGCAATCCGCACAATCCGGACCACACGCCGGGCGGCTCCTCCTCCGGCTCGGCGGCGGGCGTTGCCGCCGGCTACCTCGCCGGCGCCTGCGGCACCCAGACCGGCGGCTCGGTCATCCGTCCCGCCTCCTTCTGCGGCGTCGCCGGCTACAAGCCGAGCTTCCGGCTGTTCCCGACGGTCGGCGTGAAGACCTATTCCTGGTCGCTCGACACGGTCGGCTTCTTCGCCGCCACGGTGCCGGACGTCGCGCTGCTCGCCGCGCTGATCAGCAGCCGGCCGCTGGCCGACACGCCGCCCGCTGATGCCTCGGGGCTGACCATCGGCCTCTACCGTTCGGCGGTCGACGACCTCCTCGAGCCCGACATGGCGGCCGCCTGGGACACGGCCGCCCGCGTCATCGAGGCGGCCGGGGCGAAGCTGATCGAGATTGCCGAGCCGGCCTCGCTCTCGGCGGCCCGCGAGATCCACGCGCCGCTGCAGAATTTCGAGGCGGCGCAGGCGCTGTTCCACGAGCGCACCCGGCACCGCGCCCTGATGGGCCCGAAGGTGCTGGAACAGCTCGACCACGGCGCGGGCGTGACGCCGGAGGAATACGACAATGCGCGGCGCACGGCCCGGATCGGCCGCAAGGCCGCCACCACCCTGTTCGAGAATGCCGACGCGCTGCTGGTGCCCTCCGCCATCGGCGCGGCGCCCCAAAGCCTCCGCTCGACCGGCGACGCGATGTTCAACAAGCTGTGGACCATCACCGGCAATCCCTGCGTCAACGTGCCGGGCCTGCACGCCGCCAACGGCCTGCCGGTGGGCCTGACCATCGTCACCCGTTTCGGACGCGACGCGCGGGCGCTCGCCATTGCCGCCATGCTGGGCGAGCGGCTGGCGATCTGACGATTCACCACGAACCCATCGACCGTCCGCAAATACGGGAACCGAAGTGCTGCAGTGCCGTTCACACCCCGCATATCAACGAGGGGAACCCCACATGCGGATCGAGACTCTGGTCACCATCTTCGGCACCGTCGTGTTCTTCGGAATGCTCGGCGGCATCACCACCGTCGGCGCGATCGTCCTCTTTCCCTGATCGTCGCGACGCCGCTGTCCCCGGCGGCGTCCCCGATCGGGACCATTCCCAAATCTGGCAGCTTCGCCACATTCGCCCCGCTTGAGGGCTCGCGCGCCGTTTCGCTATGCCGTGAGGCCGCGACCGGCGCCAATCGCCTGATCACACTGGCCTTCCTTTGGCTCAGAGCCTCCCCGGAAGGCGCGGTCCGGCTAGACGCAGCGGTTCGCGCGCCAAGCATTGTCCCAAAAAAACACAGGCCGGATGGCGCAGTGCATCGCCGCCCTCACAGGGGCTGCGGGGATTTGGCGCGCCCCGCTGCCGCAGTGCAGCGACGAATTCGCATTTACCCACTGTGTCACGCCGTTACTCTTCGTGTTGTCCGTCAACGAGGAGGCAATGCAAATGGAACTGACGCGTCCGCTGAATTTGCTGATGATCTGTGCCGCGTTTGCATTCGTCGGAGCCATGGTGATCGGCGTCGTGCCCTGATCCCATCCGTCCGACGGGCGCCTGACGGTGCCCCATCGACAAAAAAGCCGGGGCCCTGCCCCGGCTTTTCTCGTTTCGGTCGATGTCTTTCGCTCGCGGCTGATCAGGCCGCCGCGGCCTCGCTCTTGGGAGCGGCGGCCGTTCCGGCCCGCATGCCAAGGATGTGGCAGATCGAATAGACCAGGTCGGCCCGGTTCATCGTGTAGAAATGGAAGTCCGACAGGCCGCGCTTCTGCAGGTCCAGCACCTGCTCGGCACAGACCGCCGCCGCCACGTGGCTGCGGGTCTGCGGGTCTTCTTCCAGCCCGTCGAAACGCTCGGCCAGCCAGGATGGGATCTTGGCCCCGGTGGCGTTGGAGAAGCGCGCGACCTTGACGAAGTCGTGGATCGGCACGATGCCCGGCACGATCGGAATGTAGATGCCGGCGCGGCGCACCCGCTCGACGTAGCGCTCGAAGACGTCGTTATCGAAGAAGAACTGGGTGATCGCACGGGTCGCGCCATTGTCGACCTTGCGCTTCAACAGGTCGATGTCGGTGGCGAAATCCGGGCTTTCCGGATGCTTCTCCGGATAGGCCGCGACGGAGATCTCGAAATCGGCAAAGGCCTTCAGCCCGGCGACCAGCTCGACGGCGTTGCGGTAGCCGTCCTCGCGCGGGACATATTTGCCGCCGACGCCGTTCTGCCCGTCGCCGCGCAGCGCCACGAAATGGCGCACGCCGGTCTCCCAGTACTGGCGCACCACCTCGTCGACCTCTTCCCGGGAGGCATCGACGCAGGTCAGATGCGCGGCCGGGGTCAGCGTGGTCTCCTTGAGGATCCGCTCGATCGTCTGGTGGGTGCGCTCGCGGGTCGAGCCGCCGGCACCGTAGGTCACCGAGACGAAGCTGGGGCCGAGCGGCGCGAGGCGCTCGATCGAACGCCAGAGATTCTCTTCCATCTTCTCGGTCTTCGGCGGGAAGAACTCGAAGGATACGCGAAGTCCGGAACCGGCAAGCGGCGGGGTCTGGCTCATGACAGGGCTCTCTATCAGCTGACGAGGGTTGTGCGGTTCGGGCCGTCGCCTGCCACGAGCAGGCGGGGGTCCCGGGCGATGCAGATGGTCACGGTGAGTTCGCCGGTCTCGCCTCCGCTGGAGACGAGATGGTCGAGGGACACCAGTTCGAGGCCGGCATCGTCCAGATAGCCGGCCAGCGTGTCGTCGGAAAAGCCGAGGCGCAGATGCGCATGCTCGGCGCGCAGGAATTCCAGCTCGTGCGGCGCGAAATCGATGATCGCCAGGCGGCCGCCCGGCGCAACGGCCCGGGCCGCCTCGGCAACGGCGGCCTGCGGGTCTTCCAGATAGTGCAGCACCTGATGGATGGTGACGAGGTCGTAGGCCTGACGCTCGACCGGCAGGTGATAGGCCTCGCCCTGGCGCACGACCGCGTTGCCGATCCCGGCGCTGTCGAGCTTGGCCCGGGCGATCGCCAGCATCTCGCGCGAGGCGTCGATGCCGACCGCACGCTCGCAGCGCGGCGCCAGCACCTCCAGCATGCGGCCGGTGCCGGTGCCCACGTCGAGCAGCGTGCCGATGCGCTTGTTGCCGAGCGCGGCCAGCAGCGCCTGCTCGACTTCGGCGTCAGAGGCATGCAGCGCCCGGATCGTGTCCCAGCTTCCAGCATTGCGGGCGAAATAGTCGGCGGCGCGGCGGGCGCGTTCCACCCGCACCGCGTCCAGCCGCTCGCTGTCGCGCTCGCCCACCGGATCGGCCTCGTCGGCCCAGTTCAGGACGGCATGGACGAGACCGGAGACACTGGCCTCCTCCGACAGGCGGAAATAGGCCCAGGCGCCTTCCTGATAGCGGGTCAGGACACCGGACTCGACCAACAGCTTCAGGTGCCGCGAGATGCGTGGCTGCGACTGGCCGAGAATCGCGGTAAGGTCGCTGACCGTCAGATCGCTTCGCGCCAGAAGCAGGACGAGCCGCAGGCGGGTCGGCTCGGCGACCGCCTTGAGGGCATCGACCAGTCGGCCGAAGGAGAGCTTCTGAATGTCCAGCATGTTCCGTCTCGATTTCGATATAAAGATATCTTTATGTGAAAATACGGACCGATGCAAGCGATACCATGCGCCGCTGACGAATGGTCGGAGCGCCCGCCCCGCCCCGATGGCCGTCGCAGCGCCATGACGCCGCCTCCCGTTTCCTCGGCCGCCCCGGACGCCACCGTCGCGCGGCCCGGCGAGCGCCGCTTCGAGGGGCCCACGCCGGCCTATGACGATGCCGGACTGGTCTTCATCGGCCGCATCTGCTCGCCCTGGACCGAGCGATCGCAATGCCCGAAGAATGTCGGCCGCGCCCGCGAGGCGGGCCAACCCGCCGAAATCCGGCTCGAACCGCGCTGGCGCGAGGGCCTTGCGGGTCTGGGCGCCGGGCAATGGGTGCTGCTCCTGACCTGGCTCGACCAGGCGGATCGCGATCTCGCCTTGCAGATGCCGCGCCATGCCGACGCGCCGCGCGGCACCTTCTCGCTGCGCTCGCCGGTCCGGCCCAATCCGGTCGGCCTGCATCTCGTGCAGATCGTCGCCCTCGACCGCGAGACCGGGATCATCGGCATCGATGCCATCGACGTCCTCGACGGCACGCCGCTCCTCGACATCAAGCCCTATCTCGCGTCGGTCGACGCGCCGCCGGCCTGACGGGACCGACCCTGCCTTGGCCACCGAACGCCAGAAGAGAGTTGCCCGCGCCCTCACCGCCCTGATCCCCCGCGCGCCCTTCATTGACGCCGAGGCGATCCGCGAGGCGGCGCGCGCCCGGCACATGCGCTCCCTGCCGCCCGAACGCGCCGTCTGGCTCGCCGCGGTCGCCCATATCCGCCACGCCCATACCGACTATGACGAACTCATGGACGACGGCTACGACAAGGACGCGGCACGCTTCTTCGTCCTCGACGACACCAATGCGGTGCTTGACGGCTGGGGCGCCACCCGCCATCTCGACCCCGACGCCATCGATGAAGAGCCTTATGCCGGCGCCGTGGCCGACGAAGCCGACGAGACGGACGACGAATGAAGTTCAGGCGTAGATCCACTGCTCGGGAATGCGCGCCTCGACGGCCTCGCCGACCGTGATGCGGCCGGGCTTTTCCACCCAGGCGACGAGGCCGCGGCGGTGCATGGCCGCCTTCACGAAACCCAGCTCTATGTCGCCGCGATCCGGGTAATGCGCCGCGATCGCCGCACCGGAGGACCGGCAGGGGCCGTTGTCGCCGTCGATCCGCAGGGTCACGCCGCCGGCGAACATCAAAAGCGTGCGCGGCGGCAGCCAGGTGAGACGCGCAATGCCGCCGACGAGCAGATTGCCGCCGATCCATTCCGGCCGGATCTTGGGAATGTCCAGCGCTGCGGCGGCCTCGGCCAGTTCGTCGGCAGCCAGCAGCGAGAGCTGGCGCTCGTTGCGC
Organism: Aurantimonas sp. DM33-3; assembly: GCF_014334315.1. Lineage (NCBI taxonomy): Bacteria > Pseudomonadati > Pseudomonadota > Alphaproteobacteria > Hyphomicrobiales > Aurantimonadaceae > Aurantimonas > Aurantimonas sp. DM33-3. Next base: position 126,640 of record NZ_JACSGS010000004.1, on the reverse strand, counting down.
ATCCGCGTGCCGCGCGGATACCAGGGCTCGCGTCCCCCTGAGCGCGGCGTCATCCCGCCATGGCGGTCGCCGTCGATGCCGTCGAAGCCGAGGTCGAGATGATCGACCGGCACGGTGGCGAACCCATCACCCTGTGTGCGGAAGAGACCGTCGATCGTGGCGGCGAGCTTGCGCGCCCGCGTGCGTTGCATCTGCATCCGTCGGTGTCGTCCGGCATCGTGTTGGCGGAGACGGCCCGCCTAGCGCGGCGAATCGTCGGTGGTCTCCGCCCGCGTGTGGCTGCGGTCGAAGGTGGCGACACGATAGATGTAGAAGCCGACAATGGCGATGAGCACGGCATTGGAAACCGGCCCGACATAGGATTCCACCGCCTCGTAATTCTGGCCGAGCGCATAGCCCGCATAGGCAAGAAGCGTCGTCCAGGCGGCGCTGCCGATGGCGGAGAAGACCAGGAAGGTGAGGAAGGACATCTTCGCGATGCCGGCCGGCACCGAGATCAGCGTGCGCACCGCCGGAACCAGGCGACCGAACAGCACGGCGGCGATGCCGTATTTGCGGAACCAGCGGTCGGCGGCATCGACATCCTCCGGGGCCATGGTCAGCCAGCGGCCGTGGCGCTCGGTGAAGCGCTTCAGCCGGCGCTCGCCGACGAAGCGGCCGGCATAGTACCAGGGGATGACGCCGAGGAGCGACCCGACCGTGCCGGCGAGGATCACCGTGACCAGCGACATCTGCCCGCTCGCCGACTGGTAGCCAGCCAGTGGCATGATCAGTTCGGAGGGGATCGGCGGAAAGACGTTTTCCAGGAACATCAGGAGCGCGATGCCGAAGGGGCCGAGCGTTTCCATCATGCTGCGGACAAAGGCGTCCATGTCGTCTCCGTTCAGTCTCGCCGCGCAGGGCGCCGTTCACCGTGCAGAAAGCCCCGCATGGCGTTTCGGGTTCCGCCCCGCATGCGGCAGGCGGCCGTCTGCCGGGCGTAAGCCGCCGCGCTTGCCGGTACGCTAGGGGAGTGATCTCATGGCCGGATGACGACCGGTCTCGACACATTCGACGACTTCAGCTGGGCGAACCTCCTCGCCGGCCGGGACGTGCTTGTCCTCGACCCCGACGCGGCGCGGGGCCTTCGCACCGCCAATGCGCTCGACGCCGCCGGAGCCCGCGCAAGCCGCGTCGCCAGCGTGGAGGCGGCGCGCGACCGCATGCTGCGCCGCGCCTTCGTCCTCGCGGTGGTCGCCCTGCCCGGCGAGGCCAGCATCGACGAGGCCCTGCACGCGCAGTTCGCGGCCGCGGGCCTGCATCTGATGCTGCTGGCCGAGCCCGCACGGCACGCCGCGCTGCGGGCCCGCCATCCCGGCGCCCGCGTCGCCGGCCTCGACCTCGGCGAACGCCAGTTCGTCATGCTGCTGACCGGCACCGCCGACGAATAGGCCGCGCGCCTTCCCGCCAGAGGCCCCAAACAATCGCGGCGCCCTGCTGCCCGGCCCAGTTCCGCCAGCCGCCCGCGTCAGGGGGCCGGATGGCTGTCCGCCAGGCACTGGTCGTGATCGGCCAGCACCTCGATCACCCGGCATTGCTCGACCGTCTCGTTCCGGCAGCGGGTCATGCGCGCGACCTCGGCCCGCAGCGCGGTCAGCCGCGCGATCTTTCGGTCGATGTCGGCGAGGTGCTCGGTGGCGATCTCGTCCGCCTTGGCGCAGGGCCGCGTCGGATGACCGGCCAGGTCGAGAAGCTCGCGGATCGCCTCGATGTCGAAGCCGAGTTCGCGCGCATGGCGCACGAAGCCGAGGCGGCGCAGATGCGCCTCGCCATAAAGCCGCCGGTTGCCGGCACTGCGCGGCGGCGCCGGCAGCAGGCCGATCTCCTCGTAATAGCGGATCGTCGGGATCTTCACCCCGGTGCGGCGCGCCAGGTCGCCGATTGCGAGATTCATCGGATTTCACCCTTGCTTCTCTAGTCACTGGAGATTGTAGGGTCGCGCCGAACGCATGAAAAGGAGCCCCGCGATGGCCGACCATTGCTGCGCCAGCACCGCCACACCCGCCGCCCCGACCGAGCCCGCCGCGGCCGAACCGGCACCGACCGCCGCCTGCGGCTGCTCGGGCGGCGTGCCCGTCTTCGACGGCGTCGATCCGCGCTACAAGCGCATCCTGTGGACGGTCATCGCCATCAATGGCGCGATGTTCCTCGTCGAGATGGGCGCCGGCCGCATCGCCGGGTCGCAGGCGCTCATGGCCGATGCGCTGGACTTCCTCGGCGACACGCTGACCTACGGCCTCAGCCTGGCGGTCATCGGCGCGAGCCTGAAGATCCGCGCCTCGGCGGCCCTGTTCAAGGGCGTCTCGCTCAGCCTGATGGCGCTGTGGGTGTTCGGCTCGACGGCCTATCAGGTGGTGGTGCTCGGCGTTCCCAGCGCCCAGATCATGGGGCTGATCGGGCTGCTGGCGCTCGCCGCCAACCTGGCCTCGGTCGGCCTCCTGATGCGCTACAAGGACGGCGACGCCAATGTGCGCTCGGTCTGGCTGTGCTCGCGCAACGACGCGATCGGCAATGTAGTGGTGATGGTCGCCGCCCTCGGCGTCTGGGGTTCGGGCTCGGCCTGGCCCGACCTCGCGGTTGCCGCGGTCATGGCCGGCCTGTTCCTCACCTCGTCTGTCACGATCCTGCGCCAAGCCTTTGCGGAATATGGCGAAACGCCCACTGAGCTCGCAAGCTCGGGGAGCAGCTCCTGACAGGACACGGCACGGGAGCGCATGGCTCCCGCCTTCGCCCCTTGGCGCCCGCCTGGACGCGAACCGGCTGTCCTCAGTCGGTGACGGTGAGGATGGAATGTTCGATCTGGCTGGCGCTGTAGGGCTTCTGCAGCACCGGGCAAACCTGCCATTCGGTTTCCAGCCCCTCCCGGCCGTAGCCGGTGGCGAAGACGATCGGGATGCCGGCCTCCCGCAGCCGCGTGGCGACCGGATAGATCTTCTCGCCGCCGATATTGACGTCGAGAATGGCCACGTCGATTGTCATGCCGGAATCCAGCATGTCATGGGCGCGCTTCAGCCGCATGGCCAGTCCGACGACCTCACAGCCGAGGTCGAACAGCATGTCTTCCAGTTGCATGGCGACGAGGCTCTCGTCCTCGACCACGAACACCTTCAGTCCGGCGACGTAACGAGCAGTGTTATGCGGCTGTGCTTGCAAATTCCTCCACCTCGGACAGGGCCAGTTCGATACGGCAGATGAGGCCGCCGGAGGCAAGGTCAAGGGACAGCGTACCGGATAGTTCGCCTTCGACCACACGGTGCAGCATGCGCATGCCGAACCCTTCGACGAGCGGGCTCGCGGAAACCGGCGCTCCGGCCGTCTCCGTCCAGGCGATGGACAGATGGCGGCCGGCGCCTTCGCCGGCGACCTGCCAGCTCACCACCAGCTCGCCCTCGTCGCTGGACAGCGCGCCGTAGGCGGCCGCATTGGCGGCCAGCTCGTGGAACACCATGCTCAGCGCGATCGCCGAGCGGGCGGTCAGATGCACCTCCGGCCCGGACATGGTGACCTGGCTGCGCGGGAACGGCGACAGCTCCTGGCGCAGCAGCACGCGGAGCCCCGCGGCCTCCCAGCGCCGCTCGGCCAGTACATTGTGGGCGTGGCTCAGCGCCAGGATGCGCGCGTCGAAGGCGGCCCGCGCCTCCTGGGCCTGCGGCAGCTTGCGGAAGCTCTGGCGCGCCATGGACTGGACGGTGGAGAGCGTGTTCTTCACCCGGTGATTGAGCTCGTCGATCAAGAGCCGCTGGCGATCGGCGGCGCGGATCGCGTCGGTCCGGTCGGCACCCTGCACGAAGACGCCGGTCACGCGGCCTTCGGCATCGCGGATCGGATTGTAGGTGAAATCAATGAAAGTTTCGCTCAGCCCCTCGTCGCCCTCGCCGTGGATGAGCAGGCGCACGCCCTCGCCGGTGAAGGACTTGCCGTCGGCATAGACCGCGTCGAGCATCTCGAAGAAGCCCTGCCCCGCCACTTCGGGCAGCGCCTCCCGGATCGGCAGGCCGATCACGTCGCGATGGCCGACGAAGCGGGCATAGCTGTCATTGGCGAAGACGGCGACATGGTCGGGTCCCTGCAGCACCGCGATCATGCCCGGCGCCTGCCGGAACAGCCGGCGGAACTCCTCGCTCTCGGAGCGGGTCTCCTGATAGGCCTCCTCGACCTCGCGGGCATTGCGCAGCAGCGCCAGTTCGCCCGGCACGGCGGCGCTCGGCACGGTGCTCGCCTGTTTCAGCCGCACGATCTCGGTCACGTCGACGGTGTTCTGCACGATGAAGGCGACCGCGCCGTCATCGTCCAGGATCGGCGTGTGCGTGGCGGTCCAGTAGCGTTCCTCGACGCCGCCGCCTTCCGATTGCGGCCGCGGAATCTCGTAGGGAATGAAGGCGATCGTGTCGGGTTCGCCGGTCTCCAGGACCTCGGCGAAGGACGCCCGCAGCCGCCGGCCGCTCTCGCCCTCATTGGGAAACAGGTCGAACAGCTGCCGGCCGACGAGTTCCTCGCGCTGCTTCAGCACGGCCTGCTCATAGGCGCGGTTGACCGAGACGTATCGCAGCTCCCGGTCCAGCACCATGTAGGGGCTGGGAAGCACGTCGAAGATATGGGCGAAGACGAGATCGTTCATGCCAGCGCGGAGGACCTGCAATCCATGCCCGTCATCCCGTCGGGTCCGCGCCCCGGTCCGGCCGGATCGTGGGGAGATGTCGGACGGTATCGGGCGGACACCTTGGTGGGGTTCGGCTTGTCTGTCGGCACATCCGCGCCCTTGTTGACGGCAGGCGACCCCCGGGGGCCGGCGCCGTGCGAATTCGTCTCGTCTTCAATGGAGGCCGGACGGACACCGGCGCCAGAACGCACCGTTATTCCACCCCTCGTCCCCCGTCATCCTAAAATGCCATCCCTGCCATTTGGTTGCTGATGCCATGATGAATCTTCACAGGGAAGCGAGAGCGCGAACAAAACCTTACCAGGCGCAGATGCGCGTATCGGTCGCGGCGCTCGACCAGCAGGCCGGGTCGCCACGCTCGCGCACATAAGTGCCGGGCAAGGGGACGTTGCGATGGCCCAGATTGACGAAGCCGGAGGCATAGCCCGGGCTGTCGATGACGAGGATATAGGTCACGTCCGGCCCGGTGATGGTGAAGCTTCCGGCCGAATCGGTCATCTGGAAGTCGCAGTCGAAATAGCCGTCGTCGGTGCTGTAGCACTCGGCAGGCTTGGCCTGCGCACCCGCATGACCGAGGATCAGAAGCCCCGCTCCGGCGAGGGTCGCGATCGTGGATAGACGTCTGTTCGTCACGGCTGCCCTCCCCTCGCGCCCATTGCGCGAGGACAAAATAGCAGGACACAACCGCGACCGATAGCCGGCTAACACCCTGTTAACCGTCCGGTCCCGTACGCCGGTCCGGCTCCCTTCCGGAAACCGGACCGGCGCGAACCCGTCAGCGCGTCAGGCGCTTGTAGGTCGGACGCTTCGGATTGACCGACTCGGGGCCGAGGCGGCGGATCTTGTCCTGCTCGTAATCCTCGAAATTGCCCTCGAACCATTCGACATGGCTGTCGCCCTCGAAGGCGAGGATGTGCGTCGCCAGCCGGTCGAGGAACATGCGGTCATGGCTGATGACCACGGCGCAGCCGGCGTATTCCTCCAGCGCATCTTCCAGCGCCGTCAGCGTCTCGGTGTCGAGATCGTTGGTCGGCTCGTCGAGCAGGATGACGTTGGAACCGGACTTCAGCATCTTGGCGAGGTGCACGCGGTTGCGCTGGCCGCCCGACAGGGTGCCGACCTTCTGCTGCTGGTTCGGGCCCTTGAAGTTGAAGTTGCCGACATAGGCGCGGCTGTTCATCTCGTATTTGCCGAGCTTCATGATGTCGACGCCGCCGGAGATTTCCTCCCAGACGGTGTTGTTCGGCGTCAGGTCGTCGCGGCTCTGATCGACATAGCCGAGATCGACGGTCTCGCCGATCTTGATCTCGCCGCTGTCGGGCTTCTCCTGGCCGGTGAGCATCTTGAACAGCGTCGACTTGCCGGCGCCGTTCGGGCCGATGATGCCGACGATGCCGCCGGCCGGCAGCTTGAAGGAGAGGTTCTCGATCAGCACCCGGTCGCCGTAGCTCTTGGTCAGGTTCTCGACCTCGATCACCCGGTTGCCGAGGCGCTCGCCGGTCGGGATGACGATCTTGCCGTCGGCCGGCTTGCGGTTCTCGGCGGCCTCGACCAGCTCGTTATAGGCGCGGATACGCGCCTTCGACTTGGTCTGGCGGGCCTTGGCGCCCTGCTGGATCCACTCGCGCTCGCGGGTGATGGCACGCATACGGGCGTCGTCCTCGCGGCCCTCCTGCTGCATGCGCTTCTGCTTCTTCTCCAGATAGACCGAGTAGTTGCCCTCGTAGGGCACGCCATGGCCGCGATCGAGCTCGAGAATCCAGCCGGTGACGTTGTCGAGGAAGTAGCGATCATGGGTGATCATCAGCACCGAGCCCTCGTACTCGCGCAGGTGCTTTTCCAGCCACAGGATCGTCTCGGCATCGAGATGGTTGGTCGGCTCGTCGAGCAGCAGGATGTCGGGCTTCGATAGGAGCAGCTGGCACAGCGCGACGCGGCGCTTCTCACCGCCCGACAGCGGCGCGATCTCGGCGTCCGGCGGCGGGCAGCGCAGCGCGTCCATCGCCATCTCCACCTGGTTCTCCAGATCCCACAAATTCTGGGCGTCGATGACGTCCTGGAGCTTGGCGCCCTCCTCCGCGGTCTCCTCGGAGTAGTTCATCATCAGTTCGTTGTAGCGGTCGAGGATCGCCTGCTTGTCGGCGACGCCGAGCATGACGTTCTCGAACACCGTCTTCGACTCGTCGAGATGCGGCTCCTGCGGCAGGTAGCCGACGGTCGCGCCCTCGGCGGCCCAGGCCTCGCCGGTGAAGTCCTTGTCCTCGCCGGCCATGATCTTGAGCAGCGTCGACTTGCCGGCGCCGTTCGGGCCGAGAATGCCGATCTTGGCGTCGGGGTAGAAGGAGAGATGGATGTTCTCCAGGACCTTCTTGTTGCCGTAGGCCTTCGAAAGTCCGGACATGTGATAGATGAACTGGCGTGCCATTGCGCGCTGCCGCTCCGTATCGAGATGGAAAGAGAAGTTGCGCCGTACGTAAGCCATCGGAGCAGGCGGAGCAACGGCCGCGACGCGAAGAGGCGCGGCAGACGCTCCCTCGCAACAGCGCACCGCTCGCCTATCCTTGTCGCCAGCCGCAACGCTGCCGAGGAGCCAGCCCATGTCCATCGCCCTGATCGTGGGGGTCGGCGACGGCCTTTCCGCCTCGCTCGCCCGCCAGCTCGCCGCCCGTGGGCATCATCTGGTGCTGGCCGCCCGCGATACCGACAAGCTCGCCGACCTCGAAGCCGAGACCGGTGCGACGACCACCGCCTGCGACGCCGCCGATCCGGCTGCCGTGTCCCGCCTGTTCGAACAGGTGGACGGCATCGACGGCGACCTCGCGGTGGCGATCTACAATCCGTCGGCGCGGCTGCGCGGCCCGCTGGTCGATCTCGACCCCGCCGAGGTCCGCCGGGCGCTGGACGTCACCGCCTATGGCGCCTTCCTCGTCGCCCAGGCCGCTGCCCGGCGCATGCTCGCACAGGGCCACGGCACCATCCTGTTCACCGGCGCCTCGGCCGGCGTGAAGGGCTTTGCCCGGTCGGCCCCCTTCGCCATGGGCAAGTTCGCCCTGCGCGGTCTCGCCCAGTCCATGGCCCGCGAGCTGCATCCGCAGAACGTCCATGTCGGCCACGTCGTCATCGACGGCGCGATCCGTAATCCGGGTCGCAGCGAGCCGGCCGACCAGCCCGATTCCATGCTCGATCCCGACGCGATCGCCGGGACCTATCTGGCGCTCATCGACCAGCATCGCTCGGCCTGGAGCTGGGAGATCGAGCTGCGCCCCTTCGTCGAGCGCTTCTGACCGCGGCAGGCGCGCGCCGAGGCACCGGGCGCGCCGTCCCCGGCATCGCGGTTGCCAAGCGCAACGCCCTGCCGCATCACTGGCGCCACGAGGGATCGCAAGCGAGGGGAAGACACATGCTGACCGTATGGGGACGCCGGAATTCGTCGAATGTCCAGGTGGTGATGTGGGGCATCGCCGAACTCGGGCTCCAAGCCACGCGCCACGATGCCGGCCACAAATACGGCGGCACCGACACGCCGGAATACCGGGCGATGAACCCCAATGGTCTCGTGCCGGTGCTGAAGGATGGCGACGACGAGCCGCTGTTCGAATCCGCCGTGATCCTGCGCTATCTCGCCAGCCGCTACGGTGCCGCGCCGTTCTGGCCGGACGACGTCTCGGCCCGCGCCCAGATCGACAAATGGGCCGAATGGGCCAAGCTCAACATCTGGCTGAATTTCAGCGGCCCGGTGTTCTGGCAGATCGTCCGGGTTCCGGAGGCCGACCGCAACGCCGCCGCCATCGCCGCAGCGGTACAGGCGCTCAAGCCGCGCTTCGACATCGCCGAGGCGCGCATCGCCGAACACGGCTACATCGCCGGCAAGGACTTCACCCTCGCCGACCTGCAGTTCGGACACCTGCTCTACCGCTATTACGACCTGCCCATCGACCGGCCGTCGCACCCCGCCATCGAACGCTACTACGCCGGCCTCACCGAGCGCCCGGCCTATCGCGAGCACGTCATGGTGTCCTACGACGACCTGCGCGTGGTGTAATGCCCTGCCCCTGCAGCGCCCCTCTCGGCGGGCGCTGCTGGGCCGGCTTGTCGCGATCAATCCGACGGGCGCTTGTTGCTGAGCCCGGGAACCGGCGCCTACTGGCAGATATAGCCGGCATAGACCCAGCCGGTCGGCTCGCCATCGGCCTCGACGAGGTACCAGGACCCGTCGTCATTTGAATCGATGATGTCGACATAGGTCCGCTGACCCAGCCGGGTCAGTTCCGGATAGCGCGAGCCCGGGCCTTCCCGGACCGACAGGTAATAGTCGCCATTGGGATCGAGGTCGCACACTTCGGCGGCACTGGCAGGCGCCGTGCCCGCCCCGACGGCCAGCATCACCAGCATCATTCCCGAGATCGTCGCGGACCGCAGCATCGCCCTGAACTCCTGTGCGCGACGCCGGATCAGTGCCGGCGTCCCGCCATGAGTGGCGCGTCCGGCAGGGCGTGACCATGCCCCGGCGTCCGGATTGCACGTCCGGGCGTCCGCTCGCGATCAGCTGGCGTCGCGCGGCGGGAAACAACGGCGCCGCCGCGCGCGGGCTCAGTCGTCGGCGATGATCGTCTGGATGCGCCGGGTCAGATCGCCCATGTCGAAGGGCTTGGTCACCACCTGCATGCCGTGTTCCAGATGGCCGTGATTGAGGACGGCGTTCTCGGCATAGCCGGTGATGAACAGCACCTTCAGGCCGGCGCGTACCTGCCGCGCCGCTTCGGCCACCTGCCGCCCGTTCATGCCGTTCGGCAGGCCGACATCGGTGATCAGCAGGTCGATGCGGGCCTCGGATTCGATCACCTTCATGCCCGACGGGCCGTCGCCGGCCTCGAGCGCGGTGTAGCCGAGCTCCTCCAGAACGTCGACGACCAGCATGCGCACCAGCGGCTCGTCGTCGATCACCAGCACCGTCCTGCCGGTCTCGGTCGGCGCGACCGCCGGCACCGGCAGCGCCGCGTCCTCGCTGTCGTCCTTGGTGCCGAGATAGCGCGGCAGGTAGATGCACACCATCGTGCCCTGGCCGAGCTCGGAATAGATCCGCACCTGGCCGCCCGACTGGCGGGCAAAACCATAGATCATCGACAGGCCGAGGCCGGTGCCCATGCCGATCGGCTTGGTCGTGAAGAACGGGTCGAAGGCCTTTTCCACCACATCCGGCGTCATGCCCGAGCCATTGTCGCGGACGCAGAGCGAGATGTACTGGCCGGGGGCGAGATCGCGCTCCCGCGCCGCGCGGCCGTCGAGCCAGCGGTTCGCCGTCTCGATGGTGATCTTGCCGCCGTCCGGCATGGCGTCGCGGGCATTGATGCACAGGTTCAGCAGGGCGTTTTCCAGCTGGTTGGGATCGACGAGAACACTCCACACGCCGCCGCCGACGACGCTCTCGACGCCGATCGCCGGGCCGACCGTGCGCCGGATCAGTTCCTCCATGCCGCTGATCAGGGCGCCGGTGTTGGTCGGCTTGGGATCGAGCGTCTGGCGCCGCGAAAAGGCGAGCAGCCGGTGCGTCAGCGCCGCGGCGCGCTTGGCCGCGCCCTGGGCCGCGACGAGATAGCGGTCGGCTTCGCTCAGCCGCCCCTGCGCCAGGCGCGTGCCCATCAGGTCCAGCGAGCCCGAAATGCCGGCCAGGAGATTGTTGAAATCATGGGCCAGGCCGCCCGTGAGCTGGCCGACGGCTTCCATCTTCTGCGACTGGCGCAGCGCTTCCTGCGCCCGCTCCAGTTCGGCCGCGGCGTCCTTCTCGGCGTTCACGTCGCGGGCAACCGCGTGGATGAACTGCTCGTCGGGCACGGCCGTCCAGGACAGCCAGACATAGCTGCCGTCGCGTGTGCGGTAGCGGTTCTCGAAGCGCAGGGTCGAGAGACCGTCGGAAAGCCGGCCGGCCTCGGCTTGTGTCGCTTCGGTATCGTCGGGGTGGATCAGGTCGAGGAAGGAGGTGCCGACGAGGTCCGCCTCGTCCCAGCCGAGCAGCGTCGTCCAGGCCGGGTTGGTGGCGAGGATGGTGCCGTCGAACCGCGCCACCAGCATCAGGTCGGTCGACAGACGCCACATGCGGTCGCGGTCCGCCGTGCGCTCGGCCACCAGACGTTCCATATCCTCGCTTTGCCGCGCCTTGGCATCGCGCGCCTCGACGATGTCCTGCATGTCGACGCAGGTGCCGATCCAGCGCAAGGCCGCGCCCTCCTGCGCGGCACGGGCCGGCACGCAGCGGCCGAGGAACCAGCGATAGACGCCATCCTCGCGGCGCAGGCGGTACTCGATCTCGAACGGCTCCTCGGCGGCGCGCCGCTCGTCCCAGACGGCCAGCGCCCGGGCGCGGTCGTCGGGATGCAGCGCCTCGCTCCAGCCGAAGCCCGCCAGCGCCTCGGCCGACATGCCGGTAAAGGCCTGCAGGAATGGGTTGGTATAGTCGTAGCGCCCGTCGGCATCCGTGGTGAACAGCACCAGCGGCAGCGCTTCGGCGAAGGTCCGGAACCGCGCCTCGCTCTCGCGGAGCGCCGCCTGGCTGCGACGCTGCTCGGTCAGATCCAGCATCGCCCCGAGCATGCGCACGGCCTGCCCGGTCTCGTCGCGGATCACATGGCCGCGGTCGAGCACGTCCGCATAGCTGCCGTCGGCGCGCAGGAACCGGTATTCGTCGACCCAGCTGGTCTCCGTCCCGTCGATCGCCGCATGGATGCTGGCGTCGACCCGCGCGCGGTCCTCCGGGTGAATGTGGCCGATCCACCATTCACCGGTCGGCTCGACATCGTCCGGCTTGTGGCCATAGGCGGTCTCCAGCGCCTCGTTCCAGAGCACGTGATTGGTGGCGAAGTGCCAGTCCCAGATCGCGTCGTTGGTGGCGCGAACCGCGAGGCGGTAGCGCTCGGCAGTTTCCCGCGCCACGGCCTCGGTCTGCTTCTGTTCGGTCACGTCGCGGAAGAACACGGCGAGCCCGTCCTCGACCGGATAGGCCCGCGCCTCGACCCAGATCGCCCGGCCGTCAGGCCAGACATAGCGATGCTCCAGCGCGACCGGGACCCGCTCGCTCATCGCCTTCTTGTAGAGCCGGCCGAGTTCGCCGTCCTCGGTCCCCGGATAGAGCTCCCAGTGCGAGCGCCCGATCAGTTCCCCCCGCGGGCGGCTTTCCAGACGCTCGGCCTCGACATTGAAGTCGATCACCCGGAACTCGCGGTCGAGCAGGGCAAAGCCCTCGCCCATTCCGTCGAGCACGCCCTTGGCGCGGGCCTCGCTCTCGCGCAGGCGGCGTTCAGCCAGCACCTGGCCGGTGATCTCGTTGCAGGGACAGAAGAAGCCGGCGATGGCGCCGGTCTCGTCGCGCACGGGGGTGTAGGAGAAGCTGAAATGCGTCTCCTCGAGATAGCCCCGGCGCTGCATGTGCAGCGTGATGTCGTCCATGTGGACCGGCTCGCCCGCATAGGCCTGGTCGACGATCGGCACGAGGTCGGCGCGGATCTCCTGCCACACGTCGAGGAAGTCGCGGCCGAGCGCTGCGGGGTGCTTCGATGCGAGGATCTCGGAATAGGCATCGTTGTAGAGCAGCGTGCGGTCCGGCCCCCAGGCGATGAACATCGCCTGGTTGGACGACAGCATGACGCCGACCAGCGTCTTCAGCGCCGGCGGCCAGTGCCGCGGCGGCCCGAGCGGCGTGTCGGCCCAAGGGAATGTGCGCAGGCATTCGCCCGTCGCGCCGCCGCCGGCCAGAAATGCCGGAATGGCCGAAGAGGCGTCGCCAACCTGCTGATCTGTCATGCTCTTAACATCGCCTCTGCTCACCCCGGCCAGCAGTTAGTGCCCGTGGCCGAATCCGCCATCCCCGCCCCCCTCACCGTCCTTGCCGAAGGGCGGGAGCGACGGCTGGGAGAGCCGAGAGGCGCGAATTGTCCGGATCGTGCGTTCCGCAGGCCGTCTCGAGCGGCCGCTTCATCTCGCGTATCGGTCACAGAATGTCGGACGACGCAAGAGGCAGGCCGGGCAGGTTCCACACCCGGCTATCGATCAAATGCCGAGCGTGCTTTCAGGCCGCGCGAACCGGCATCGCTCACGCCCCCAAAGGTGCGTTCTCAGATCGGCATGCGGAAGGTGAAGCGGGTCTCGTCCGGCGTCGAGGCGGCGTCCAGCGTGCCGTCATGGGCCTCGGCGATCTGTGAGGCGATGTAGAGGCCGAGGCCCAGTCCCTGCTGGCTCGGACGCGTGTCGGCGCGAAAGAACGGCTGGAACAGATTGCCCATCGCCGCGTCGGGGATCGGCGCGCCGTGATTGCGCACCGACAGCTCGAATCCGCCGTCGTCGGTGCGTGCCTCGACCATGATCGGCCGGTCCTCGGCGCCGTGGGTCAAGGCGTTGCCGAGAAGGTTCGACAGGAGCTGGCCGACCCGCGAGCGGTCGCAGGGCACCGGGCGGTCGATCGTCAGATCCACCTCGACCCGGGCATCCGGCCGGATGGAGCGCAATTCGTCGACCACCTGGCGCAGCGTCTCCTCGATCGGCACATCGGCGTCGCGAGACAGGCTGAGGCCGCCGCCGAGCCGCGCCCGGGCGAGATCGAGCACGTTGTCGATGATGCCGCCCATGCGCACGACGCTGCCGCGCATCAGCCCGACGATGTTCCGGGCGCGCTCGTCCAGCGGCCGCTTCGCCAGCATGCTGACGCCGGCGTCGATGGAGGCGAGCGGGTTGCGCAGATCGTGGCCGAGAACCGCGATGAACTGCTCGCGCAGATGGGCCAGTTCCCGCGCATTGGCCAGTTCCGCCTCGCTCGTCGCCAGCTTCTCCTGACCGTCGAGATGCGAGGCGATCAGGTCGGCAAACAGCGTGAACATGCCGGCGGTCGTCTCATCCTTGAGGGTCGCCGGCAGCGGATCGATGGCGCAGAGCGTGCCGAAGAACGCCCCGTCGGCGCGGATGATCGGCACCGAGATATAGCTGCGGAAGCCGTACATCTTCGGCGTCGGATGATTGCAGTAGATGCCGTCCTGCTCGACGTCGTCGATGATGACAGCCTGACGGCTTTCCTCGATCTCGTGGCAGATCGTGGTCTCCACCTGCAATTCGTCGCCGGGGGTGAGGCCGAAGCCGATCCGGTCGAGGGCGCTGCAGGTGACCCAGCGCTCGCCCGTGACCCGGGCCACGGCGACGAAGCGCATGCCCGTCACGCGCGCCAGGACCTCGAGAATCGTCGGGACCGCCGGAATCCTGCCGATCGCGTCGACGTCTTTCTGCAAATCAGTCTGCACGCTTCAAGCAACTTTCCTGCTGCGCCGGTATCCCGCTCCGCTCGCGATCATGGCGTCTCAGTAATAGTGACGCAAGCACACGGTCCGTTCCGGCGACGCGGTCGCGTCCCTCTCATTGCAGGCCGACGGGGTCGACGATCCCGGCGGCACAGCCGCCCCGCATGCGTGGCGCCGCCCGGATCAGCGCGCCGACATCCGCCTCCGGCGTGATCTCGCCCTTCAGGCCGACGATCAGTTCCCGCACGATCCGGCGGCCGCCGTCATTGACGCAGCCGACCCGCACCCGCTGGCCGGCGCCGCGGCCGAACGCCGCGTCGAAGGCGTCCCGGATCTCGGCCGCCCTCACCTCCCGCCCGATCGCCCCGGTAAACAGCCGGCGCACCGGCGAGGCGTTGATCGCGCCAAGCACGATGAGCGAGTCGGCGAAATATTCCTCGGCATCGGCCCGGTAGCAGGTGCCGTGGCGAAGCCATTCGTGGCGGTCGAGGGCGGAGCGGGCGCCGGGCATCGCCTCGGCCAGCGCCGCCGCGGTGTCGGGCTCCAGCGGCAACGGGGCGAGGTCGGACCAGCGCCCGGCCTTGTCGAGCCGCTGCTGCGCCGGTGCGACGCCGCAATATTCGGTGCCGCGCGGATGCGGCCACAGGCCGTGCAGGGAGAAATTGTCGGCATCGAAGCGGCCCGGGCGTTGCGACCGGCATTCGGGCCGCCCCGGCCGGGTCTCGCAGAAGGCCGGCTGCCAGCTGATCGCCAGCACCAGATCGCGATGGGCATTGCGCCCGGCATCCGAATCCCGCCGGCGGGCCGGCGCGGCTCCTTCGCCCGCCGACTCGACGCGGCGCACACGCTCGCCGCAGGTCTTGGCAATCCAGCGCTGCGCCGGATCGGCGCCCGGAATTTCCACCTGATAATGGCTGCCGTCGCGGCGGTTCTCGCCGATCAGCTTGTAGGCCCGGTCGACGACCAGCCGCTCTCTCTGCCGGTCGGGACCACCGCGGATGGACAAGGTCGCGTCGCAGGCCTCGCGGGCGATGACGAAGCCCTCCAGCGGCTCCTGCGCGCGCGCGCCGCTCGTCCCGGGCCATGCCAGGATCAGCGCGAGCCCCATTGCGATCATGCCGTTCCGTGCGAAGCCGTTCATGCGGCGTCCTTCTCCCCTCCAGCCCGAGCCTGATTGTGCACGCCGGACGGCGATCGGCCAACCACCGCAGGGTCCGCGACACATGCCTGGCGGCTTGCGGTCAGGACGCCGCGTTGTCGGCGGCGGCCTCGATCCGGCCGCAGCCGACCGCGACCCAGCGCCGGTCCGGCTCGGCGCCCTGAATGCGGACGAGATAATGGGTCGCCGGCGCGCCGCTGCGCGCGATCAGCGCATAGGCCTTGCCGGGCTCGGTGGCGACGGTCCCGGGATTGGACGGATCGGTCAGCGAGGCCAGCGCCGGACAGCGCGCCTCGGCGATGAAGCGGCCGGTCACGGGCGTCTGCGCGACAACCGGCAAGGCCGCGAGAAGAAGGAGGGTGGCGAGAACCGTGCGTGTCATGGTCCCGGCGATAGAGCGGAACCGCGGCGGACGAAAGGCGAAACCCGCATCGTCGCCCGGCATCGCCCGCGCGCAACGGACCGGCCGCCCATTCCCGCCTCCATTGCGCCCCCGATCGCCGTGCGCGACCCGGCGAATCCGGCTATCGTCCGGCATTGCGACGCGGAGAGACGACATGTTCGACGGCAGCTACACACTCGACACCAAGACCGGCGCCGCGCTCCATGTCCATCATGCGCGGGCAACGGCCCCCGCCCGCGCCATCGTGCTCGTCCATCACGGCCTGTCCGAACATGCCGGCCGCTACGGCGCATTCGCTGCGGCGCTCGCCGCGAAGGGCGGTCACGTCCTTGCCCATGATCATCGCGGCCATGGCTCGACCACGGCGGCGGATGCGCCGCTGCGCCGCTTCGCCCGCCGCAACGGCGCCGAGAAGGTGCTGACCGACTGCCGCGCCGTGCATCTGGACGCAATCGCCCGCCATCCGGGCCTGCCGGTGATCGTCTTCGGCCATTCCATGGGCGGCCTCATCGCCCTCAATTACGCCGAGCGCCATGGCCGCGACCTGGCCGGCGTCGCCGTCTGGAACGCCAATTTCACCGCCGGACTGGAGGAGCGCGTCGGCCGGCTGGCGCTCAAGGTGGAGAAGGCGCTGAAGGGTTCCGACGTGCCCAGCGGCATCCTGCAGCGCGCCACCTTCGAGGCCTGGGGCAAGGCGATCTCGCCCCGCCGCACCATGCAGGACTGGCTGTCCCACGATCCGGCGGCGGTCGACGCCTTCATCGCCGATCCGCTCTGCGGCTTTGCGCCGACCCTGTCGATGATGGAGGACGTCATGGCGCTGATCTTCCAGGGCGGGTCGGAGGCCGGGCTGGCGATGCTGCCGGCCGAGCTCCCCGTCCACTGCCTCGGCGGCACCGCCGACCCGGCGACGGACAAGGGCGAAGCGGTCACGGTGCTGGCCGGACGGTTGCGCCTCGCCGGCGTCAGGGACGTCACCCTTCAGATCGTCGAGGGGGCCCGCCACGAGACGCTGAACGAGGTGCCGCTCTATCGCGACCCGGCCCTGGCCGGGCTTTTCGCCTGGTTCGACCGGATCGTGCCGGCCGGCGACACCGCGCCCCGGCCCGCCTGAACGCACGCCGTCTGCGCGCTGCCCCTTGCCGGCGCGCATGCCCGTCGCATTCTCCTCTGCATGTAGGAATTCGTCATCGCGACCTGATGTCCGGCGCGCGCCGGGGGGTCGCGACAGCGGGGAGAATGCCATGACCGATCTCTTCAGCGAGCCGGCCCTTCGGGAGGTCCTCCAGCAGACCGCGCGACTTTTCGCGGCGGCGTTTCTCGGTGGCATCGTCGGCTACGAGCGCGAGAGCGGCGAACATGCCGCGGGCCTGCGCACCCACATGCTGGTGGCGATCGGCGCCTGCCTCTTCACCCTACTGATGGTCGTGCTGATCGACCGCTTCGACAGCGACTCGACCCGGGCCGACCCGATCCGCATCGTCGAGGCGGTGACCAGCGGCATCGCCTTCCTGGCGGCCGGCGTCATCATCCAGGCGCGCGGCCGGGTGAAGGGGCTGACCACCGGTGCCTCGCTCTGGCTGGCCGGTGCGGTGGGTCTCGCCTGCGGCCTCGGCGAATATCTCCTCGCGGTGATCGCCGTCGTCATGACGCTGATCATCCTGCGGGTCGTCAAGCATCTGGAATAGGCGTTCGCGACCCCGCCCTCAGGCGACGTTGCGCAGCGCTCCCGCGGCCACCGCCTCCTTGGGCAGCGCCACCACCACCCGGCAGCCGTCCCGATAGGCCGGATCGATGCTGATCCGCCCCTGATGCAGGCCGACGACGCGGCGGCAGAGCGCGAGGCCGATGCCGGTGCCGCCCTCGGCGCGCTCGCCCTGCTCGAACTCCTCGAAGACGCTCTCCATCTCGCCGGGCGCGATGCCGATGCCGTTGTCCTCCACCGAGATGATGTGCTCGGCCCCGGTCTCCTCGTGCCGCACGATCACCATGGGCAGCCGGTCGCCATGATGGGCGAGCGCGTTCTCGATGAGGTTCTGCAGCAATTGCCGGAACAGATGCGGCTCGACGTCGAGATTGGGCAGACGCGCGCTGTGCAGCGTCGCGCCGGCGGCCTCCAGCTGCGACGAGAGATTGAAACGGATCTCGTTCATCAGGAGGTTCAGGTCGGTCTCGCGGGTCGCCAGCTCCGCCCGGTTCTCTGCCTTGGCCGATTCCAGCAGCGAGGTGACCTGCCGGGCCAGGCCGTGGCCGCTCTTCATCATCAGGTCGACATAACTCTCGGCGCGCGGACTGAGCGTGGTCTCCCGGTCGTGGCGGATCATGTCCAGCGCGCTGACGATGCTGCTGATCGGCGAGCGCAGGTCATGCGCCGCGAAGGCCGAGAACTGGGCCAGCCGGTCGTTGGCCTCGGCCAGATGCCGCTCGCGCTCGGCCAGTTCGGTGATGTCGGTGGAGATCGCCAGAAGCCGCGGCGCGCCGGTGACGCAGGTAAAGGCGATCTTGCGGGTCAGAAGCACGCGCTTGCGCCCGGTATAGTCGCTCACGTCCTCGACGATCTCGCTGCGCCCGAGCGCCATGGCGCGGCGGTCCTCGGCGAGGAACAGCGCCGCCTCGTCGGGCTGGAAATCCTCGATGGTGGTGGTGCCGATGATGCCGGCCCGCTTTTGCGGGGGGAAGACTTCGAGAAAGGCGCGGTTCGCGTAGAGAATGACGCTGTTCTCGTCCTTCACGAAGACGAGGTTGGGATCGTGGTCCATGACCAGCGCAAAGAACTCCGAATCCATGCGTGCCCCGTCGCCGCTTCGTTTCGCGAATCATTGAACGCAAGAATTAACGGTTTCTTCACCGAATGCGAAGCGCAAACAGCAGCTTCCGCTGCATGTCACGGTCGCCGATTCGTCAGGTTAGCTGAGCGAAGACGCCGCCGCGTCAGCCGGAGCTGTCCGGTGCGGCCGGGTCCGCCGCCCCGTCACCCGCCACCGACAAGGTCGAAACCGGCAAGGCCGGCGGCGCCGGCGGGCCGATGAAGCTGGCGTCGTCGGGGAACGGACGCACCATGCGAAAGGCGATCAGCTCGTCCCGCGTCAGCACGTAGAGACTGTCCGCCGGGGTCTGCATCGCCTTGATCCACACCGCCGGATCGACGCCCATCGCCACCAGCAGCTCCTGGCACCGGGCAATGGTCTCCTGCACCCCGGCGATCGACCGGTCGATGTCGCGCGACACGTCCGAAAGCGGCAGCGCATAGACCTGGTGGACGCCCACCCAGGCACCCTGCCCCGCCTTGCGCGTCAGGCCGCCGGCCAGCACCAGCGGACAGGCCGAGGCGCAATAGCCGTCGGCCGGCACCATGGTGGACAGCCGCCGCTCGCGCAGCTCGCGCGCCATGAACATCGCATCGTCCACAGCGCCGCCCGGCGAATGCAGGTAGAGCGTGCGGGCTCCGGCCGCCTCGGGGCTCGCCAGGAAATCGCGGAAATCGCCCGCCGTGCCGATCTCGATCCGCCCGATCGCGCTGATCGCGCCGTCCGGCCCGGCCACGAAGCGCATGCGCTCGGCCATCGCCTCGCCGTCCACCGGACCGTCCCAGCCCGGCAGGCTCGGCACGCCCCGGTCGGGCGCCACAGGGATCGTCCTGGGCAGATAGGGGCGAACCTGGTCACCCGGCTCGGGACGCGCCAGCGGCATCGGTTCGGTGCGGCTGATCCGCTCGCGGTCGGCCGATGCCTCGGCCAGTTGCCGGTAGTCGAGGAAGGCGATCGAGCCGGCGATGACGAGCAGCGCCACGAAGACGCCGCGCAGGACCGCGCCCTCAGGGATCGCCCGGATCAGCCGTTCGACGCGTCCCGGTGATGCCTCCTCGCCGATCATCGCGGTTCAGCGCACCACGGTCTTGGGAAACGGCGTCGGCCCGCCGGCGGTGTTGGCCTGGACGATGTCGTCGTCCGGCACCTCCCGCGGATCGTGGGCCGCCATCTCGGCGCGCGCCGCCGCCGGCAGCGCCTCGTCGGTTTCGGCCGTGCGCAGCTTCTTCTGGATGCGGATCGCCCGCATCAGTTCCGCCGCGCTCATGTCGCCGGTCTCCATCTCCTCGCCGTCCTCGCGGCGGATCACGTCCTGGACGATGCACAGGATGAAGATCAGCACCGCCGGCAACAGGTCGATGGAGATCGCGCCGGCCCAGGACGGCAGGAAGTCGCGGGCGTAGCGGATGACAGCTTCGGGCGAGGACAGCGGCGTGAAGCGCACCGGCACCACCACCGGCCGCGCCAGGATCTCGTCGGCGGCCGCCGCCAGGGCCTGGCTCTGGGCCTGCACCGCGGTCTCGACCCGGCCCACGACCTCGCTCTGGCGGGTGCGCAGATCGTCGTCGGCGCCGTCGGCGATCGGCGCGATGAAGGTGCGGCCGAGATCCTCCGCCGCGCGGCGCACGGTCGGCGCCACCGAGGTCTGCTGCAAGGCGGTGATCAGCCCGGACAGGGCGACCGCCTGCTCGGCATAGGCATTCGCGCGGTCGGCGATCGGCCCCTGCGAGGACACCAGCTGGCGCATCGCCGACAGCCGCTCGCCGCCCTCCCCGAACAGCGTCTTGACGTCTTCGCGCGAGGCGGTGATCTCGCCCTGCAGGCCGGTGAGCTGGTTCGACATCTGGCGCAGCAGCTGCACCACCGTGCCCGAGCCCGACGTGCCGGTGAGGATGCCCGAGCGGGCCTCCTGTTCGGAGAGCCGGGCAAAGCGCTGCGAGGCGAGCTGGATGTCGGGCAGAAGGCTCTGGGCCGCCAGCGCGTTCTCATGCGCCTCGTTCAGCTTCCCCTGATACTCCTCGGTCGTGACCGCCAGATGCTGCTCCAGCGCCGCCGCGCCGGCCAGCGCCGCGGCGTTCAGCCAGGACGACATGGCGATGATCATCGCCGCGCCGAGGCCCATCGCGACATAGAGCATCCGCCGGCTGCCCGGCTGGCGCACATGCGGCATGAACCGCATCAGATAGGACCAGAAGGCGTAGATCGCGACGGAGACCGCCGAGGAATAGACGATGGCGCCGAGGAACACCGTCGTCGCGGTGCCGTCGAGCAGCTCGCGCACGCCGAGATAGGTGTAGACGCCGCTGGCCAGCGCCAGCACCGCCAGCGTGATGCGGGTTGTCGTGTCGAGGCGGGTCAACTGCCCGCGCAGCGTATAGGATTGCGATGCGCTCATCGGCCCCTGGCCCTTCAGACATTCGTCGATGCGGGTCGAGCCGCTCAGCGTTGTTAACCCGACATTAGGGCTATCGCATGTTGGCGGGTAGCCGGGTGCCGCCGAAAGCTGCGCATGCGGTTAACCGCCGCGCCGAGATCCATCGGTTTTGCCGATCGACCGATCGGGTTTTGCTATGACGACCAAGCAGAGCGTCCGCGACAAGTCATGCATCAAACGCATGGCTCACATACCGAATTGGACGTGGTGCCGAATCCGCCGATGACTATGTTCCACCGCAGTCAGCCGCCGACGGCACCTCCTCCCGCCGTTTTGGCACTGGCTGTTTCCTCCCAAGGGTTTTTCGGAATCCTTCCTAATTCAGCCGGGTTCTCGCGAACCCGGCTTTTTTCTGTCCGGGCTTTGCCCGCACCTGCGCTTCCGACCACCGCCCACGAAAAAAGGCGGCTCCGGGGAGCCGCCTTTCATCACGCAATCATGTCTCGGAATGTCAGGCCTTGAGGCTGGCGCAGAATCGCTGGATCCGCTTGCAGGCTTCCTCAAGCGCCTCTTCCGACGTCGCATAGGAGATGCGGAAGTTCGGGCCGAGGCCGAAGGCCGAGCCATGCACCACCGCCACGCCCTCGGCCTGCAGCAGTTCGGAGACGAAGGTCTCGTCGCTGTCGATCACCGTGCCGGCTTCGGTCTTGCGGCCGATCAGGCCCTGGCAGGACGGATAGACGTAGAAGGCGCCTTCCGGCGTCGGGCAGTCGATGCCGCTGGCCTGGTTCAGCATCGACACGACGAGGTCGCGCCGGCCCTGGAAGATCGCGCGGTTGGTGTCGATGAAGTCCTGCGGACCGTTCAGTGCCTCGACCGCCGCCCATTGCGAGATCGAGCAGGCGCCGGAGGTCTGCTGGCCCTGGATCATGTCCATGGCCTTGATCAGCTGCACCGGGCCGCCGGCATAGCCGATGCGCCAGCCGGTCATGGCATAGGCCTTCGACACGCCGTTCATGGTCAGCGTGCGCTCGTAGAGCGCCGGCTCGACCTGGGCGGGCGTGGTAAAGGTGAAGTCGCCATAGACCAGGTGCTCGTACATGTCGTCGGTCAGCACCCAGACATGCTCGTGGCGCATCAGGACGTCGGTCAGCGCCTTCAGCTCGTCGCGCGTATAGGCGGCGCCCGACGGGTTGGACGGCGAGTTGAACAGGAACCACTTGGTCTGCGGCGTGATCGCCGCTTCCAGCGCTTCCGGCGTCAGCTTGAAATTGGTCTCGATGCCGGCCGGCACGAAGACCGGCGTGCCGCCGCAGATCGCCACCATCTCCGGATAGCTGACCCAGTAGGGCGCCGGGATGATCACCTCGTCGCCCGGGTTCATCGTCGCCATGAAGGCGTTGAACAGGATCTGCTTGCCGCCGGTGCCGACGATCACCTGCTCGGGCTTGTAGTCGAGGCCGTTCTCGCGCTTGAACTTGGCGGCGATCGCCTGGCGCAGCTCGGGAATGCCCGAGACCGGCGTGTATTTGGTCTCGCCCCGGTTGATCGCCTCGATGGCCGCCTGCTTGATGTTGTCCGGCGTGTCGAAATCCGGCTCGCCGGCGCCCAGGCCGATGACGTCGCGCCCCTGCGCTTTCAGCTCGCGCGCCTTCTGGGTGACGGCGATGGTCGCTGACGGCTTTACGCGGTCGAGGGCGGCGGCAAGAAATGCCATGGGTGCTGAACTCCGATCGTAGCTGCGGGAAGGCCCCTGCGGGCGCGCGGACCCTAATGCCAGCCGCGTCGGGCTGCAAGCCGGGCCCCGCGCGAGCCCGTCGCTATTCACCGGCCACGACCGTCGCCGCGACGATGGCGGCGAGACCGCCCGCCGCCCGGCCCTTGCCTGCCGTGCCGCGCCGATCCGGGACGCCATGGCTGCGGAATATTTTCCGATGCCTCGCTATAAGCGCTTATTTTTAAGGCGTTTTAAATCTCATCGGCTCAATAATAAGACAGCCCTATAGTCCATGCATTGGCGCTCGATGAAACCCTCCGCCTTTCGGTCCAGATTCCTGCGCGCCAAAGCCGGCAGCATCCCCGTCATGACGGCCCTGATGCTGGTGCCGATGATCGTCATCTCCGGCGGCGCCATCGACCTCATCGCCCATGAACGGCTGCGTTCGGTGCTGCAGGACGGTCTCGATCGCGGCGTGCTGGCGGCGGCCTCCCTCACCCAGACGCGCCCGCCGCGCGAGACCATCGAGAGCTTCCTCAAGGCGGCCGTGACGAAGGGCAGCTACGCCCTCGACGTGAAGGCCGACGAGCTCAGCAACGCCAAGCGGGTCGAGGCCAGTGCCACCGCCGTCACCGACACGGCCTTCCTGCGGCTGATCGGCATCGACCAGCTCACCGTGGTGGCCCATGCGGAGGCCGAGGAGAAGCGCAAGAACATCGAGATCTCGCTGCTGCTCGACATGTCCGGCTCCATGCGCTTCGACAAGTCCGGCAGCTATCCCGGCCCCAGCGGCGCCATGCGCATCAACTACCTGCGCCCGGCCGCCAAATCCTTCATGGACATGGTGCTGGCCGACGGCGCGGAGGACTACACCACCGTCAGCATCGTGCCCTATGCCGGCCAGGTCAGCATCGGCCCGGTGCTGTTCGACGCCCTGACCCGCAACCGTCGCCAGCACGACCGTTCGTCCTGCTTCCAGTTCGGGCGCAGCGACTTCACCCTCGGCGTGCCGGATTTCGCCAATCTTCCCCAGACCCAGCACTTTACCCAGGCGAACCATCACGACGCGCTGAAGAAGGCCGGCGAGGCGCAGATCACCGAACCCTGGTGGTGCCCGGACGATCCCCACGATCCGCGGCCGGGCACGACGCACGATTTCGTCGCGGGCGAAGGCAAGGACACCGACCGGACCGGCGTCTCGTTCCTCTCCAACGACCGCGAATATCTCAAGCGGCAGATCGACAACTACAAGCTCTATGACGGCACCGGCACGCCGATCGCGCTGAAATGGGGGCTGCTGCTGCTCGATCCGGCGATCCAGCCGATGCTGCGCGAGGCGGCGCGCTACCGGGCCCTGTCCGACGAACTCGACATCGACGCACGCTTCAGCAACCGGCCGGCCAGCTTCACCGATCCCGACACGATGAAGTTCCTCGTGCTGATGACCGACGGCGCGATCAGCAGCCAGCGCATTCCCAAGGATGCGAGCAAGCCGGTCCAGTACTACAACAATGGCAGTCTCAACACCGACCTCTATACCGTCGGCGACGCCGAACGCTTCGCCGCGGCCCTGTGCACCGCGGCCAAGCAGAAGAACGTCATCGTCTTCACCATCGGCTTCGACGTGAACGACACAGCGGCCAAGCAGATGTCGAGCTGCGCCAGCGGCGCGGAGCGCTTCTACCGGGTCAACGCCCTCGACATCCAGGACGCGTTCAAGTCGATCGCCACGGCGATCCAGAAGATCAAGCTGATCGGATGACACGCCCCCTGCCGATCCTGAAGGCTCCGCTGCGCCTTGCCCGCGACCGGCGCGGCGCGACCGCCGTCGAGTTCGCGCTGGTGGTGCCGCTGTTCCTCGCCATGGTCTTCTCGATCTTCGAGGCCGGCTGGCTGATGACCCAGACGATCATGCAGGACGGCGCGCTGAACCGGATCGTGCGGCAGCTGCGCATCGCCGACAATGCGGCGATCTCGGCCGACGACCTCAAGCAACGGATCTGCGCCCAGGCGATGGTCTTTACCGATTGCGCGGCGAACACGACGGTCGAGCTGATTGCCCTCAGCAATGCCTCCGACACGATCCCGGAGACCGTCGCGCGCTGCGTCCATCGCGGCACCGTGCCGGCCTATCGGCCGGGCGAACGCTCGGAGCTGATGTTCGTCCGGGTCTGCACCTCGGTGCGGCCAATGACGCCAATGCTCGGCCTCGCCGTGGCACTGCCCGACGGCGACACCGGCGCCTACGGCATCAATTCCTACGCCGCCTTCGTCAACGAGCCGCAATGATGGCCGATTCTGCCCCCACGAATGGCGCACCGCCGCCCGCTCGCCATCGCCGCCTCCTCGGCGACCGGTCCGGCGTCGCGGCGGTCGAGTTCGCGCTGATCGCGCCGCTACTCGTCCTCGTCCTGCTCGGCACGGTCACGCTCTTCGACTTCTACCGGGAAAGCCTGGCGCTCGAACGCGCCACCGCCTCGATGAGCGACTACATGTCCCGCCAGACCGAACTGCCGAGATCGGTGCTCGACAACCGCATCATCGCCACGCTGAAGGCGCTGGTGCCGCAACCCGACGGCGCGCTGGAAGTCCGGATCTCCAGCCTGACCCGCTCGTCGCGCGGCTTCGACACCGACTGGAGCTACCCGCCGGACGCCTCGCCCGCCTTCGCGGACCGCCCAATCCCCGTCGACCTCCTGCCGTCGGTTGCCATCGGCGACTCGATCCTCGTCACCGAGACGATGATCCCCCAGAACGCCATGTTCGACGTGGTCCGGCTGAAGGGCATGACCCACAGTTCGGTAGCAGCCGTCCGCCCCCGCTTCACCAAGCGCATTGCCGGGCCGAACTGAGCCCTCTCGATACGAGCGGACGATACGCCCGGCCCGTGCTCGACGGTCCGCACCACGCCTTCATTGCCGGCGGTGGCCAATGCTATGCTGCGCCTTCAGGCAAGCGGCACAGAAGGCACGCGATGTTGACGATCCACGGGATGGCCGATTCCGGCAATTGCTACAAACCCCGGCTGCTGATGGCGCTGCTCGGCCGCCCGTTTCGCCATGTCGAGGTGAGCACGCTCGACGGCGGCACCAAGCAGCCCGCGTTCCTCGCCGCCAATCCCAACGGCAAGGTGCCGCTGCTTGAACTGGAAGACGGCCGCACCCTGCCGGAATCCAACGCCATCCTCTGCTATCTCGGCGACGGCACACGCTTCGTGCCGGACGACCGCTTCGCGCGCGCCGAGATGCTTGGCTGGATGTTCTTCGAGCAATACAGCCACGAGCCGCACATCGCTGTGCGGCGCTCGCTGCTGGTCTATCCGCAGATGCGCGAGGCCGCGACGCCGCAGCGTCTGGCCGACACACTGGCCGGCGGTCACAAGGCCCTGGCGGTGATGGAGCAGCGCCTGTCCGGGGCGCAATGGCTGGTGGGCGACGCGCCGAGCCTCGCCGACATCGCGCTCTATGCCTATACCCACCGGGCCGGCGAAGGCGGATTCGAGCTGACGGATTATCCCGTCATCCGGGCCTGGCTCACGCGGATCGAAGCGCTTCCCGACTACCGGCCGATCGGCGGGCTGCCCGGCGCCTGAGCGCCGGACTCAATCTTCACCGGCTGCCGGCCCATGCCGGCAACCCGTTCTGTCAGCGGACGGCTTACTGGCCCGAATAGACGACGCCGCAGGCAATGCGGTCGCCGGCGTCGCCCGAGGGCTGCGAGGAATAATCGTCGGTGCCGCCATGCACGACGATCGCCGAGCCGTCGGCATCGTTCAGCGGCGCCTCGCCGCCGGTCAGCGTCAGCGCCGGCGCGAAGCTCTCGAAGCTGGCCGAGCCGTCGGTGGTGGTGAAGTTCGGCAGGTCGCCGGCATGATGGCCGCCCTCGACCTTGTAGCCATGCTCCTTGTCGGTCGGGTTGTAATGGCCGCCGGCCGAGGAGAAATCGCCTTCGCAGACGCCGGTCTCGTGGACGTGGAAGGCATGGTCGCCATCGGCGAGATTGGCGAGATCGGCCGACAGCAGGAGGCCGTGCGGCGTCGGGGTCACCGTGACCGTGCCGGCCGAGCCGCCATCGGCGCCCTTCATCTCAACGGTGATCGGCTCCATATCGTTCTGCATGCCGGCATTCATGCCGTCGGACGGCGCGTTGGCCGGCTTGTCGGTCGGGGTCGGCGTCGAATCCTGCGCCATCGCCGGAACGGCGAACAGGGCGGAGGTGGCAAGAGCGAGTGTCGCGATGCGAAGCATGGGACGGTTCCTTCCGGTTGCGCAGGCCCGCGCCAGATTTGGTCCGCAGGCCTTAGTGTCGTCCCCCCGCAACGACCGCCCGGCGGCGATCGTTCCGCTCTGATCAGCCAGGCGTGAGCGCGCCGGCTGCCCGCAGGCATTGGTACGGAAAGGCAAGGCATGGCCCATCTTCTCGAGGCGCTCTGGACACGGCTGGGCGGGCCCGCCGACCAGGGACCGGTCGATCTGGCGAAGCTGACGCGGCGCTCCGTGCCAAACGACAGCGTCGCGGCGTCGCCCGGCGCCACCGCGGCACGGGTCGATGTCGCCCTGCCGGTCTTCGCGATCCCGCCGCAGGCCCTCCTCGCCCGTCTCGACGCGGCCCTCGCCGAGGATGGCGACGTCGTGCGGGTCGATCACGGCCAGACGCCGAACTACCGCCGCTATGTCGCGCGCAGCGCCGTCCTGCGTTTTCCCGACACGATCGACGTGGATGCCTTCGGCGCACCGGAGGGCACGCTAATGCGGATCTATGCGCGCGCGCTGCTCGGCCGTTCCGATCTCGGCGCCAACACCAAGCGCCTGAGCCGCTGGGCGGAGCTCCTGGCAAACGCCGCCCGCTGATCCCGCCCGCGCCGATCGCCGGTGCGGCGCACGGTGCCTGCCTTGCCTCGCCCCACCGGCTCCGATAGTCAGCAAGGCGATCGGTTCGCGGCGCTCCATCGGCCTTCGCGAACCTCTCTCCCATCCTGCCTCCGGTCGCCATGACACGCCTTCGCGCCAATTGCCTGCTGCTTCTCGCCGGTGCCGTCTGGGGCATGGGCTTCGTCGCCCAGTCGACGGCGATGGCCGCGGTCGGTCCCTGGACCTTCACCGCGGCGAAGTTCGGCATCGCGGCGCTGACCCTCGTGCCCTTCGCCATCGCCGAAGGCCGCCGCGCGGCGGTGCCGGTGCCGCCGGGCACAAGGATCGGCTTCGTCGGCATCGGCGCGCTGCTGTTTCTCGCCGCCATCACCCAGCAGATCGGCATGGTCACCACGACCGTGACCAATGCCGGCTTCCTCACCGGTCTCTATGTGGTGCTGACGCCGATCCTCGGCCTCGCCCTGCTGCGCAGCCGGCCGCACTGGGTGGTCTGGCCGGCGGCACTCACCGCCCTGACCGGCATCGCCCTTCTGGGCGGCGGCAGCCTGGCGGCGCTGAATATCGGGGATGTGTGGATGCTGGTCTGCGCCGTGTTCTGGGCGCTGCAGATCGTCTTCGTCGGGCTGTTCGCCGGTCCGAGCGGCCGACCCTACACGCTGTCCTTCGTGCAGTTCGCCGTCACCGCGATCCTCGCCGGCCTCGGCACTTTGGCCTTCGAGGCGCCGACCCTTGCCGGCCTGTGGCAGGCCTGGCCGGAAATCGTCTATGGCGGCGTCCTGTCGACCGGGCTCGCCTTCACCCTGCAGATCATCGGCCAGCGTCACACGACGGCGGCGCAGGCGGCGATCTTCCTGTCGTCGGAATCGCTGTTCGCGGCGCTGTTCGGCGCGATCATCCTCGGCGAGCGCATCGCGGCCATCGGCCTCGTCGGCTGCGCCCTGATCTTTACCGCCATGCTGGCGGTCGAACTGGTGCCGATGCGGCGCTGGGGTAAAGCGCGGCACGCCGAAGCCTGACGGCACACGGCTCGGCATCGCGCGGCGTTGTCTCAGCCGCGATTGTCCGCCCGGCGCCAGACGGCGCCGGTGTCGATCCTGCCTACTCGATCATGCCGCGATGGTTGCGGCGATACTCGTCGCGCATGCGGCGGGCATCCTCGATGACCGCGGCAGCCTCGACGAAGAAGCCGGCAACGCGCTGGTGGAAGCGGCGGGGACGGCTGGGAGAAGTCTGAGGGGCCATGATGGGTCTCCGGTCTGTTTCATGTTGCAATGCAACAGATAGGCCGCGCCGGGGGCACGTGGCACCGGGCCGCGTGCAAGGCAGCCATGCAGGATTGCCGCGATCGGCGCAGCGCACCGCCTTCCCGCCGCTGCCGCCTCAACCCGCTTCACGTTTTCGGGATCGGATCGCAGCGTGCCGCGTTGGCGCTGGGCGCGTCCTCTTCACCGCTTCCCTCACGGCCCCGATCCGGAACACTCGCCATGATCCTTCTCTCGCTTCTCGGCGCGGCCCTCGTCGCCTGGACCATCATCGAAATCGGCCTGACCACCCTGACGGCCCGCGGCGCCGGCCCGCTCACCGCCTGGTCCATGCAGGGGGCGTGGCGGCTGGCGCTCCGGATTTCCGATGGCGGCGAGCGCGGCCATCGGCTCCTGTCGGCCGCCGGCCCGCTCATTCTCGCCGGCTCGGCGCTGGTCTGGTTTGTCGGCCTGTGGCTCGGCTGGTGGCTGATCTTCCTCGGCGGCGGCGACGGCATCGTCAACGCCCAGACCAAGGCGCCGGCCGATGCGGTGGAAATGCTCTATGTCGCCGGCTACACGCTGACGACCCTCGGCCTCGGCGATTTCCAGCCGTCGGGCGCGCTGTGGCAGCTGCTCACCGCGCTCTGCGCCGCCAACGGCCTTCTCGCCCTGACCCTGTCGGTCACCTATCTCGTGCCGGTGATCTCGGCGGCGGTCGCCAAGCGCCAGCTGGCGATCACCATTCACGGCCTCGGCAGCACGCCGGACGGAATTCTGAGCCAGTGCCGGGACGGCGACGGCTATGGGCGGCTCGCCAGCATCCTCGATACGCTGTCCCCGAACATCATCACCCTCGGCCAGCAGCATCTGGCCTATCCGGCGCTGCATTACTTCCACTCGGGCGAAGCGGCGGCGGCGCTGCCGCTGCGCCTCGCCGCGCTCAGCGAGGCCATCGACAGCATCGCCGCCACCGTGCCCGCCGACCGCCAGCCCGACCGGCTGTCGATGATCCGCTGCCAGTCGGCGATCACCTCGTTCCTTTGGTCGCTGCGCTCCGGCCACATCAAGCTGTCGCGTGAGGAGCCGCCGCGGCTGCATGGCGACGATGCCGCCCGCCCCGCGCCGGCCGCCGGCATGGACGGGGTGCCCGCCGGCCATGCCGGATCGGTCGATCGCCGCCTGCTCCTGTCGCTGGTCCAGAGCGATGGCTGGTACTGGCAGGCGATCAATCGCTGCGACAGCGACGACGACGCCCTAGAGCGGCAGACCCGTCAAAACACCGACTGACGGTCACTGGCTGCGCGGATGGGCCGGCCGCAGATCGGCGAGCTCCGGCCGGAAGAACAGCCCGGCCTTCAGGCTGTCAGCGATCCGCTCCGCCTTCTCGTGGAACACCGCGGCCGTCGCCGCCGGAAAGCGCCGGCTGGTCGTCTCGCGCCACAGGCCGAGCCAGCGGTCGAACATGGCGAGATCGATCTCGCCGCGATGGCGGTGGTGGACGGCGAAGGGATTGCCCTTGTAGCGGCCCGAGGTGAGCATCACCGACGACCAGAAGGCCGTCAGCCGCTCCAGATGCGCCGGCCAGTCCGTCACCGCCCCCTCGAACACCGGCCCCAGCACCGGGTCGGCGCGCACCCGGTCATAGAAATCAGCGACCAGCAGGCGCAGCGAATCCTCGTCGACGATCGGCGAAACAATGCGGTCCTCGGACATGGGGCGACCTCGCGGCAGGCCGGCGGACGACGCCGCTGGCTAAATATGTATTTCTGATATATGTTTTATCGGCACAGCGAAAGGGAGCCCGGCGCATGCGCCTTACCCGCTACACCGACTATGCGCTGCGCGTCGTGATCTACCTCGCCGCGCGGCCCGACAGCCTCTCCTCGGTGGCCGACATTTCCGAGGCCTACGGCATTTCGCGCAACCATTTGACCAAGGTGGTCCACGAACTGGGCAAGGCCGGCTATGTCACGACCCTGCGCGGGCGCGCCGGTGGCATCCGCCTTGCCCGTCCCGCGTCGGAGATCTCCGTCGGCGAGCTGGTGCGGGCGACCGAGGACGGGTTCGACCTCGCCGATTGCGGCCGCTGCATCATCCAGCCGGCCTGCGGCATGAGCGGCGTCCTCGCCGAAGCGGTCACCGCCTTCCTCGCCGTCCTCGACCGCTACAGCTTCGCCGACCTGCCGAAACGCGAGATCGACATCCTGTCGCTGTTCCCGCTGGCCGAGGCGGGCAATGCGCCGCGCGTGGCGGCGCGCGCCTGATGGCCGACCACGCTCCCCAGGACGACAGCGGTGACGTCGAGGTCGACAGCACGGCGGTGGCCGCCGCCTTCGGCCTGCCGGTGGCCTTCTTCCGGACCGAGCTGCGCCGCGGCAATGTCCGCGGCACGGTCGAGCGCGGCGTCGGCGCCGATGCCGGGCGCCACCGGCTAGTCTTCCGCTATCGCGGCCAGCGCCGGGTGCTGATCCGCCAGCCCGACGGGCATCTGGTCCCGGAAGAGCCGGAGAGCGGCGCCCCGCCCTGCCAGAGCTGATCGCGGCCGAACGCCGCCGCAGGCTCGGCCAGGATGCCGCTTCGCCCGCACCCCCGCGCGATCCGTCCGTCACCGCTGCCAAGTCCCGCCGCGTCTGCTATGCCATTCGGGCCAATGAGGAGACGCGCGATGGACGAGACCGACGAACAGCCCCGGGGCGAACTGACCATCCGGCTGCCGGCCATGCCGGCCGACGCCAATGCCAATGGCGACATCTTCGGCGGTTGGGTGATGTCGCAGATGGATCTGGCCGCCGGCATCCGCGCCGCCGAGCGGGCCCGCGGCCGCGTCGCCACCATCGCGGTCAACACGCTGATCTTCAGGAAGCCGGTGAAGATCGGCGACACGCTCTGCGTCTATTCGACCATCGACAAGGTCGGCCGCACCTCGATCACCCTGTCCATCGAGGCCTGGGCCAAGGGCCGCGCCCGCCACGAGCGCACCAAGGTCACCGAGGGCACCTTCGTCATGGTGGCGATCGACGACGAGGGCCGCCCGACCGCCGTGCCGGCCGAGACCATCGCCGACTGAGCCCCGCTGTCAGGCACCGCGCGGCGCCCACAGGATGATCGCCGCGCCGACGAGGCAGAGCCCGGCGCCGGCCATGTCCCAGCGGTCCGGTCGGCTGCCCTCCACCAGCCACAGCCAGCCGAGCGAGGCGGCGATATAAACGCCGCCATAGGCCGCATAGGCCCGTCCCGCCGCCTCCACCGGCACCAGCGTCAGGAGGAAGGCGAACAGCGCCAGGCTGGCCAGACCCGGCACCAGCCAGAGCGCCGAGGCACCGGACCGTAGCCATGACCACATGGCGAAGCAGCCGGCGATCTCGGCCAGCGCGGCCGCGACATAGGTGACGGCGGTGAATGCGGGCGTCATCGGATCTCCCCTAGCGCGGAACGCGGCCCAGCTCGGCTCGGCGCTGCGCGACCCAGACGCATTGCATCAGCGGCAAGCCGCCCGCAACCGCGAGACCGCGACGGCTGCAGGGATGTCACCGCCGCGTCGGCCGGCAAGCCGCCTGCCCTGCACGGCGCAGCATCACCCGGACAAGCCGGCGACCCCTTCCTGGTGGTCGATCCCGCAGCAAGGACACCGCCGCCCGGTTGCCTTGTCGTGGCAGGGACCGTTATGCCGTACCGGCAGGGATCGGCGCGCCGGCCGCCTCAGACAGGCAAGCCAGCGGGTGTCGCCCTGCCGTCGTCACCGCACAGACGCCACGCATTCCGAAGGTCCAACATGCTGCAAATTCTCGTTCGCGACTTCGGCTACATCCATCTCGGTATCGGCCTCGTCGGCAATCTCCTCTTCGTCATCGGCTCGGTGCTGTTCTTCAAGGCCTTCGAGGAGTGGTACACGCTGGCCGTCTGGATGTTCGTCGCCGGCTCCACCGGCATGTTCCTCGGCTCCCTCGGCGAACTCGCCAAGACGATCTACGAGGCGAAGGAAAAGCGCCGCGACAAGCGCGCAGCGGACGCGGGCTAGCCCGAGGCGCCGTCCGCCAAGCCGGCCTGCCGCAGCCCTTCGCCGCCCGGATCACCCCTTGCGTGTCTTCCCGTCGATCAGCACCGCCTGCTGCCACGGGCTCGGCGCCTTGTCCGTGCGGTGGATGCAGCCGGCCCAGCAGCAGGGCCGCTTCCGGCCCTCGCGCAATTCGTCGATGGTGCGTTCGATGCGCCGCTGCCGCGTCTTTGCCTGCTTGGCGTCCTCGACCCAGCAGATGAACTCGTTGCGCCCGAGCGGCGTCAGCTTCTGCCACAGACCCAGCACCTCCGGCTCCGCCGTCAGCGCCGCCTGCATGTCCTCGCCGGCCCGGTGGACCGTCCCCTGCGGAAAATCATCGGCCATGATGCCTCCCGGCATGTCTCGTCCGGTTGCAGGTTTATAAAGTCAGGCGACCCTACGATCCGGGCCGGCGCCGCCGCAACCCGTCCCGGCGCCTATTTGCAGACGACGCGGCGGCGGTTCTTGGCGTCGAGATGCAGATGGTCGCGGTGGTCGTAATTGTAGCCCGGCCCCAGCACCGTGCCGAAATAGCGGCAGGCCGAAAGCCGCACGGCCTTCTGGAAACCCTTCTCGCGGAAGGAGAAGAAGCCTTTCTTCTCCACGGCCACCACCGAGCCGTCGGAAAAGGCGAAGCCGCGCACGTCGAGGGCGTTGCCCTTGGCGTGCTCGGAGACGGTGCGCGAACCGGCAATGCGCGAGCAGCGATAGGAGGAGGCGTTGAGCACCGCCGTCGGCCGCTTCCACAATTTCCAACGCGCGGCGGACTTCACCTCGTCCTCGACCCATTGCGAGATCCGCGCGGCGGCGGCGCAGTTCATCGTCGCAGCCGGCTTCATGGCGACGCCCTTGGCGATCGCGGTGATCTTCACCGGATGGGCGATGCCGCAGGACTTGCCCCTGCTGACCGGATCGATGTCGACGAAGCTCACGCCCATCTTGCGCAGGGCCGTCCGGCACATGGCTTCTGAGCGCGGCATGGCGCGGTAGCCGCTCGGCGTCTGGTTCTCCAGCGCGCCGCGACCCGGCACCGGGCTCTGGGGGGCCGGCTTGCGCGCCTCCCCCAGCGAGGCGACGACGCTGCGCTGCGGCACGATCTTCGGGGTCGCCGGCGCGTCGCGCCGCTGCGGCGGCGGTGCGGCGGTCACCGCCTTTAGGCCGGTCCAGGGATCGGCGGCCGGCGCGGCTGAGCTTGTCTCGCCGCCGACGCTGCGGGGCGCGTCCAGCGGCGGCAGGGCGCCATTGCCGGCCGGCTGCAGCGGCGCGGCGGCGGGCACGCTGGCGCGGCGGCCGAGAAGATCCTGATAGAGCGAGCTCGTCGTCGAGGCCGACGACGCGGCGGCGGCTGGGGCTGCCGGGGCTGCCGGCGCGGCGCGGACGATCGGCTGGGTCGCGGCAAGCGGTTCGGGGGCCGCCGGCGGCGCGGCGGCGACGCCATCCGGCCGTGCGACGCTCGGCCGGTAGCCCTCGCCGGCCGACGGAACGTGGCCACCCCAGACCATGCCGCCCGATTGCGGAATGTCGCCGGGCGGGACCGGGGGCGCGAAGCCTGTCTGGGCGGCGGCATGC
The DNA here is from genome assembly GCF_014334315.1 of Aurantimonas sp. DM33-3. Classification (NCBI taxonomy): domain Bacteria; kingdom Pseudomonadati; phylum Pseudomonadota; class Alphaproteobacteria; order Hyphomicrobiales; family Aurantimonadaceae; genus Aurantimonas; species Aurantimonas sp. DM33-3. The sequence goes on along the minus strand of NZ_JACSGS010000004.1, from coordinate 92,486 downwards.
TGCGAGGAAAGGCTCGCCGTCACGATACAGGCGACGGCGAGCGCAGCGAAGCGCCATTCGCGAATACGCGATACCATGCGATGGCCTTTCGTCTTCCGCGAAACTCGAGCGGACAGCCGAAAGCTAGCCGGGTTTGGTAAGCGAAGAATGAACAGGCGGCGCTTTGTGCCGGGATGGAACAGCGCGGCCCGCCCGCAAGCGGCCGACGCGGCGGGTCAGGCGCGGCCGTCGTCGCGCAGCGCGGTGGCCAGCCAGCCGGCCTCGGCCTGGCGCAGCCGCCGGGCGGCGCGGGCCATGGGCGGTTCGGCGGAGAGCGGCCCGGGCACGCCCCCGGCCGCCCCGCAGCGCTCGCCGGAGGACGGCGCGACCGACCGGCCCGGTGCGGTCCGCGAAGGGCGGAGCGACCGGCGGTCTGGAGCCGAAGCGGGGCGATGACGAATGGTGATCATGGCCGCCAGCATGGTGGCCGGCGGCTGAACCTCGGCTGAACGGCGCGGCGCCGGCCGGCCATTTACAGGTCAATGCGAACCGGCGCCCTATATGAGGGGGACGCAGCGCCCGACGGGCGCGCGCGGCGTCCAACCAACGGAGCTGACGTATGTCTTCCCTGAATTTCGATCTGCCCGCCGATTTCTTCTGGGCCAAGTCGGCGCGCCGCGTCAGCCCGCGCGGCGGCGTCTCGCACAAGCGCTTCGACACGCTGGCCGAGGCGATCTGCAGCGCGATGGAAGACCAGGACACGCCCCGCTACAGCGTCTCGATCGACACCGACGAGACCTCCCTGACCATGGACGAGGTCGACGCGCTGTATCGCAGCGACGATTTCGCCGCCTATCGCAAGCGCTACAGCGCCGCCTGACGCCCGCATCGCCGGCCGCGGGCGCCAGGCCGGCGTCCGGGCGGGACGGGACGGAGCCGATCCCCCACGTTTGACCGTCATCCGGCCGCGCCGCCGCGGCCGGCATGCCTCAGGCGCGCTCGCGGTTGCGCATGAGCCAGGTCAGGAACAGGGCGGTCGGCAGCGCCACGGCCACGATCTTCGCCGTGCCGCGCCGCCGGTGCAGGAAGTCTTCCAGCTCCTCGCGCCGGGTCGGCAGGTCCGGCTCCTCCAGCGACACCGACGCCCGGCCAACCGTGTCGGCCATGGTGGCGCCGCGCGAGCCCAGCGGCTGCGCCGGCGCGCGGGTCGTGTCGCGGGCGGTCTGGTGCTCCATCTCGGCATTCACCTCGCCGCCGACGATCAGGATCGTAGTGGAGATCCAGATCCAGGTCATGAAGCCGATCAGCGCGCCCAGCGAGCCGTAGGTGGCGTTGTAGGAGCCGAAATTGGCGACGTACCAAGAGAACAGCAGCGAGACGACGACGATCACCACCACGGTCAGCACGGTGCCCGGGGTGATCCAGCGCCATTTGGCGCGGGTGCGGCTCGGGCCCCAATGGTACAGCGCCGCAATGCCGAAGGACACCAGCAGGAAGATCGCGGCATAGCTGGCGATGCTGACCAGCCATTTCGTGTCGGTGCCGATGCCCAGGAGGTCAAGCGCCAGCGGCAGGCCGACGACGAGGCCGATGAACAGGATCGCCGCGACGATCGCCCCCAGCGTGAAGACGAAGGAGGTCAGGGTCAGCGTGACGAAGCTGCGCTTTTCCGCCTCGTCATAGGCGACGTTCATCGCCTCGAACAGCGCCTTCATGCCGGCATTGGCGCTCCACAAAGCGATGGCCAGCGAGATGGCGAAGGTGAAGCCCAGCGTGGTGTTGCCCTGCGAGGCCAGCCGCGTCAGCTGTTCGTTGATGATCTCCATGACGCCGCCGGGGATCAGCGCCTGCAGCATCGCGGCGTGCTCCTGCACCGTGGCGGGATCGGCGAACAGGCCATAGACCGAGACGAGCGCCGACAGGGCCGGGACGAAGGCCAGCAGCAGGTAATAGGTCACGCCGGCCGCCACGAGCATCACCCGGTCGTCGCTGATCTCGGCAAAGACCCGCCAGGCCACGTCCTTCCAGCCCGCGGCGGGAATCTGCGACGGCCGCACGGCCCCGCGCCCCCTGCCCGCCTGGTCGGCCCGCCCCGCCGCGTTCCGGGTATCACTCGTCATCAATTGCGCTCCTTGGTTCGTCCATTCGCAGGACAAACGGCCCGAACGCTATTCCGTTGCCACATTGCGGCGAGGTGGGTGGTGACGTCGTCAGGCCAGCGCGGCACCGTAGGGAAATCCGGTATTCGGCTGCGGGAGCCGGCGATCAAACGGAGTAAGACGCGCGAAGGATTTGCAGAATGACATCTGTGGACGCCCCCGAAGAAGCAAGAGGTAAAGTGGGTATTGGCGTAGTCGGGCGCTGCCATCTGTCCGGCCTCATGATGCAGCGCCATGCTGCGGGCCCGTATGGGAGTTCGCGGATCGGATCCATGTCAGCTGTGGTCGGAAGCGGAAGGGCAGCTGCTCGGCGCCCCCCCAGAGCTGCCGGTCGGCTTTCGGCTTGAAGCGGACAGCGCATACCGCAGTGGTAAACGACGATATCGCCCGAAGCCGCCCAAGTTGACGGCTGTTGGTCCTGCCCGCCCCGCACACAAAAACGGGCCCGGCCTTGCGGCCGGACCCGTCAATCTCAGCGTCCGGTTGCCGCCTTTTAACGGAAGAGCGACAGCAGCGACTGCGAGGAATTGTTGGCGATGGACAGGGCTTGGACGCCCAGCTGCTGCTGGGTCTGCAGCGCCTTCAGGCGGGTCGACTCTTCGGTCATGTCCGCATCCACCAGCGTACCGACGCCCTTCTCGATGGAATCGCGCAGGTTCGAGACGAACTCCGACTGGATATCCATGCGGCTCTTGGCGGCGCCGAGGTTGGAAGCGGCGGTGGTCATCTTGCCGAGCGCAGTCTCGACATTGGTGATCATCTTGCTGAGCACGTCATCGACCGAGAGGTAGTTGGGCTGGCCAGCGACAGCTCGCCCGTGGCGGCGTTCACCTTCGCCTGGTTCAGCGCCGTGGTCGAGATATCCAGGCCGGAGACGTTGAGGATCAACTGATCTCCCAACGTCGCTTCATTGCCGTCATTGTCCAGGATCGTCGTGCCCAGGGTGCGGACGTCGAGGATGCCGTTCTTGTAGAGGGTCGCAGGGACAGCACTCGAATTGTCACCGAAGAGCTTGAGCCCTGACGTGTCGATGTCGATGGTGCCGACGCTGACGGCCCCGGCCGACGAGCGGTTGAAGGAGGCGACGACGCTCTTCGAGGTGCCTTCGACGTCGTTGAAGCTCAGCCAGTTCTCGCCGGAGAAGGAGGCCGAGGTGGCGATCGAGGCCAGCTGCTTCTGCAGCTCGCCGATTTCCGACTGGATCTTGTTGCGGTCGACGCCGGGCTCCTTGGCTGCGACCAGCTTGACCTTGATCTCGTCGACCACGTCGATAGCGGCGTTCATGCCGGTATAGGCGGTGTCCACCTTGGCCTGGCCGAGGCCGAGGGCGTCCTCGACGGCGCCGAGCGCCTTGTTGTCGGACCGCATCGTGGTCGCGATCGACCAGTAGGCGGCATTGTCGGAGGCCGCACCGACCCGGTAGCCGGTCGAGATACGGTTCTGGGTCTGGTCGAGGTTGCTGTTGATCATCGACAGGCTCTGCAGCGCCGTCATGGCCGATGTATTGGTATTGATCGAGGTCATCTGTTCGAAGTCCCATACGCATAACAGGTTTGAAGGGACATTCCGGCTCCCCGGAAAGACAGGACGACATCATGTCTGCGAGATGACTTTCTCTCCCCGCCCTGTTTTGCACTATAAGTGCGCCTTAGATTATATCCGGCGTGCTAATTTTCATGGTTACCAAGACCTTATATAACTTAGCCGTGCACCGATCGGCGATTGCAACCCGGCGCCCGTGAGGCCGCATTGCGCCCAGCGCCGCGGCGGTGGCCGCCCGCGTTTTTCGTGGCCGGAGTCCGGCGAAGAGGTCCGCGCCTGGCTGCTGCGGCAGCGCGCCGCATAGGGCCCGGCACGCCGCCGCAATTTGCCCCGTCCGCCCGGCTTCCAACCCCGGGGGGGGTCCCTATATGTTCCGCCATGGCTTCCAGATCCCGCACCACCCGCTCGCGTCCCGCCTTCGACACCGCCGAGGACGAGGCGCCCTTCGATCCGGGCGCGCCGGCGCGGCGCGGCGGCTTCGCGGAAGCCCCGCAGGCCGATTTCGAGGCGGCGCAGGAATTTGCCGGGCCGGTCTCCGGCTGGGCCGACGAGATCGCCCAGGGGCTGGAGACCACGGCCGAGCATGTCGCGGACGGCGAAGCCTTGGCGCCCGCCGCCGAGCCCGAGCCCGCGAAAGCCAGGGCCAAGCCCGCCGCCAAGTCCGGCAAGGCGGCCGCCGGCGCACGGCCCGGCAAGACGTCGCGCGGCACCTCGATGGGCGGCACCAGCGATCCGAAGCAGCGCGCCGCCGCCGGGCTCAATCCGGTCGCCGGCATGGATCTCAGCCTCGAGGACGCCAAGGGCCTGCCCGAGGGCGGCGTCACTGCCACGGTCGACGCCCTCACCAAGCTGATCTCCGAGGGCAATCCGCTCCTGAAGAACGGCGAGATCTGGGTGCCCCACCGCCCGGCCCGTCCGGACAAGTCCGAGGGCGGCGTGCCGTTCCGCATCGCCTCGGACTACACGCCCCAGGGCGACCAGCCGACCGCTATCGCCGACCTCGTCTCCGGCATCACCGACCAGGACCAGACCCAGGTGCTGCTCGGCGTCACCGGCTCCGGCAAGACCTTCAGCGTCGCCAATGTCATCGAGAAGACCCAGCGCCCGGCGCTGATCCTCGCCCCCAACAAGACCCTGGCGGCGCAGCTCTACGGCGAGTTCAAGGCGTTCTTCCCGGACAATGCCGTGGAGTATTTCGTCTCCTATTACGACTATTACCAGCCGGAAGCCTACGTGCCGCGCTCCGACACCTTCATCGAGAAGGAATCCTCGATCAACGAGCAGATCGACCGAATGCGTCACGCCGCCACCCGCGCCCTCCTCGAGCGCGACGACGTCATCATCGTCGCCTCGGTCTCCTGCATCTACGGTATCGGCTCGGTCGAGACCTACACGGCGATGACCTTCCAGATGTCGATCGGCGACCGGCTCGACCAGCGCCAGCTCCTCGCCGACCTCGTCGCCCAGCAATACAAGCGCCGCGACATGGACTTCCAGCGCGGCTCCTTCCGGGTGCGCGGCGACACGATCGAGATCTTCCCGGCCCATCTGGAAGACCGGGCCTGGCGCATCTCGCTATTCGGCGACGAGATCGAGTCGATCCAGGAGTTCGACCCGCTGACCGGCCAGAAGACCGACAGTCTCAAGTCGGTGAAGATCTACGCGAACTCCCATTATGTCACGCCGCGCCCGACGCTGAACCAGGCCGTGCGCCTCATCAAGGAGGAGCTGCGCCACCGCCTCGTCGAGCTGGAGAAGGCCGGGCGCCTCCTGGAAGCCCAGCGGCTGGAGCAGCGCACCCGCTTCGACATCGAGATGATCGAGGCCACCGGCTCGTGCCCCGGCATCGAGAACTATTCGCGCTACCTCACCGGCCGCCAGCCCGGCCACCCGCCGCCGACCCTGTTCGAATACCTGCCCGACAACGCCCTGGTCTTCATCGACGAGAGCCACGTCACCGTGCCGCAGATCGGCGCCATGTATCGCGGCGACTTCCGCCGCAAGGCGACCTTGGCCGAATACGGTTTTCGCCTGCCGTCATGCATGGACAACCGACCGCTGCGCTTCGAGGAGTGGAACGCTATGCGGCCGCAGACCGTCGCGGTCTCGGCCACCCCCGGCTCCTGGGAAATGGAAGAGGCCGGCGGCGTCTTCGCCGAACAGGTCATCCGCCCCACCGGCCTGATCGACCCGCCGGTGGAGATCCGCCCGGCCCGCAGCCAGGTCGACGACCTCGTCGGCGAGATCCGCGACACCGTCGACAAGGGCTACCGCGTTCTCGCCACGGTGCTGACCAAGCGCATGGCCGAGGACCTCACCGAATATCTGCACGAGCAGGGCATTCGCGTCCGCTACATGCATTCGGACATCGACACGCTGGAGCGCATCGAGATCATCCGCGATCTCCGCCTCGGCGCCTTCGACGTGCTGGTCGGCATCAACCTGTTGCGCGAAGGCCTCGACATTCCCGAATGCGGCCTCGTCGCTATTCTCGATGCCGACAAGGAAGGGTTCCTCCGCTCCGAGACCTCGCTGATCCAGACCATCGGCCGCGCCGCGCGCAATGTCGACGGCAAGGTCGTGCTCTATGCCGACCGCACCACCGGCTCGATGGAGCGGGCCATTGCCGAGACCAACCGGCGCCGCGAGAAGCAGGAGGCCTACAATGCCGAGCACGGCATCACCCCGGCCTCGGTGAAGGCGCAGATCGCCGACATTCTCGACAGCTATTACGAAAAGGACCATGTGCGGGTCGATGTCGGCCCGGGCGCCAAGGAAGGCGCCATGGTCGGCAACAATCTCAAGAGCCATCTCGAGCATCTGGAAAAGCAGATGCGCGACGCCGCCGCCGATCTCGACTTCGAGACCGCCGCCCGGCTGCGCGACGAGATCAAGCGGCTGCAGGCCAAGGAGCTGGAATTCGGCGGCCTGCCCGGCGGCGATTCCGGCTCCGGCGGCAAGAAGGCCAAGGGCGGCGGCAATGTCATCGACGCCGCCGACCCCATGGCGATGGCCGCCGAACTGGAGGAGGAGGCGATCTCCCCGGTCACCGGCCGCTCCAAATACGGCCGCAAGACCAAGCGCGACCGCCAGCCTGCCGGCGGCGAACGGTTCGGCCCGCGCGGCGAACCGCTGAAACCCCGCGGCGAAGGCTCCGACCGCCGCCCGGCGCCGCTGGCCCGCCCGCCCAGGCCCGGCGACGCCGCCGCCTCCCCCGCCGGCCATGACGCCAGCGCGCCGACCGACGGCCCGTCGGGCCAGCCGGGCGGCGACACGACTGCCGGCTCGTATTTCCAGAAGCCGTCCCTCGACGACATGGGCCCGGGCACCGACACGGCGCGTCCCGACCGGCCGGGCCTGTTCCGCAAGAACTCGCTGGACGAAATGACCGTCGGTCGCACCGAAAAGCCGGTCGGCAAGCCCGCCCCGAAAAAGCCGGCGACCCGCAAGCCTACGGACACAGCCTCACCCGCGGCGGACACCGGCTCCGGCACGGGTCCGGGCATGGGCAAGGGCACGGGCCCCAACGCCCCTCATGGTGAGCCTGTCGAACCACGCACCACCTCAGGTGACGCCGCCCCCATCCGCCGCGAACGCATCGGCCGCGGCTCCTACGAGGACCCCGCCGACCAGAAGCGCAAGCGCCGGCACGGCAAGACCGGCCGCCCGGGGCGGTAGGACGGCGACGGGCCCACGGCCCCCTGATCCCTCATCCTGAGCCTGTCGAAGGATCGGGGATCACACCTCCAGCCAAACACAGCGCCAAGCGCCCCTCGCCCTTCGACAGGCTCAGGATGAGGGGCTACTGCAAAGGAATGGGAGCGCCCCCCTAGCCCCAGTCGCGGCGCATGGTGGCCATGCCGTTGCGGCGGCCGAGTTCCTCGTAGCCGGCGGCCTCGTAGACCCGCAAGGCCGGCTCGTTGTCGAGCTCGACCTTCAGCGTCACCGAGATGGCGCCGAGATCGCGGGCCGCCTGTTCGGCGAGCGCCGCCAGCTGCGCCCCGGCGCCGCCACGGGCCGCTTCCTCGACGAAGACATAGACGAGGTGGCGCACCTCCGGCCCGATGCCGACCCGCAGGGCGAAGAAGCCGACATCGCGGCCGGTCGCGTCGACCAGGTAGAAGGAGGCGTCGTCGGCCTCGTTCAGCCATTTCTCCCGCCATTCCAGCGGGTCGAAGGGATGCTTGGCGTTGGGATTGACCAGAGCGAGGTCGTCGGCCTCGACCAGCAGCCGGGCGAGCGGTGCCAGGTCGAAGGGCGCATTGGCGCGAAGGGCAAGGTCGGACACGGGCGGCTCCATGGCGGTGTCGTCAGGGAAGTTGGGCGCGCCCCTCGCACGGACCAGCCGCCGTTTCAACCGCCTGAACGCCCGAAACCGGCCGCTCGAAGCGTCCCGGAAGCAGTCCCCCCTCCGGCGTCATCCCCGGGGCCTGACCCGGGGACCCATGCCAAACCCTCACCACCGCCGCCAACGCTGACGACGGCACCACCGGCCGTCAGCGCGGAACGGCGCCGTCCATCATCGCGGCATTGTTCTCCCAGCGGGCGCTGCGCACCTCGTCGGACGGCGTCGCGCAGGCGCCCAGCATCAACAGGGCAAGAAGGGGAAGGAATCTCATCGGGTCGGCTCCTGAAGGAAAACTATCGGCAGAGTTCGGCGAGATGCCAGCCGCCGGCCGGACTCGCCACGTCGGCGATCTTCCAGCCGGTCGGTGTCTCGGTCACGGTCCAGACAATCGCCTGCGCCTGTCCGAAATTGCTGAACCGCGCCGTCACCTCCACCGCGTCATCGCCGGTCGGAGTACTTGCGAGCGTCAGCGTCTCGGTCACTTCGGTGTCGACGAAATCCTGCCCGTCGATGACGAAGGAGAAGTCGAGGCATCCGATGTCGCCACCGGCCGCCTCGGCTTCGTGCCGCTCCAGGGTCTCCCGCGCGGCGCCGGTGAAACGGTCCGACTCGCGCTCGGCGTCGAAGGGCGGCGTATAGAAGGCGCGCCCCGCCGCCTCGGCGCCGGAATCGGCGGCGGCGGGCAAGGCCGGGGCGAGGATTGTGAGCGCCGAGAGGAGGCGGAGGAAGCAGGCGGATGCGGTCATCGGGGCGGTCCGAAGGAGGAATGTCGCGCAATCTCGCCCGGCGCCCTGCCCCTGTCCAGCAGCATCGGCGGCGGCGCCCCGGTCAATGCGGGTTCTGTCCCGGCACGATGCCGCCGGCCGGCGTGTCAGCCATCACCGAGGGCGTCACGCCGTTCACCAGCGGCTGAGCCGATGCTTTGCCGTAAACGCTGCCCACGCCGTAGAGCCACGGCAAGCCGGGGCTGTAGGGCCGCAGCACGACGCGCCCGTCCGGCAGCACGACACGGCGCGACTGCTGCTTCTCGCGCTCCGACAGGCGCACGCCCACCGGCTCCTGGGCGGCGGCCGGCAGCACCGGTGTCATGAGCGCGGTGGCAAGGAGAGCGGCAAGCATGCGGCGCATAGTGGGAGTCCTTCCTGTTTCGATACCGGCCACAACGCGCAAGCGGCCATCCGCGTTGCAGGCCATCAGTCGGAGATCTGCCCCGGCACGATCCCGCCCGACGGCGTCCCGCGATCGGCGGAGCTGTTGGCCGAGCGCGTGCCCTGACAGCCGGCCGCGACCAGAAGCACGCAGGCGGTGGTGATGGTAAGAATTCTTCGCATGACGGTCTCCGGCAGGTTGGATCTGCTCGCAGAACGGTCCGGCCCCGCCGGAGTTGCCGCGATGTGACGCACGCCTGCGTGAACGGCGCCCTCAGCGCTTGCGGGCGAGCACCAGATGTCCGGGCGCCGGTTCGCCCTCCTGCCGACGCACGACGATCGACGTCGCCTCCAGCGTCTCGAAGCCATGTGCCGCCAGCCGGTCGCGCACGTAGCTCTCCTTGTGGTGAAAGCGCTGGTGCGGCCCGACCATGAAGTCCCGTGCGCCAAAAGTCGCGTCCGGCATGGTCTCGGTCGAGAAGCCGAAGATGCCGCCGCCGCTCATTCGCGCCGAGGTCGCGGCAAACAGCGGATCGAGCCCGCCAAGATAGGGCAGCACGTCGGTCGCCACGACGAGATCGAAGGGCTCGGGCTCGTCGAATTCCGCCAGGAAGCCGACCGCCTCGCCGATATAGAGATGATCATAGACACCCTTGTCGAAGCAGGTCTCGATCATGCCTTCCGACAGATCGACGCCGATCAGCGTCGCAATCCGGTCCCGCAGCGCCTCGCCGGCCAGGCCCGTTCCGCAGCCGAGATCCAGCGCCCGCTCATAGGGTCCCGGCGCGACCGCCGCCAGCCGCTCGGCGATGAGGCCCGGCACGCCATAGCCGAGCTGGCGCACCAGGATGTCCTCGAAATCGTCGGCATGCTGGTCGAACAGCGTCGCCACATAGGCGTCGCCCGCCGAGGCCGGCGTCTCGCCCTCGCCCATCGCCGCCATCCGCACGGCGGCGCCGGCATGGTCGTCCGGATCGAGCGCCAGGCAGCGGCGATACGCGTCGGCCGCAGCAGTGCGGTCGCCGGCCTTCTCCAGCGCCAGCGCCTCTTCATAGGCTTCGGCCAGGGCCGCCTCGTCGATGGGGGTGTCGCTCATTGCCGCTCCTATGGGTGTCGCGGTGCCTCTTAGGGCAAAGTTGAGGCCGGCGACAGCCGACCCGCATGGCTCTGTGGATCAGACGGCGGCCGTGCCGCTGCCCAGTTCGTTCACGAGGGCCAGCGCCGCGGCGGCAATCCGCGCCGCCGGCATGCTGCAGAAGATCTCCGGCATCCCGTCGATCTCGTCGGCCTGCGCCGCCGCCTCGTCGCTCAGCGGCACATGGAAGAAGCCGAAATTTCGCACCCCGAGCGCATCGGCGTTGAAGGCCAAGCGGTAGAGCGTGTCGTTGCAGAGATAGCCGCCCGCATCCGACGACCATTCGAAGGACACGCTGGCGCCGCGCAGTGCCGATGTCACGGTCTCCCATGGCATCCGGCAGGCGAGCGCCTCCGGTCCGTCGAGCACCGCCGGCCCGGCGGGAAACGCGCCTGTCGCATCGGCCTGTCCGAGCTTGCGGCGGTTGCGGGCGACCCGTTCGATGCGCAGCCGCTCGGCCCGCTTGTGCAGACCGAACAGGACGACGCTGGTCGGTGCCAGGGTCTCGATCAGGGTTCGCAGGCGCGGCCAGCTCGTTTCCCACTCCACCGGCAGGACGGCGGCGCGAAACGCTTCACCGTGGCGCGGGTCGGATTCGAGGGTTCGCACCATCGCTTCCGTCGGATTGTGGGGCGCACCGGGGAAGGAGGAAAATCCGCAAACGAGTATTTTCATTTGAGATGAATGCCTTGGGAAGAGCCCGCCGATCGCGGCGTCGATCCGTCTTTACAGCGGGTTTTGGATGGTGGAAGCTGTATTGCCTGTCCCGAAATGGCACGCGACACGCGCCCTGAATACGTCGCTCGTCGGGCCGGAAACGGGATAGCAATGAAGGAGGCTTCGGGCAATCTCGCGAACAAGGGTCATGGACGAACTGCGTATCGGAGGCGCATCCTCCGGGTGGTCTGCGGTACAATTTCAGGCCACGATGTATCGGTTCCTTTCCTAGTCAAGACTTGCCTGCCACCGCCAAACGGCGACTCGTAATGCCAGGATAAGGGATACCGACGATGGCACAGACCGGTACGGTCAAGTTCTTCAATACCGAAAAGGGCTTCGGCTTCATTAAGCCCGACGATGGCGGCGCGGACATCTTCGTCCATATCTCCGCCGTTCAGGCCTCCGGCCTGCCGGGGCTCGAGGAGAACCAGAAGGTCTCCTACGACACCGAGCCGGACAAGCGCGGCAAGGGTCCGAAGGCCGTTAATCTCGCCGCAGACTGAACTCGTCTCACGGTAGTCGCGGTAGGCTTCCCCCTGCCGCCTCATCGTGAGACCTAGACTGGGAAAGCCCGTTACGCGTTTGCGCCGGGCTTTCCTTTCCAGGCACCAATCCTGTACCAGTTCGATACGGAAACGTCTGGCACGCCACGTGCAAGGCCACACCCGAACGCCAGTAAAAGGCGAAAACGGGAGTGCAATCCATGTCTCAACGCCACCGAGAGGCCCGCGCCAGATCCAGCCATATCGCTGTGATCGCCAGCCTCACCGCCATGTTCCTCGCAACAGCACCCGCCAGCGCCCAGACCTATCTCGATGGCGGCGGCGGCAGCAGTTCGCGACCGCAGTCCAGCGACCCGACAGGTGGCTTCCTCGACGGCGGCGGTCCCCTGCAGCCCCGGCGCGGAGTCCGGAACGGCCAGCGCCGCGACGGATTTCTCGACGATGGCGGGGGGATCGGCAGACGACCCGACATCGTCTTCAGGTCAGGCGGTGATCGCGAATTCCTGAGGGACGGCGGATCGATCCGCACGCCGGCCGATATCGTCTATTCCTACGAGCGGGAAGAGTTTCTCGAGGACGGTGGTTCGGTCGTCGTCGAACCGGACATCGTGATCGACGACCGGCGCCTGCGTCGCGGTCGCGGCTGGCGGGAGGTCGCGGCTCCAAGGACCGTCCAGCGCTCGTCCGGCTCGCTCACCGTCATCACCAGCGATCTCGGCGACCGCGGCTACGGCTCGACCACCCAGATGTCGGGAAAGAGCGCGAACCGGATGCGAACGAAAGCGAAGATCATCGATGTGGAGAGTGCGCGGCTCGACCGCCGGCCGATGCCGGCCTCCGGCGTGGAGGTGATGTATAAGATCGGCGGGCCGCAGATCATCCGGATCGCCCCCGGATATGGTCAGCGCGTCGCGGCGCTCGCAACGGGCAGCGCCGACGTGCCTCGGCCAACTGCGCGCCTCGAACCGGAACAGGTCGGGCGCGCCGCCCCCTGGACCCGCGGATGGCTCGACCGCTGCACGAGCGAGCATGAGAGCTTCGACCCCGACTACGGGACCTATGTCGGCGCACAGGGTCAGTCGCAGTTCTGCGACTGACGGAGACGAGGAGCCAGGCTCCTCAGGTCAGGAACGGATTGCCGCGGCGCTCGTCGCCAAGGCGTCCGCCGGGCCCGTGGCCGCAGATGAAGCCGACATCGTCGCCGAGCGGAAGGACCTTGTCCTTGATCGAGGCGATCAGCGTCGCGTGGTCGCCGCCGGGCAGATCGGTACGGCCGATCGAGCCGGAGAACAGGACGTCGCCGGCGTGCAGGAACTTGGCGGCCCGGTTGTAGAAGACGACATGGCCCGGCGCATGTCCCGGCGTGTGCAGCACCTCGAAGCGATGGCCGGCAAAGGCGAGAGTCTCGCCCTCCTCCAGCCAGCGGTCCGGCGTGCAATCGCGCACCGCGCCCGGAATTCCGAACATCCGCGCCTGTTCCGACAGTCCGGCCAGGAGGAAGGCATCGGCCTTGTGCGGGCCGAGGATGTCGATGCCGAGGCGTTCCTTCAGCTCCATTGCCCCGCCGGCGTGGTCGATATGGCCGTGGGTCAGCCAGATCGCCTCGATGGCGATCCCGGCCTTCTCGATGGCCTCCACGATCCGGTCGACGTCACCGCCGGGATCGACCACGACGCCGACCTTGTCCTCGGCATCGAAGAGGATGCAGCAATTCTGTTGGAATGGCGTGACGGGAACGATCTGGGCGTTGAGTGTGGTCACGTGGGCCTCGGGCGTCGGTTGCTGTGGCCGGCTGTTAACGCGGGGCAGACGGCGGAGGCAAGCATGCGGCCGGCCGCAGCGAGTGCCGCGGCCGGAAAGCTGATGGTGTCAGCAGCGGGTATTCCGCCTATTCGGCGGCGGCACGCTGGGGCTGCACCACGGCGGTATAATCCTCAACCAGCCGGCGCGTCGTCTCGCCCGGCGTGAAGCGCCATTCGGCGATCTCGGACACCGGCGTGACCTCGGCGGCCGTGCCACAGAGGAAGCACTCGTCGAAATCAGCCAGTTCCTCGGGCATGATCGCCCGCTCGCGCACCTCGATGCCGCGGCGCTTGGCCAGTTCGATCACCGTGCGGCGGGTGATGCCGTCGAGGAAGCAGTCCGGCGTTGGCGTGTGGATGATGCCGTCCTTGACGAAGAAGACGTTGGCACCGGTCGCCTCGGCCACTTGGCCGCGCCAGTCCAGCATCAGCGCGTCGGCATAGCCCTTGGCCTCGGCCGCGTGCTTGGAGATGGTGCAGATCATGTAGAGGCCGGTCGCCTTGGCCTTCGACGGCGCGGTGCGCGGATCGGGACGGCGATACTCGGCCAGGTCCAGGCGGATGCCTTTCATCCGCTGCTCCGGATCGAAATAGCTCGGCCACTGCCAGATGGCGATCGCGACGTTGATCCGGTTCTTCTGCGCTGACACGCCCATCATCTCGGACCCGCGGAAGGCGATCGGGCGGACATAGGCATCGGTGAAGCCCTGGCGCACCAGGAGTTCGTTCGTCGCCGCGTCGATCTCGTCGGCGCTGTAGGGAATCTCGAACCCGATCATGCGGCCCGAGGCGATCAGCCGCTCGGTGTGCTCGCGCAGCTTGAAGACCGTGCCACCATAGGCACGCTCGCCTTCGAACACGGCGCTTGCGTAGTGCAGACCATGGGTCAGAACGTGGATCTTGGCGTCTTTCCACGGCAGGAACTCGCCGTTGTACCAGATTTCGCCGTCAAGCTGGTCGAATGGAACACTGCTCATGGTTGTCGACGCCTGTCCCGGCGTCCTCCCTATCCGTGGTGTAACGGCGATCGGCTTCTGACCGATTCGTGGCTTGTCTGCCGACTGCGTCCGGTCTTCCCTGAAGCGGACAGCCCGAAGCCGACAATGGGCCGGGAGGGGAATGGTCGCAAGCGACGGTTTCCACTCTCGCAGGCAAGGTGTAACAATGGAACCAAATTACGTCAACACTGCTGACCTAAATTATGGATGCCGCCCTGACCTCCGATGATCGCGTGCCGGACGCCGAGGACGCGATCGTGCGAGAGCCGCTGCCAACACGGGGCGAGCTCGATTTTCGCATGATCGAGCTGCTTTTCTTCGCCTATCGGGAATTCACGACGGACGCGGACTCGATCCTGATGCGCTATGGTTTCGGCCGGGCCCATCACCGGGTGCTGCATTTCGTCAACCGCGATCCGGGGATGACCATCGCCGAGCTCCTCGATCTGCTCCAGATAACCAAGCAGTCGCTGTCGCGGGTGTTGCGCCAGTTGATCGATGGCGGCTTCGTGCGGCAGATGCCCGGCGTCGAGGATCGGCGCCAACGCTGTCTGTTCCCGACCGAACGCGGGCGCGAACTGACGCTGGAACTGTCGCGGGCGCAGGCGCGGCGCATCGAGGCGGCGCTGGGCAATACCTCGCCGGGCGATGCCGGACCGATCGGCGCCTTCCTGATGGAGATGGCCGACGATCGGCCGACGACGCGCGAGTGGTTCAGGAAAAAGGGCATCGACCGAAAGGAGCCACTATGAGCGAGATGACGGAGACGAAGGCGGTGCAACGGCAGGCCCCCTCGCCGCTCGGCGACGACGCACCCCATATCCTCGTCATCGACGACGATCGCCGGATCCGCTCGCTGCTGCTGCGGTTCCTCAGCGAACAGCAGTTCCGGGTCTCCGTGGCGGCGGATGCCGCCGAGGCGCGGCGGATCCTGGAAGGGCTCGACTTCGACCTTCTGGTCGTCGACGTGATGATGCCCGGCGAAAGCGGCATCGAGCTGGTCCGATCGCTGCGCAACAATCGGCAGGCACCGGTGCTGATGCTGACGGCGCGCTCGGAGACCGAGCATCGCATCGAGGGTCTGGAAGCCGGCGCCGACGATTATCTGGCCAAGCCTTTCGACCCGCGCGAATTGCTGCTGCGGGTCAACAATATCCTGCGGCGCGGCAGCCAGGCGCCGATCCAGAAGCTCGAGCATATCCGCTTCGGTCCCTTCACCTTCTCGCTTTCCCGCTGCGAACTGAAGCGTGGGGGCGAAATCATCCGGCTGACCGACCGCGAAAAGGCGATGATGTCGCAATTCGCCGGCAATCCAGGCGAGACGATCCCTCGGCAGGATCTCCTCGGTGACGAAACCGAGGTCGGCGAGCGTACGGTGGACGTCCAGATCAACCGCCTGCGACGCAAGATCGAGGGCGATCCGGCCAACCCGCTCTGGCTTCAGACCGTGCGCGGCATCGGCTATCGCCTGAACACGGACTGAGCAGGCATCATGTCGGTTCTCGGACGGCTCATGCAGCAACGGCCCCGGTGGAACCCGTTCCGCCGCGATGCGACGACTACGCAGGAGACCGGCCGGAGCTGGCGCATCGGCCGGCTCCCGTCCCTCGACATCTGGCGGGGCCCCCTGCGGCCGATCCCGCGGATCCTCCAGCGCTACATGCCGAAGGGGCTCTATGCGCGCTCGCTGATCATCATCATGGCGCCGGTCGTCCTTCTGCAGTGCGTCGTCACCGTCGTGTTCATGGAGCGTCACTGGCAGCTCGTCACCCAGCGCCTGTCGGAAGCGGTGGTGCAGGATATCGCCGCGATCACGGCGCTCGTTCAGACGCGGCCGCCCGGCTCGGACTACAGCGACATCATCCGCATCGCCCGCAACAATCTCGACCTCAACGTTTCGGTGCTGCCGGCCGAGCCGCTGCCGCCGCCTGCCCCGAAGCCGTTTTTCAATATCCTCGACGGCATCCTCAGCGAGGAACTGACCCGGCAGATCGGCCGCCCGTTCTGGATCGACACCGTCGGCAATTCCAAGATCGTCGAGATCCGCATCCGGCTGGACGACCGGGTGATGCGGATCTTCGCCACCCGCAACTCCGCCTATGCGTCCAACACGCACATCTTCCTCGTCTGGATGGTCGGCACATCGCTGGTGCTGATGATCATCGCGGTGCTGTTCCTGCGCAACCAGATCCGGCCGATCCAGACACTGGCTGCGGCGGCGGAGGGCTTCGGTCGCGGCCAGCCGATGCCGCCGGATTTCCGGCCCCGCGGTGCGTCGGAAGTCCGGCGCGCATCGCTCGCCTTCATCCAGATGCGCGACCGGATCGAACGGCAGATGGAACAGCGAACCGCCATGCTGACCGGCGTCAGCCACGACCTGCGGACGATTCTCACCCGCTTCCGGCTGCAGCTGGCGCTGCTCGGCGAAGGCGAGGACCAGGACGAACTCAACGCGGACGTCGACGAGATGCAGCGCATGCTGGAAGGCTATCTGGCCTTCGCCCGGAACGAGGCGGCCGAGGAGATCGGCGAACTCGATCTGGCCCCGATGCTGACCAAATTCCGCAACGAAGCCAAGCTCAAGGGCAAGCATCTGGAACTGGTGATCGACGGTGACCCGCGCATCGCGGTGCGACCGGATTCCTTCACGCGCATGGTGACCAACATTGTCACCAACGCCATGCGTCACGGCGATCACGTCAAGGTCGCGGCGACCCACGAGGATCGCTGGCTGACCATCACGGTGGAGGACGACGGGCCGGGCATTGCCGCCGAACAGCGCGAGGAGGTGTTCAAGCCCTTCGTACGTCTCGACACCGCGCGCAACATCGACAGCGGCGGCACCGGACTGGGGCTTGCCATTGCCCGTGACATCGCCCGCAGTTTCGGCGGCGACATCCTCTTGTCAGATTCCAGGCTCGGCGGGCTGCGGGCACTGATCCGCGTCCCGGCCTGACCGATCGCCTCAGTAGACGCGGCCGCCCTCAGGGACCTGTTGGCTCGGGCCGATCAGCACGACCTCGCCATCGGCGTCCGGCACGCCGAGGGTGAGCACCTCTGACATCATCGGGCCAATCTGGCGCGGCGGGAAGTTGACGACCGCCAGCACCTGCCGGCCGACCAGTTCTGCGGGCTCGTAGTGCCGGGTGATCTGGGCCGAGGATTTCTTGCGCCCGAGCGGCGCCCCGAAATCGATCGTCAGCTTGATCGCCGGCTTGCGGGCCTCGGGGAACGGCGCCGCCTCGACGATGGTGCCGACACGAATGTCGACCTTCATGAAGTCGTCGAAGCCGATCTGCGCGGATGGCGTGTCGTCTTTCTGGGCGCTCACACGCTACTCCTTCGACAGAGCTTCGGCGCGGTCGCGCGCCGCTCGCACAGCCCGCTCCATCAGCGGGGCCAGGCCGTCCTGGGCCATCAGAACGTCGAGAGCCGCCTGTGTGGTGCCATTCGGCGACGTCACGTTCTGGCGGAGCGTCGCCGGCGTCTGGTCCGAGCGGATCATCAGTTCGCCGGCGCCGGCGACCGTATGGCGGGCCAGCCGCATGGCGAGATCGGCCGGCAGTCCGGCCGCCTCGCCCGCCTGCGCCAGGCATTCGGCCAGATGAAAGACGTAGGCCGGACCGCTGCCGGAGACCCCGGTCACGGCGTCGATCAGCGTTTCCGCCTCGACCCACTCTACCGGCCCGTTGGCCGACAACAGATCGTCGGCTGTCTCGCGACCTGCCGCATCGACCCGCTCATTGGCGAAAGCACCGGTCACGCCGCGGCCGATGAGCGCCGGCGTATTCGGCATGGCCCGCACCACCGGATGCGCGCCGAGCAGCGCCTCGATGGCGGCGACGGTCGTACCGGCGGCGATCGAAACCACGAGACTGTCCGATGTCAGCGCATCGCGCAGGTCCGGCAGCGCTGCGCCCATCATCTGCGGCTTCACAGCCAGCAGGGCGACGTCGAAGGTCTCCTGCGGCACGGACGTGGCGTGACGCACGCCGGAGCGTTCGATCAGCGGCCGCAGCGTATCGCCGACCTTCGGATCGACCACCAGCACCCGGGCCGGATCGAGACCCTTGTCCAGCCAGCCCCCGAGGAGAGCCGCCCCCATGTTGCCGCCGCCAAGGAGCAGGATGCGCTGGGCCGCCATTGCCATATCAGGCCTCGCCCTGGGTCTCGAAGAGCGCGCAAGCCAGCGCCTCCTGCGCCGTCTTGTCGGCCCAGATGACGAACTGGAACGCCTGATAGAACCGCTCGCAGCTTTCCAGAGCACTGGTCAGCATGCGCTCGGCCTGCTGGCTGGTCGGCTCCGCACCTCCGGACAAAAGCAGTGCATGGCGGAACATCACCGCATTCTCGTTCTGCCAAAGGTCGAAATGGCCGACCAGGAGCTTCTCGTTGATCGAAGCGAGGAGTTGCAGGACCTCGGCGCGGCGGTGCGCCGGAATGCGAAGATCGAACGCGCATCCCAGATGCAGCGCCTCGATATCCTCGACCCAGGAGAAGGAAACCGAATAGTCGGTCCAGACGCCTGCGACAGCGACCGCAAGCTCGTCGTCGCAGGAACGTTCGAATGCCCATTCCCGCGCAGACGCAACCCATTCGATCATGTCGACCGGGTTGGATTGGCGCAGTGTGGCAAGTTCAGTCAATTGCATGGTGAGTCCCCGTATTCGCATCGGCGGGATCACCATTTGCCGCAACGGCTCCCACCGGGAGTGAGACACCGCTCCGTGTCGAATCACCCTTATGAATCAGCATATAGACGGGGAGTCGCCGGCTTAAGGGGATTAAGGAATTATTCACCACTCGGTGGATTCATGCGGGATCGCCGGCCGCCGGCGGCGAGTCTTAAGCGACTCTCGGCAAAGGCTTTTCGGGCGCATTGAGCAACGCCCGAAACCTGTTGATAGGCTGTGGAGAACTCGGCTGGACGCTCAGTTGGCGTCGCCGGTTCCGGCCATGCGGGCTTCCAGATCGGCAAGCCGCTTCTTCAGAGCCTCGTTTTCCGTGCGCGCCTTCACCGCCATGTCGCGGACCGCTTCGAACTCTTCGCGCTGCACGAGGTCCATCTGGTTCAGAAGCCGCTCGCCCTGTGCGCGGAAGACGGTCTCCATCTCGCGGCGCACGCCCTGCGCGGCACCTGCAGCATCGGTCATGACGCGGGCGAACTCGTCGAGCATCCGGTTGGGGCCTTGGCGGCCGGGGCCTGTCCTGGACATGAATGGGTCTCCGTTTTGCGCCATTGCGCGTTCTCTTCGGGGTTGAGGTAGAGAGCGCCGGGGACGATGGCAATGGCGACCGGGCGGGCTTGCGGCAGTGGAAGGCTGCCCGAACGGTCAGCCTTTCGGATGGCAGCGCACGCGAAGGTGAAGGCTCGAGGGCCACACAGGTGGGACAGCGTCGATCTCCGGGGCCGGCCACGCTTGACCCTGTGAAGGTCGCGGGCCAAGGTCGCGCCGCTCCTGCAAGGGCGCCAAGCGCCCGCTTTCTCCCAATGGCGGACCGATGCTCACCCTCCCCTATCTCGGTGTCCTGACCTATCCGCAGATCGATCCGATCTTCCTGGATCTCGGACTGATCCAGTTGCGCTGGTACGGCCTGTCCTATGTCGCGGGCATTCTCTGCGGATGGCTCTACGGTCGCCATCTGGCGGGCAACACGCGGCTCTGGCCGAATGGCGTCTCGCCGGTCACCAAGCTGCAGATCGACGATTTCATCCTCTACATCACGATCGGCATCGTGGTGGGAGGCCGCCTCGGCTCGGTATTCTTCTACGAATTCGAACGCTACGTCGCCGATCCCCTGGCGGTGTTCCGGGTCTGGGAAGGCGGCATGGCGTTCCATGGCGGCCTGATCGGCGTGGTGGTGGCGATCGCGGTGTTCTGTCGCGTCTACAAGGTGCCGCTGTTCAGCCTGATCGACATCGTCGCCGCCTCGGTGCCCTTCGGCCTGTTCTTCGGGCGCATTGCCAACTTCATCAACGGCGAATTGTGGGGCGCGCCCACCATGGTACCCTGGGCGATGGTCTTTCCCGATGCCGGCCCGATGCCGCGACACCCCAGCCAGCTCTACGAAGCGCTGCTGGAAGGTATTCTGCTGTTCATCGTGCTGCGGATCGCGACGCACCACTTCAAGATGCTCGGTCGTCCGCGCTTCGTCGGCGGCCTGTTCCTCTTCGGCTATGGCTGCTCGCGCATCTTCGTCGAGTTCTTCCGCATGCCGGATGTGCAACTCGGCTACCTCTATGGCGGCTGGTTCACCATGGGCATGCTGTTGTCGGTTCCGATGCTGATCATCGGCATCTGGGCCATGGCGACGGCCAGGCCCCGCGCCTACGAGCCCCAGCCGGTGGAGGACGATCAAGCGGGCGCCGCCCGGCCGTGAACGCGCTTGCCCGCAAGATTGCCGAACATGTCAGGGTCGAAGGTCCACTCGGCGTCGACCGCTACTGGAACTTCGCACTCTACGATCGCGAGCACGGCTATTATGCGCGTCGCGATCCGTTCGGCCGGGCCGGCGATTTCGTCACCGCGCCCGAGGTGAGCCAGATGTTCGGCGAACTTCTCGGTGCCTGGGTCGCCTCGGCCTGGACCGGTCTCGGTCGTCCAGACGCCTTTCTGCTGGTCGAATGCGGGCCCGGCCGCGGCACGATGATGGCCGACATGCTGCGCGCGCTGCGTTCCGTCGCCCCGGACTGCATGCGGGCGGCCGCTGTGCGGCTGGTGGAAACGAGCGACCGGCTCGCCGACGAGCAGATGCAGACGCTGGGACGCTTCGACCTGCCGATCCGCCGGGTGCGGCGCATCGAGGATCTGGAGCGACGACCGATGGTCGTCGTCGCCAACGAGCTGTTCGATGCGGTTGCGGTCCGCCAATATGTCTTCGACGGCAGCGACTGGCGCGAACGCTGCGTATCGACGACCGACAGCGGACGCTTCGAGTTCGTGCTGTGCGAAGCGCGCCCGCAGGTTTCCGATGCCGTCCGGGCGATGGGGTTGGTGGAGCCCAAGGCCGGCGCGGTGCTGGAAGTCTCTCCAGCACGCGGACGGATTGCCGCGGCCCTGGCCGAGCGGCTGGCCACGGACGGCGGCGCGGGCCTCTTCATCGATTACGGTCATTCCCGCAGCGGTTACGGGGACACATTGCAGGCGATGCACGGCCATGCCTTCGCCGACCCGCTGGACCGCCCCGGCGAGAACGACATCACCAGCCATGTCGACTTCGACAGGATTGCCGCCCCGTTCCGCGCGAGCGGGCTTTACGTATCGCCGACGGTCACGCAAAGCGACTTCCTTCTAGCCCTCGGCCTTCTGGAACGGGCTGGCGCGCTCGGCGCTGCGCGTGACGAGAAGACGCGAACGGAAATCACCGGCGCCGTGCAGCGTCTGGCGGGAACGGGCCCCGGCGATATGGGCCAGATCTTCAAGGTTCTGTGCGCTGCCTCGCGCCCAATGAGACTACCACCCTTCGGCCTGATCGAGGCCGGATTGCCGGACACAACCGACGGAACCGCCGCGGATTGACTTCGCCCTGCCCCTCGACCACGATCCCGCGCCATGTCCGACATTCGAAGCCGATCCGCGTCGCCGCTGCCTGATTCCGCCGTCGTCCGGTCGGACCGTCTGGCAGGACCAGACATCGCCCATGCCTTTTTCACCCGCAGCGGCGGGGTCTCGGAAGGGCTCTATGCCGGGCTCAATGTCGGGATCGGCTCGAACGACCGTCCCGAGGACGTTCTGGAAAACCGAGCCCGCGCGCTCGCCACTCTGGGCAGCGCAGATCTCGCGACACCCTGGCAGGTGCATTCGGCGGACGCCGTGGTGTTGGATGCCCCCTTCTCCGGCGACCGCCCGCGCGCCGATGGGATCGCGACGCGCCGCAAGGGCCTCGCCATCGGCGTCGTCACCGCCGACTGCGGGCCCGTCCTTTTCGCGGATACCGAGAACGGCGTGATCGGCGCGGCGCATGCCGGCTGGCGTGGCGCGCTGAACGGCGTCCTGGAAGCGACGGTCGCCGCCATGGAAGGGCTCGGTGCAAAGCGCAATTCCATCCGTGCCGTGCTCGGGCCGACGATCACGCAGCCCAGTTACGAAGTCGGCCTCGAGATGGTGGCGGAGTTCCTCGACGCGGAGCCTGCACGCGAGCGGTTCTTCCAGCCCGGGCGCAGCGCCGACAAGCGTCAGTTCGACCTGCCGGGCTTCATCGTTGCTCGACTGCAAGCCAGCGGCGTCGAGGGCAGCTTCGTCGACCGTTGCACCTATGGCGAGCCGGACCGCTTCTTTTCCTTCCGGCGCACCACGCATCGCGGCGAGCCCGATTACGGCCGCCAGCTTTCTGCCATCGCCCTCGCGGAGTAACCTCGGATGCTGCATTTCTCACGCGACGAGTTCGACGCCCGCCGCGACCGGCTCATGCTGGAAATGGGCGAGCAGAAGCTCGACGCCCTGATGCTGTTCGCCCAGGAATCGATGTACTGGCTGACCGGCTACGACACCTTCGGCTTCTGTCACTTCCAGTGCCTGGTGGTGAAGGCCGATGGCGAGATGCAGCTTCTGACCCGCTCGGCCGACCTGCGGCAGGCGCGTCACACCTCGACGCTGGAATCGATCAGCATCTGGCGCGACCGGGGCAGCGCCGATCCGGTCATCGAACTGCGCGACATGCTCGACGACATGGGCCTTCTCGGTGCCCGCATCGGCGTCGAGTGGGCGACCCATGGCCTGACCGCAGCCAACGGCCAGATGGTACAGGAGCGGCTCGGCTCCTTCGCCACGCTGAAGGAGGCCTCCAACCTCGTGCCGTTGCTGCGCGCGGTCAAAACCCCTGCCGAGATCGAGACCGTGCGCGAGGCTGCACGGCTCGGTGACGAGGCGTTCGATGCCGCCCTGCCGTTGATCAGGGCGGGCGCCAACGAGGCCGACATCCTGGCGGCGCTTCAGGGAGAGGTGCTGCGCCAAGGCGGCGACTATCCGGCCAACCCGTTCATCGTCGGCTCCGGCCGCGATGCCCTGCTGTGCCGATACAAGTCGGGCCGCCGCATCCTCGACGACCAGGATCAGCTCACGCTGGAATGGGCCGGCGTCAAATCGCAGTACCACGCCGCCTTGATGAAGACGGTGATCGTCGGCCGCCCGAGCGAGCGCCATGTCGAACTGCACACGGCCGCGCGCGAGGCGCTGGATGCCGTCGAGGCGGCGATGGTTCCGGGCAGCAGCTTCGGCGACGTCTTCGATGCCCATGCGGCGGTGATGGAAGCCCATGAACTCGTCCGCCACCGCCTCAGCGCTTGCGGCTATTCGCTTGGGGCGCGCTACGCGCCGTCGTGGATGGACACGCCGATGTTCTATTCCGGCAATCCGCAGCCGATCGTGCCGGATATGACCCTCTTCGCGCACATGATCATCATGGATTCCGACACCGATACGGCGATGACGCTCGGCCGGACCTACCTGACGACGACGAGCGCGCCCGAGCCATTGTCGCGGCTTTCTCTCGACCTGATTTCGGTCTGATTCAGGCGGCCGCCGTCGCCAGATTTAGGGCCTGCGCCTTGTGGCGCAGGGCTTTCGAAGAAAATCGACCGCCTTTTAACGTTATCTTGCGACTCACGGTCCACGATCCCGGTCGAACGCTGGCCGTCAGTCGCAAGGAACGAGCTCCGTGGAATCCAATCCCCGCCGCCGCGTGCCGATGATCGCCCTGACGCTCGGGATCGTCGGTCTCGGCACCAGCCTTTCCGGATGTACCGAGGCATCGATGGATTTCGGGCCCGACGGTCCGGTGCCGAGCGTCGGTATCGGATCCCTCGGCAGCGGGTCGATGAGCGCCTCCGTCCCGTCCCGGCAATTCGCCGCCGCGCCCCCACCGGCTGCCTCGAGCACCATGGGTTATCCGCAGCCGGCCATGTCGCAGCAGCAGCAGCCAATGAACCAGCAGACCTATCCGCCGGTTCAGCAGCAGCCGGTGTCCTCCGCTCCGATCGCGCCCATTCAGCAGCAGGCAGCGCCGGCCCCGCAATCCGCCCAGCCTGTCGCGGCTGCCCCGACGACGTTGGCGGCAGCGCCCGCGCCGGCAGGTCCCGCCCCCGCATCCGTCAGCGCCAACCAGAGCGTTGGCGAAGTGCAGTTCCTGCCGCTTGTTGGCGCGCCCGAGGAAAAGGCGGTGCTTCTGGCGCGCGCCCTGTCGGAAAGCGCTGCAGCCAAGGGCGTCACCATCCGCCCGGCCGCCGAAGCACCGTCGAGCGTGCGCCTCAAGGGCTATTTCTCGGCGTTCAACGACGGGTCCTCCACCACCCTCGTCTATGTCTGGGACGTGCTCGATGAGAGCGACCGCCGTGTCCGGCGCATTCAGGGACAGGAAAGCGTGCCCGGCGCCGCCGCGGACCCTTGGGCCGCCATCGACCTGTCGACGCTCGCGGCCGTTGCCGACCGCACGCTGCAGGAAGCCGCGCAGGTCGCAACCGGCACCGGCTGAGCCTCCTCGATGCCCCGAACTTATCCCGCATTGCGAAAGGCGGCGGGTTGAAGTTTCGCGCGATGTTGCTATGAGCCCCTGCATCGAACCGGAGGCGACGGGATGGCCCACCGAAGCGGCATAGCCAAGCCGTCCCGACCGGTACCCGCTATCGGAAAGAACGCGATGAAACTCTTCAGCGGCAACTCCAACCGCGTCCTCGCTCAATCCATCGGACGCTATCTGGAATTGCCACTCGGGGAGGCCATGGTCCGGCGCTTCGCCGACCAGGAAGTCTTCGTGGAGATCAAGGAAAACGTCCGCGGCGAGGACGTCTTCATCGTCCAGTCGACGTCCTATCCGGCCAATGATCATCTGATGGAACTGCTCATCATGATCGACGCCATGCGCCGCGCCTCGGCCCGCCGCATCACCGCAGTGCTTCCCTATTTCGGCTATGCCCGGCAGGACCGCAAGGCCGGCGGGCGCACCCCGATCTCGGCCAAGCTGGTCGCCAATCTGATCACCGAGGCCGGCGCCGACCGCGTCATGACCCTCGACTTGCATGCCGGTCAGATCCAGGGCTTCTTCGATATCCCGACCGACAACCTCTTCGCCGTTCCGCTGATCGCGCGCGACGTGAAGGAGCATCAGGATCTGTCGAACCTGATGGTCATCTCGCCCGACGTCGGCGGCGTGGTCCGCGCCCGCGCGCTCGCCAAGCGTCTCGATGCGCCGCTGGCCATCGTCGACAAGCGCCGCGACCGCCCGGGCGAGTCGGAAGTCATGAACATCATCGGTGACGTCACCGGCCGCAACTGCATCCTGATCGATGACATCATCGATTCCGGCGGCACGCTGTGCAACGCGGCAGACGCGCTGGTGCAGGCCGGCGCCAACAGCGCCTCAGCCTACATCACCCATGGCGTGCTCTCGGGCGGCGCAGTCTCGCGCATCACCGCGTCCAGCCTCAAGGAACTGGTGATCACCGACTCGATCCAGCCGACCAAGGCGATCAACGAGGCGGCGAACATCCGCGTCGTCACCACCGCCAATCTTCTCGGCGAGGCGATCGCGCGCACCGCGTCCGAGGAATCGGTCTCGAGCCTGTTCGACTGAGCATTCCGGCGCGGCTGGTCTGCGCCGCTTCACGGTGTCGATAAAGCGCTTCTGGCCGGCTTTCCGTTGCGCTAGACTGTGCGTCTGGCCAGACGGGCCATCGGACAAAAGCCATGTTCGCGCGACTGTGCAAGTTGGGCACGCAGGGAGTTGTGACAGCCGCCGTCGGTCTCGTCGCCATCCTGCTTGCGATCGGCTGGCTCACCCGCGAAACCGATGCCGACCGCCCCTATCTGACGATCGCCGGTTCAAGCTTCATCTTCAATTATCGCGAAGCCGAGGCCTTCTATGGCTTCACCGCGGTCGTGCAGCGACCGGTGAAGAGCTATTCGCGCATTGAAGCGGTGTTCGAGGACCCGGGCGGCGGTCCGCCGATCCCGGTCAGCGCGAAGCTGAGCGCCCGCACGACGCGCTACGGCCTGCGCACGCCGCCACTGCGTGGGATCGTCAAGGGTCGTCCCTACCGCGTCGTCGTGCGCCTGGTGCAGAACGGCGACGGGGCCGTGCTGTTCGAGGACAGCTTCACGGTCACCTCGCAGATGTCCGACGCGGTGATGCCGCCCGCACCACTTACCGTCGGGCCGGGCTATACGCGCAATCCTGATCTGCCGGATGGCTGGAAGGCTTCGCAGGCCGACAAGACTGACCGGGCCCGCCGTTAGGCCCGCCATTCACGGCGCTGTCTTGTCCATCCGCGCGCCTTGGGGTATAGGCACGGCGTCCGCGCAGACACCCTTGGAGGCAGCGCGGAGTTGAGCGGTCCCTCGCAGGTCCGCTCTTCGTCGTTTCAGGCACACCGTCTGATCGACCACCTCACAGCACGAAGGACAAAGCCATGAGCGAGACCTTTACGGTCAAGGCCGAGGCGCGCGAGAAGGTCGGCAAGGGGGCCGCCAGACATCTTCGCCGCAACGGTATGATCCCCGCAGTCATCTACGGCGACAAGCAGGACCCGCTGCCGATCGCCATCCCCTACAAGGAAACCTTCCTGGCGCTCCACGCCGGCGGTTTCATGACCCACGTCGCGACCATCGAGGTCAACGGCCAGAAGATTTCGGTCCTGCCGAAGGACTATCAGCTGGAGCCGGTCCGCGACTTCCTGATGCATGTCGACTTCCTGCGCGTCTCCGAGAAGACCCGCGTGACGGTCAACATTCCCGTGCATTTCGAGAACGAGGAAGCATCCCCGGGTCTCAAGCGCGGCGGTGTCATCAACGTCGTCCGCCACGAGGTCGAGGTCCATGCCCCGGCCAGCGCGATTCCGGAGTACTTCACGCTCGACCTGACCGGTCTGGAAATCGGCGACTCGATCCACGCCTCGGCACTCACCCTGCCGAAGAACGTCGAAGTGACGATCACCGACCGCGACTTCACCATCGCGACGATCGCCGCCCCGGCCGCCCTGCGGTCCGAGGATGACGAGGCCACCGAGGTCGAGGCCGATGCGGTCGAGGCTACCGAGGTCAGCGAAGACGGGTCCGGCGAGGACAAGTAAGTCCCAGCCTCGGCTCAACGCCGAACGAAACAGAAAGGAGCCGGGCGATGTTGCTGATCGCAGGATTGGGCAATCCCGGCTCCCGTTATGCCGGCAATCGGCACAATATCGGGTTCATGGCGCTCGACGAGATCGCCCGCGACCCTGCCTTTTCCCCCTGGTCGAAGAAGTTCTCGGCGGAAATCTCCGAGGGCCAGATCGGCGGCGAGAAGGTCGTCCTCATCAAACCCCAGACCTTCATGAACGAGTCCGGCCGCTCGGTCGGCGACGCCGCGCGCTTTTTCAAGCTGGAGCCGTCGCAGATCGTCGTCATCCACGACGAGCTCGATCTGCCGCCCGGCAAGCTGCGGGTGAAGACGGGCGGCGGTAATGGCGGCCACAATGGCCTGCGTTCCATCGACGCTCATCTCGGCACCAAGGACTACCGCCGCGTGCGCATGGGCATCGGCCATCCGGGCAACAAGGACGCCGTCTCCCCTTATGTCCTCGGCGATTTCGCCAAGGTCGACCGCGAATGGCTGGAGCCGTTCATCGAAGCCGTCGCCCGGCATGTCGACAGTCTCGCCAAGGGCGAGGACGCGGTGTTCATGAACAAGGTCAGCCTTTCGACGAGCTCGAACGAGCCATCGGGCGCCAAGGGTGCGGCCAGCGCAAGCAAGCCCGCGGGCCCGCCCAAGGGGCGCAGCCACATTCGTCAGGCGCGCGGAGCGCCGCCGCCAGTGAAGGTGCCCGACAAGGGCCCGATGGCCGACATGCTGAAGCGGCTCTTCGGCAAGGACTGACCGTCGCCGCCTTCCCGGATGGCGCCAGAGTTGACCCCTCGCCGCGAAGGCTGCAAACAGCCCCCAAGATCGGCGCGATACGCGTCAGACACGACCATCTTCGAAGGACCACCCCATGGGTTTCAGATGCGGGATCGTCGGCCTGCCGAATGTCGGCAAGTCGACGCTGTTCAACGCTCTCACCAAGACTGCCGCCGCGGCCGCAGCCAATTATCCGTTCTGCACGATCGAGCCGAACACCGGCGACGTGCCGGTTCCCGATCCGCGGCTGAAGGACATCGCCGGCATCGCCAAGTCGGCGAACATCCTGCCGACGCGGATTACCTTCGTCGACATCGCCGGACTGGTGCGCGGCGCCTCCAAGGGCGAAGGCCTCGGCAACCAGTTCCTCGCCAACATCCGCGAAGTGGACGCGATCGTTCACGTGCTGCGCTGCTTCGAGGATGACGACGTCGTTCATGTCGAGGGTCGTGTCGATCCCGTCGCTGACGCCGAGACGGTCGAGACCGAGCTGATGCTCTCCGACCTCGAGAGCCTGGAGCGCCGCATCGTGGCGACCCGCAAGAAGGCGACCGGCAAAGACAAAGAAGCGATCCAGGCCCTCCCCGTGATGGAAGCGGCGCTGGCGAAGCTGCAGAACGGCGAGCCGGTCCGCGTGCTTCTGGCCGGGATGGATGCCGAGGAGCGCAGCGAACTGAAGACGTTGAACCTCCTGACTTCCAAGCCGGTCCTCTATGTCTGCAACGTCGCCGAGGACGATGCGGCGAGCGGCAACGCCCATTCGGAAGCCGTCGCGGCGATGGCCCAGAAGCAGGGCGCCAAGAGCGTCGTCATCTCGGCCGCCATCGAGGCGGAGATCGCGCAGCTTCCCGCCGAGGAAGTCGGCGACTATCTGGAGGCGATGGGCCTGACCGAGCCCGGCCTCGACCGGCTGATCCAGGCGGGCTACTCTCTGCTCGACCTGATCACCTACTTCACGGCAGGCCCGAAGGAGACCCGCGCCTGGACGGTCCGGCGCGGCGCCAAGGCTCCGCAGGCTGCTGGCGTGATCCATACCGATTTCGAGAAGGGCTTCATCCGGGCCCAGACCATCGCCTTCGACGACTTCGTCTCGCTCGGCGGCGAGGTCGCAGCCAAGGAAGCGGGCAAGGCCCGCGACGAAGGCAAGGAATACGTCGTCCAGGACGGCGACATCCTGATGTTCAAGTTCAACAACTGAGCTTGCGGGGGCTGGCGCAGAGCTGCGGCGGCCCCCACGGAATTCGGCGAAAGGAGGGAGAGCCTTTTCGCCACTGGGGAGGCCCAATGCGCACATACGAGGACTTCACGGAAGGGCTTGAGATCGATCTCGGCCCCTACCCCGTGACCCGGGACGAGGTGATCGAGTTCGCCCGCGAATTCGACCCGCAGCCCTTCCATCTCGATGAGGAGGCGGCGAAGGATACGCTTCTCGGCGGTCTGTCGGCCTCGGGCTGGCACAGCTGCGCCATGATGATGCGCATGATGGCCGACGCCTACATTCTCGATTCCTCGTCGCAGGGCTCGCCCGGCGTCGAGTACGTCCGGTGGAAGCGGCCGGTCCGGCCGGGCGACGTTCTTCGCGGCACTGCCCGCGTCGTGTCGCGCCGCCTGTCCTCCAAGCGTCCGACCCTCGGCATCCTCAAGATCACCACGGATCTGCGCAACCAGACCGGCGAAACGGTTCTGGAAAGCGTCTACACCCTGCTCGTTCTGACGCGGGAAGGCCTTGCCGCATGACCTTCTGGGACAGTCTGATCGTCGGCGAAGCCCGTGAGATGGGCTCGCACACCTTCCTCGCCGAGGACATCAAGCGCTTTGCGGCCAAATACGACCCGCAGGCCTTCCATCTCGACGCAAACGCAGCGAAGGCGTCCGTTCTCGGCGGCCTGTGCGCGTCCGGCTGGCACACCGCCGGCGTCTGCATGCGGCTGAATGTCGAAAGCCAGGTTGCGCTCGGCCGGGCATGGGTCGCCGCCGGCAACCAGCCGCCACGCATGGGCCCCTCCCCCGGCGTGAAGAACCTTGCCTGGCCGAAGCCGGTCTACGCCGGCGATACGGTGACCTTCACCCAGACGCTGACCGGCAAGCGGGCGTCTGCCAGCCGCAAGGGCTGGGGCGTCCTCGAGTTCACGACGCAAGGCGTTAATCAGCACGGCGACACCGTGTTCTCGTTCGACGGCGCTGCCTTCTGCGGAACCGACTGAGCATCGTCGCCCGTCGCGACCCGCGCGTAGCCTCGGTCATCACGCCAGACCGGGGCTGCGGACAGCAACCCAGCCGCTTCGTTCCGGATGCCGGAGCGGGGCCGCTGCGCTCATACTTTTGACCTAAACCAATCAAAAATCTGCGATTACGCGCGCCGCTTTACGTTATGTTAGATGGCAACGGACATTGATGAGTGGATCAGTTCGTCAGCGGCACCCATCCATCATGTTCGACGCATCATCCGCCAAGCCTGCCCGGGAAGAGCCTCAAGGCCACGCCGCCGATCGTCTGCGCGGCGTCCAGCTGACGAGCATCCTCAAGACCACCCCGGTCATGATGTTCGGCAACGTGATGAACGCGATCATCATTCTGGGCATGTCATCCGGCGAGGCGTTTTCTCCCTGGGCGCTGATCTGGCTCCTGGGCCTGTCCTATATCGTTCTGGTCTCGATCCGCGCCTGGTCGCGCTTCCAGCGGCGTGCACCGCTGGTGTCGGCATCGAGCCGCGCCACCGCGCATGCCGTGCGGAACGCTTTCATCCTCGGCGCCTGGTGGGGTCTGGCGATCCTGACCTTCTATCCCTCCTCCGATGGTGATGCGAAGAGCGTCATCGCCGTGATCGCCATGGGAATGATCTGCGGCGGCGGCTTTGCGCTGTCCGCGCTGAAGCGCGCCCTGCAGGCCTTCATCATCCCGCTGTTCGTCGGATCGGCGGCCGCACTCGGCATCTCGCAGGGGACGAACGACTATTTCCTCCTGGCTCTGCTTTTGGGTTTCACCTTCATCGTCTATCGCGCGAGTTGCGCACGTGGCGAACTGTTGCAGGAGAATTTCGAAGGCCATCAGAAGCTCGCCGAACAATCCTCGATCATCGAGCTCCTCCTGCGCGAATTCGAGGAAGGCACGAGCGACTGGATCTGGCAGACGGATCACGACGGACAACTGGTGCGCGGCGGCGACCGATTCTCGCAGATCTTCGGTCGCGGGACCGACAGTCTGATATCGAACAGCGACCAGACCTTCGCGGGACAAGGCCTCGACCTGTCGCCCGTCGCCCAGCCGATGCTCGAACGCACCCCGTTCCGCGAGGCGATCATCGAGGTGCCCGGTCAGCAGGGGTCGGCATGGATCGCCATGACGGGCAAGCCGATCTTCGGCCATGATGGCGCCTTCACCGGCTATCGCGGGGTGGCGTCGGATATCACCGCGACCACGCATGCCGAGCGCCGGATCGCCTATCTCGCCCATCACGACAGCCTGACCGGCCTGGCCAACCGCAGCCGGTTTGCCGAAGAGATCGACCGCATCTGCGCGTCCCCGCCGCCACACGGCCCAACCTCCAGCCTGCTCTATCTCGACCTCGACAATTTCAAGCTGATCAACGATCGCAACGGTCACCTCACCGGCGACCAGCTCCTGCGGCAGGTCGCGGCCCGTTTGCTGCGCATCGTGGAGCCGGGCGACATGGTGGCGCGGATCGGCGGCGACGAGTTCGCCATCGTCGCCCACTCGGCGCCCGATACGGCCTCGGCCGACCGTCTGGCGGCAGCAATTCTGGCGTGCTTTGCCACGCCCTTCAGCCTGGGTGCCGAATTGGCCAATGTGGGCTGCTCGGTCGGCATCGCCTTTCCGGGGCTCGATGGCGCCAATCCCGACGATCTCCTGCGTAACGCCGACCTGGCGCTCTACGAGGCCAAGGCAGCCGGCAAGAACACGTTCTGCTTCTTCGAAAGCGAAATGGCACAGCGCCTGCGGGATCGGCACCGTCTCGAATACGATCTGCGATGCGCCGTCGAACGCAACGAACTGGTTCTCAACTATCAGCCGATCGTCGACAGCCGCACCCGCCAGACGCTCGGCTTCGAGGCCCTTGTCCGGTGGGAGCATCCCTTGCACGGGCGCGTCCAGCCCGACCATTTCATCCCGCTTGCCGAACAGACCGGCGCGATCTGCGGGATCGGGGCCTGGGTCCTGCGCGAAGCATGCCGCAACGCGGTCGCATGGGGCGATCGTCTGACCGTGGCGGTCAACGTCTCGGTCGACCAGTTCCGGCACGGCACGATCAAGGCGGATGTGGAAGACGCGCTCGCCAGTTCCGGCCTTGCGGCGCACCGGCTCGAACTGGAGATCACAGAGAGCCTCTTCATCGACGATCCCGAGACGGTCGTAGCCGTGCTGCATGGGCTGCGAGCGCTCGGCGTGCGGATCGCGCTCGACGACTTCGGAACCGGCTATTCCAGCCTCTCCTATCTGCGCAAATTCCCGTTCGACAAGCTGAAGATCGACCGGTCCTTCGTCAATGCGATCAAGGACGATCGGATTGCCCACGGAATCCTGGAAACGATCCTGGCGCTCGGCCGCGTGCTCAATCTCAGCGTGACGGCAGAAGGTGTCGAAGATGCCGAACAGATCGACATCCTCACCCGGATGACCTGCAACCAGTTCCAGGGCTATTATTTCAGCCGTCCGATGGAGGCCGCCGATCTCGGCGCCTACCTCCTGCGCGATTTCTGCGCCACGGCCGAGGCCAGCCGGGCGTCCAGCGCGGCTCTGGCGACCGCCTGACCGGCAAATCTGCCTGCCATTGCCGTCCGCGCCGTCAGTCGCCTTCGAATGCGATCAGCGTGCGCACTTCCACGCCGAGCGCTTCGAGCCGCTTGCGTCCGCCCAGATCGGGCAGATCGATGACGAAGCAGGCCGCGACGATCTCGGCGCCCAGTTCCCGCAGCAGCCTGACCGCGCCTTCCGCCGTGCCGCCCGTAGCAATCAGATCGTCGGTGAGCAGCACGCGCTGGCCCGGACGGACGGCATCCCGGTGCATCTCCATCTCGTCGACGCCGTATTCCAGGCTGTAGGCCACGCGGATCGTGTCGTGCGGCAGCTTGCCCTTCTTCCGGATCGGTACGAAGCCCGCGGAAAGCTGGTGGGCGAGCGCACCGCCGAGGATGAAGCCCCGCGCTTCAATGCCGGCCACGAGATCGACCTTTTCGTCCCGATGGCCATCGACCAGCGCATCGACGGCGCCGCGGAAGGCATCCGCGTCGGCTAGAAGCGTCGTGATGTCGCGGAACTGGATGCCGGGCTTGGGGTAGTCCGGGATGGTCCGGATCGCCGCGGTGAAGTCAAAGCCCTTGGCCATCGAAGCTGCCTTGCTCGTGCTCACGCGCCGTCCTCTCGTCCAATGGTCTGGATCACGTCGAATCCTTCAAACTGCGGATGCCCGTCATAGAGCGGGCGCGTACCGCCGGCCTTGCCGTGGGCGGCGCGGAACGCCTCGGATCGCGTCCAGGCTTCGAACGCACCATGATCGCGCCAGACGGTGTGCGAGGCATAGAGCGTGTGCTCTTCGCTGGCCGGGCCCTTCAGCATATGGAACTCGACGAAGCCCGGCACGTCCTGCAGCCGGGATTCCCGGTTGAGCCAGAGCGCTTCGAACTCCTGTTCGGCGCCCGGCAGCACCCTGAAGCGGTTCATCGCGATATACATGCAACGCGTCTCCTCGGCTGAAGTGGATCATGCGAACGGGTCGGCAGGCCACATGCTGCCCTTGCACCGGCGCAGGAAAAAGGGGGCCGTAGCCCCCTCGATTCCATCATCGTTCACGTCGTCGACGATCAGTGCGGCGTACCCGCCCATACCCGGCGCTTCACCAGGAACAGCATCGCGGCGAAGATGATCAGGAAGACCATCACGATGAGGCCGGTTGCCTTGCGCTCGACCATGTGCGGCTCGGCGGCCCACATCATGAAGGCGGTCACGTCGCGCGAATACTGATCGACGGTCTGGGGCGCCCCATCCGGATACTCGATCAGGTCGTCCGACAGCGGCGGCGGCATCGCCAGGGCGGGGCCCGAGATGAAGTACGGGTTGTAGTAGGTCCCCGGCTGGATCGTGATATCGGCCGGTGCCTCTTCGCCGTATCCGGTCAAGAGGGCATGGATGTAATCCGGACCGCCTTCGGCATACTGGGTGAAGATGTCGAACACGAAGGTCGGGAAACCCCGTTCGACGGCGCGCGCCTTGGCGAGCAGCGAGAAGTCTGGCGGATGGGCACCGCCATTGGCCGCAGCGGCGGCTGCCGGGTTCGGAAACGGCGCCGGGAAGTAATCCGACGGAATACCGGGCCGCTCGAACATCTCGCCGGAATCATCCGGGCCGTCCTGGACGGTGTATTCGGCGGCGAAGGCCTTCACCTGCGCTTCGCTGTAGCCGAGATCGGTCAGCGTGCGCATCGCCACGAGGTTCATCCCGTGACAGGAGGCGCAGACTTCCTTGTACACCTTTAGACCGCGCTGCAGCTGGCCGAGGTCGTAATGACCGAACGGGCCGGCAAAGCTCCAGCTCATCTCTTCCGGCTTGCGAAGCGGGTAATGCGGCGTTTCGCCGTGTCCCTCTTCGGCTGCGGCCTCGTGTTCCGCCTCGGTCTCGGCTGCACCTTCGGCCGCCGCACCCTCGGCTGCCGTGCCTTCGGCCTCGGCCTGAGCCTCGACCGCTTCCGGCTGTGCGTCCTGAGCCATCGCCACCGACATCGGAGCGGTGAAGACGCCGGCCGCGAGCAGGGCTGACAATAGTCTAATCATGGAATGTTCTCTCCGAAGCCGTCCGAGCTCAGCCTTTGGTCTCTGGTGAAGCAGTCGCGCCGGCCGGCCGACCGCTGCCGCCATGCTTGGCCAGCACGGCCTCCGTGATCGAGTTCGGCAGCTTCTTCGGCTTCTCCACGAGACCGAGGATCGGCAGGATGATCAGGAAGTGCGCGAAGTAGTAGAT
Organism: Aurantimonas sp. DM33-3; assembly: GCF_014334315.1. Lineage (NCBI taxonomy): Bacteria > Pseudomonadati > Pseudomonadota > Alphaproteobacteria > Hyphomicrobiales > Aurantimonadaceae > Aurantimonas > Aurantimonas sp. DM33-3. Next base: position 57,314 of record NZ_JACSGS010000004.1, on the reverse strand, counting down.
CGTGCCGATGAGGGCGAGCGTCGGGTAGATGCCCTCCGCCGGCTTCGCACCGAGCCAGCCCAGGAACACGCAGTCGAAGGCGAAGACCCAGAACAGCACCCGGTAGATGGGACGATAGGCCGCCGAGCGCACCCGCGAGGTATCGAGCCACGGCAGGAAGAACAGGACGATGATCGATCCGAACATCACCAGCACGCCGCCGAGCTTGGAATCGATCGGGCCGATGTTGAAGGTGATGGCGCGCAGCATCGCGTAGAACGGCAGGAAGTACCATTCCGGAACGATGTGAGCCGGCGTCTGAAGCGGGTTTGCCTCGATGTAGTTGTCGGGATGGCCGAGGAAGTTCGGCAGGTAGAAGACAAAATAGGCGAAGATCGCAAGGAACACGACCATCGCGAAGCCGTCCTTGACCGTGGCGTGCGGCGTGAACGGAACCGTGTCCTTCGACGACTTGACCTCGACGCCGGTCGGATTGGTCTGGCCGGTCACATGCAGCGCCCAGACGTGCAGGATAACGACGCCGGCGATCATGAAGGGCAGCAGGTAATGCAGCGAGAAGAAGCGGTTCAGCGTGGCGTTGTCCACTGAGAAGCCGCCAAGCAGCAGCTGCTGGATCGGCTCGCCGATCAGCGGGAAGGCGGTGAAGAAGCCGGTGATCACCGTGGCGCCCCAGAAGGACATCTGGCCCCAGGGCAGAACGTAGCCCATGAAAGCGGTCGCCATCATCAGGAGGAAGATGATCACGCCGAGGATCCAGAGCACCTCGCGCGGCTGCTTGTACGAGCCGTAATAGAGGCCGCGGAAGATGTGCAGATACACCGCAATGAAGAAGAACGACGCGCCGGTGGCGTGCATGTAGCGCAGCAGCCAGCCCCAGTTGACGTCACGCATGATCTTCTCGACCGACTCGAAGGCGATGCCCGAGGAGGCCGCATAGTGCATGGCCAGGACAACGCCGGTGAGGATCTGCGAGACCAGGAAGATCGCGAGGATTCCGCCGAAGGTGTAGGCGTAGTTCAGGTTGCGCGGCGTCGGATATGCCACGAAGGAATCGTAGACGAGGCGCGGTAGCGGCAGACGGGCGTCCAGCCACTGCATGACACCGCTCGACGGCACGTAGGAAGAATGACTGCTCATTATGGGTAACCTTCTCCCGGATCAGCCGATGCGGACGGTGGTGTCGGACGTGAACGTATAGGGCGGGATGTCCATGTTCGTCGGCGCCGGCCCCTGCCGGATGCGGCCGGCGGTGTCATAGGACGATCCGTGGCACGGGCAGAACCAGCCGTCGAACGGGCCGGAATTGCCGAGCGGGATACAGCCCAGATGCGTACAGACACCGACCATCACCAGCCAGGCTTCCTTGCCCTCCGTCGCACGGTTTTCGTCGGTCGCCGGCGCGTCACCCGAAAGGTTCGCGTTCCGGGCGATCGGATCCTTCAGCTCTTCGAGCGGAACCGCACGGGCCTCCTCGATCTCGGCTTCCGTACGCTGACGGATGAAGATCGGCTTGCCGCGCCACTTGGCGGTGATCGACTGGCCCACCTCGACCTGGCTGACATCGACGTCGATCTCGGCGAGAGCGAGCGTCGCGGCATCGGGGTTCATCTGGTCGATGAACGGCCAGGCCAACGCCGCCGCGCCGACTGCGCCGACCGCACCAGTGGCGATGTAGAGGAAATCCCGACGGCTGGGTTCGGTGGTTTCGTTGAGGCTCACGGCGGCTGCCACTCCTTGACTGATCGTGCGCGGATCGCCCCGCTTGTTGCGGATTCGACCCCGTGCGGCAAGAGGAGACATGACGCAATATCGCCACGCTCCTGACAGGATTACGATTTCGGGCGTTTCTATGCGCGAACCTTGGCGCTTGTCCAGACTGGAAGGGCTCCAAGGTCCAAGTGTCGCTGTGCGATCACAAGCCTCAGGGCAGCCGGGTGGGTGCCGGCTGACCAGTCATGGCCCTCATGCGGGGGCGCGATCGGGCTCCTGAGGAACTGGTTCGGTCCTCGTGGCGTCGCCCGCATAGAGGAAGCCGCCGGACTGGCGTGCCCAAAGGCTTGCATACAGTCCCCCGCCGGCGATCAGCTCCGCATGGGTCCCCTCCTCCACGATCCGCCCTTCGTCGAGCACGATCAACCGGTCCATGGCGGCCAGCGTCGACAGGCGGTGGGCGATGGCGATCACGGTCTTGCCCTGCATCATGGCGGACAGATTGTCCTGGATGGCAGCCTCCACCTCCGAATCGAGCGCCGAGGTCGCCTCGTCGAGAACGAGGATCGGGGCGTCCTTGAGGAGGACGCGGGCAATGGCGATCCGCTGGCGCTGGCCACCCGAGAGCTTGATGCCCCGCTCACCCACATGGGCATCGTAGCCGCTGCGGCCCTTCGGGTCACGCAGGCCGGGAATGAACTCCTCGGCGCTGGCGCGCTCGGCCGCCGAGAGGATGTCGCCATCGTCGGCGCCGGGCCGGCCATAGGCGATGTTGTCGCGGATTGAGCGGTGCAGCAGCGACGTGTCCTGCGTCACCACGCCGACGGCGCCGCGCAGCGAGGCCTGGGTCACCGCGGCAATGTCCTGCCCGTCGACCAGGATGCGGCCGCCCTCGAGGTCGTAGAGCCGCAGCAGCAGGTTGACGAGCGTCGTCTTGCCGGCGCCGGAGCGGCCGACGAGCCCGACCTTCTCGCCCGCCCGGATCGTGAGCGACAGATCCTCGATGACCCCGCCACCCTTGCCATAGTGGAACGTCACGTTCTCGTAGCGGATCTCGCCGCGCGTCGCGGTCAGCGGCTGTGCGTCCGCACGGTCGACCAGCGCAGGCTGCGCGGTCACGGTGGCGACGGCGTCCTGGATGGTACCGTAATTGCGCACCAGACCGTTGATGTTGAACATCATCCAGCCCGACATCTGGTTGAGGCGCAGAACCAGGCCCAGCGCGATCGCAACGCCGCCGGTGGTGACGCTGCCCGCCTGCCAGCCGAGGATCGCGACCGCTCCGACACCGGTCATCATCAGGCCGTTGAGGACGGCGACCGCGGTGCGCACGCCGGTGAGCGCCCGGGTCATGCGTCGTACCGCGTCGACGAGATAACCAAAGCCGTCCTTCACGAAGGCATCCTCGCGCCGGGACGAGTCGAACAGCTTCACCGAGAGGATATTGGTGAAGCTGTCGACGACGCGGCCGGAAACGACCGACCGGGCCTCGGCGGCCGCCCGGCCGTTCTCGCGGATCTTCGGCAGGAGATTGCGGATGATCCAGACATAGCCGAGCGTCCACAGGCCCAGCACCATCGCCATTCGCCAGTCGATGGCGCCGAGGATGCTGACGGTCAGGATGATGAAGGTGACGAAGGACCAGAAGGTCTGGAGGATCGTCGTGATGAAGTCGCCCGTGGCCTGCCCGACCTGCTGGACCTTCTGCGACAGCCGTCCGGCGAAGTCGTTCTGGAAGAAGGTGTAGGTCTGCTCCATCAGCCGGCGATAGCTCTGCCATCGGATGCGATTGTAGAAGCTCGGCGAGATCACCTGCTCTTCCAGCACCGAGGAGGCAAACAGCACCAGCGCGCGGCCGATCAGCGTCAGGAAGGCGAGGATCGCCACCAGCCAGAAATTCTCCGCCAGGAACGTCGCCGGCGTGGACCGCTCCATGGCGTCGATCAACCAGCCGACGCCGGTATAGAGCGCTGCTTCGATGCCCCCGGTCAGCCCGCCCGTGATCAGCAGGGCTCCTAGCGGCCATTTCGCCTGACGAGCGAAGTGCCAGATGAAGCGGTTGGTCTCCGACGGCAGCGGGGCCAGATGGCCGGTGCGATTGAGCCGCGCATCCTCGCGGTTCTCCCCCTGATCCTCGAAGGGATCGAGCAGCGTCTCGAAGCGCCGGAGAAAGCGGTCCATCATTCGGCGGCCCTTATGGTCGAGGCCGCATCCGCGTCGGGGTCACCGAGCAGGAAGCCGCCCGTCTGGCGGGTCCACAATTGCGCATAGAGGCCGCCCCGGTCGAGCAGTTCGGAATGGGTCCCCTCGTCGACGATGCGGCCCTGGTCAAGGACGATCAGCCGGTCGAGGGCCGCGATAGTCGAGAGGCGATGGGCGACCGCGATGACGGTTTTGCCTTCCATCAGACGGTAGAGATTGCCGGCGATCGCCGCCTCGACCTCGGAGTCCAGCGCCGAGGTGGCTTCGTCGAGCAGCAGGATCGGCGCGTCCTTCAGCATGACGCGGGCAATGGCGATGCGCTGGCGCTGGCCGCCCGAGAGCTTGACGCCCCGCTCGCCGACCTCCGCGTCGAGCCCGCTGCGTCCCTCGATGTCCCGAAGCTCGGCGATGAAGTCGGCCGCCTCGGCGCGTTCGATGGCGCGCAGAAGATCGGCCTCGCTGGCGTCGGGCCGCCCGTAGAGGATGTTGTCGCGGATCGAACGGTGCAGCAGCGAGGTGTCCTGCGTGACCATGCCGATCTGGCTGCGCAGCGATTCCTGCTTCACCGTCGCGATATCCTGCCCGTCGATCAGAACGCGGCCGGATTCCACGTCGTGGAAGCGCAGGAGAAGATTGAGGATGGTGGACTTGCCTGCCCCCGAACGCCCGACAAGGCCGACCTTCTCGCCCGGCCGCACGGTCAGCTCGAAATCCTGCAAGACGCCGTCGCCGCGGCCATAGTGGAAGGCGACGTTCTCGAAGGCGATCTCGCCGCGGTCGACGACCAGCGCGGGCGCGGTCTTGCGATCGGTAATGGCGTGCGGGATCGTGAAGGTGGACATGCCGTCGCGGATCGTGCCGATGTTCTCGAACAGCGCCGAAACCTCCCACATGATCCATTGCGACATGCCGTTGATCCGCAGAACGAGGCCGATCGCCGCGGCGATGGCGCCGACGCTGACCAGTTCGCCGAGCCACAGCCAGATCGACAGGGCGCCGACGGCGAAGAGCAGCAGCGAGTTCAGCGCGTAGAGCGAGACATAGAAGAGGTTCACCAGCCGCATCTGACCGTAGACCGTGCCGAGAAAGCCGCGCATGGAGCGCTGCGCGTAGTCGGCCTCGCGCCGGGTGTGGGCGAAGAGCTTGACGGTCGCGACATTGGCATAGGCGTCGACCACGCGGCCGGTCATCTCGGCACGGGCATCGGCCTGACTCTGCGAGACCCGGTCGAGGCGCGGGATGAAGTACCACAGGATCAGCGCGTAGATCGCGACCCAGGCGGCGAAGGGCAGAACCAGCTTCCAGTCGGCCGCCGCCACGAGGACGACGATGCCGGTGAAATAGACGACCACATAGAGGAAGACGTCGATCGACTTCATCACCGTCTCGCGCACGGCGAGCGCGGTCTGCATCAGCTTGGTGGAGATCCGTCCGGCGAATTCGTCCTGATAGAAGCCCATCGAATGGCCGAGCATCCAGCGATGCACCATCCAGCGGAAACGCATGGGAAAATTGGCGGCGAGGCCCTGGAAGGTAACGAGCCCTTCGAGAAAGACGAGGCCCGGAAGCAGCACCAGCACCACGGCCGCCATCAGCGCCAGCGTCAGGCCGTTCTCGGCCATGAAGGTCTCGCGCGAGACGCCCGAGAACCAGTCGACGATCTGGCCGAGGAAACCGAACAGCGAGACCTCGACGATCGAGATCAGCGAGGTCAGGATCGCGGTCGCAACGAGCAGCGGCCAGACGGGCTTGGCGTAGAACCAGACGAAACGGAACAGGCCGCCCTGCGGCGGCGTGGTCAGATCCCGCGACGGGAACGGCTCCACCATCCTCTCGAACAACGAGAACATCAAAAAGGCTTTCCAATCGGTGTGTCGGGGCGGCTCCGCCGCTCCGGAAACACCCGAACGGCGGCGGAGCGGCGCTCCCGGATCCCGGCGACCATGCCGCGGGACATTGACTGCAGACTGTGTCGTCGTTGCGAAGGATGGCGCGCTCGCCCCCTGTCAGGAGCATCGCCGACATATTCGGGATATAGGAAGCCTGGCTACGGAATCACGGGGCCGGACAGCGCAGGCGAGTGACAGCATCGTGAAACCAGACAGCACCGACACGCCATCCGAGAGCGGGCCGCAGATCTCGTTGGCGCTGTACCAGCCCGACATCGCCGGAAACACCGGCACGATCCTGCGGCTGGGCGCCTGTCTGGGACTGCCGGTCGAGATCATCGAACCGGCCGGCTTCGACTTGTCGGACCGGGCGCTGAAGCGTGCGGGGATGGATTACCTTGCCATGTCGCGGCTGGTCCGGCACGTCGATTTCGCCGCGTTCGACGCGGCGCGCCGCGCGGCCGGACGGCGGATCGTGCTGTTCACCACCCGCAGCTCCGAAGTCTATACGGATTTCGCCTTCGCACCGGGAGACGTCGTGATGTTCGGTCGCGAGAGCGCCGGCGTCCCCGACGCCATCCATGCGATGGCGGACGCAAGGGTGACGATCCCGATGGATGGCGGTGGACGGTCGCTCAATCTGGCCGTCGCCGCCGGAATGGCGGCCGGTGAAGTTCTCCGACAGTTACGCTGGCAACAATAACTCAAGTCGGAATCGTCATCGTTAGCGTCCGATTAAGCAAATCCAAGCAATATGAGGAACCGACCTGCGAAAGGCACGTTGCCTGTCCAACGTTGGAAATTTGCTCTCTTCTACCTGAAAGGCCAATGAAATGAGTGAACTGGCCAGAACGCTTTCGAACAGACGGCGCCAGTCGGAGATCGCGCGTTTTCTTCAGAACACGCCGAGCTTCTCGGCGCCGACAGGGCTGCCACAGTCGATCCGCGAACAACTCGAGCGTCTGCAGGTTGCCGAAGCCAAGATGCCGCAGCCGGGCAGCAATCCGCGCTGATCGCGAAGCCGCGCCGTTCCAGGCGCGGCACTGTCGCTGATTCCTGATCGGCGAAGACAAACCGGCCTGCGTCGACGATGTTCCGCGGCCTTTCATCGCTCAACTCGCGCGATTTCTTTCCTCCCCCCCCTTTTTCCGATGCCCCCATTCGTCCGCAGCGTCGTGTCGCCGGCTTGCAGGATGCGGTTTCTGCCGGATCTCCTTCCCACAACGCTTGGCGGAACGAAGATGGCTTCCCACATCGCCGATGTCGGACAGGCAGTACGCCTGAACCATCACCGGGCTTGCTGCCCTCGAATTTCGGGTTGAGACCGCATTGCCGATCGTCTGGGATATTGCCTACCTCGTTGCCGGTGCCGTCCTCCTGTTCGGTGGCGGCGAGTTCCTGGTTCGCGGCAGCGTCGCCATCGCCACCCGCTACGGAATCTCGAAACTGGTCGTCGGCCTGGTCATCGTGGGCTTCGGCACGTCGGCGCCGGAACTGCTGGTTTCCGTGCAGGCAGCGCTCTCCGGTTCGCCGGACATCTCGGTCGGCAACGTCGTCGGCTCCAACATCGCCAATGTCCTGCTGATCGTCGGCGCCGCCGGTCTCATCGCGCCGGTCGTCAACAGCGATCCGGCAATCCGGCGCGACCTGATCATGATGGTTGCGGCCTCGCTCATCGCCGTGGCGCTTTTCCTGACCGGCAGTATCGGCCGGCTGGCCGGCGCCGGCCTCCTCGCCGCTCTTGCCGTCTACCTCTTCACCACCTATGCGCTGGAGCAAAAGCGGCGGCGGCTTGCGAAAGGGTCGGACCGCGACGACGCAGACAGGGATGACGACGAAGAGGGTCTGGCGCTCCTGCCGGCGCTGCTCCGGGTGGTCGCCGGCATCGTGATGCTGGTGGTCGGGGCCCGGCTGATGGTCACGGGCGCGGTCGGCATCGCGCGTGACTTCGGCGTATCGGAAGCCGTGATCGGCGTGACCGTTGTCGCGATCGGAACGTCCCTTCCCGAACTGGCAACGGCGCTCATCGCCGGATGGAAGCGGCAGTCGCAGGTGGTTCTCGCCAACGTCGTTGGCTCGAACATCTTCAACATCCTGAGCATTCTCGGCGCGACCGCGGTGATCGCTCCGATCGCGGTGTCCGGCCGCTTCGCCATCTGGGACGGGCCGACCATGGCCGCGATCGCGGTGGCCATGCTGGTCTATCTCTTCGCGTTTCGCACCATCGGGCGCCCGATGGCGGCGGTCATGCTCGTCGCCTATGCCGGCTACATCGTGGTTCAGGCGGGGCTCTGAAACGCCGCGGCCGGAGATGCGCTGCGATCGGCCGTGCTTTCGCCGTCAGTCGGCGCTGGGCAGCCGGCGCATGGTGAACTCGATGTCGCCCTCCGGCAGGGCACGCCAGCTTTCCACCGACGTCCAGTAGGCCGCCTTGGGGTAGCGATCGAGCCATTCGCGCGCCTTGGTGCGCGCGGCGTCGCGCGGCAGGATGAAGGTCTCGCGCACGAAGCTGTCGCCTGCCGATCCCGCCATTCTGCTGGCATCGCGGCCGACGCCGCGTGAGCCGCGCGTCCGTTTGAGCTGGCGGGAAAGACCGCCAAGCGGCGGCGGTGTCAACCGGGACATGCTGGTCGTCTCTCGAACTTCCGATCGTCAGGACCCACAAGATAGCGGGCAGCGAACGCTTTTGCGAATCGCGCGATACCGGCACAACGGAGACCATCCGCCTCGTCACGAGGTTGGCATTTTGCGGTTCGGCTCCAGATGTCGTGCCTGTAAGACCGGCGGCGCATCGGTCCGAGAGACCGGCGCAAGTGCCAGACAGTCAGTGCGGGATGTCCCGCCAGCATCGAAAAGAGTGCGTCGCATGGAACGGCCGAATTTGCCCGAGGGGCTTCCCGAAGACATCGAAACCAAGAAGGCGACCGCCCAGGCCTGGTTCGAGGCCCTGCGCGACCGCATCTGCAAGGTATTCGAGGAGATCGAGGACGGTTTCGGCGAGGAGACCGGACTGGAGCCGGGCCGGTTCGAACAGACCGAATGGTCGCGCGAGAACGAAGGCGGTGGCGGCCTGATGTCGATGATGCATGGCCGCGTCTTCGAGAAGGTCGGCGTCCATACCTCGACGGTGCATGGCGAGTTCTCGCCCGAGTTCCGCAAGCAGATCCCCGGCGCCGAAGAGGACCCGACCTTCTGGGCCTCCGGCATTTCGCTGATTGCCCATATGCGCAATCCCAACGTGCCCGCCGTCCACATGAACACCCGCATGGTGGTGACGACCAGGCAGTGGTTCGGTGGCGGCGCCGACCTCACTCCGACGCTCGACCGGCGCAGGACCGACGACGACCGCGACACGCTCGCCTTCCACAAGGCCCTGCAGTTCGTGTGCGACCGCCATTCGGGCGTCGCCGACTACGCCAAGTTCAAGGAATGGTGCGACACCTATTTCTATCTGCCGCATCGCAACGAGGCGCGCGGCGTCGGCGGCATCTTCTATGACTGGCTGCACTCGTCCGACGAGGCCGGTGGCTGGGACGCCGATTTCGCCTTCACCCGCGATGTCGGCAAGGCGTTTCTCGTCGTCTATCCGCACATCGTCCGGCAGAACGTCGTCCAGCCGTTCACCGAGGCCGATCGTGAAGAGCAGCTCATTCGCCGGGGTCGCTATGTGGAGTACAATCTGCTCTACGACCGGGGCACGCTGTTCGGCCTGAAGACCGGCGGCAACGTCAACTCGATCCTGTCGTCGATGCCGCCCGTGGTGAAATGGCCCTGACAGGCAGCGAAACTTTCCGTCGACCTTGAACCATTTAAAAGATCGGACGTTTTTCCTGCTCTAGTCGTGACGGATCAGGGAGGATCTCATGTATGAGCTGGATTGTTCAGGCGTAATTCCCGGTTGCCGGAGAGTCATTCGCGCCGAGTCCGAGGCGGAAGTCATCCGCAGGGCCATCGTTCAGGCCCGCCAGTTCGGCCTCGAGCACATCTCGCCGGCAATGCTGGATGCGATGCGGACCCGCACCCGCGAAGAGGCGAATATCCGTCGATCGACGATCGCGGCGTAGAAAAAGCGGGCGCGAGGCCCGCTTTTTTGTATCGGTGCGATGCTGCGGACCGAGTCAGACCCGTTCGAGCAGGCTCTCGCGCCCGAGAACGAAGCCGCTGCTCGCCCACAGCTTGCGCAGCCTGTCGAGGGTCTTGCCCATCTCCGGCCCCGGCGCGATACCGGCCGATTTCAGATCCTCGCCGCTGACCGGGAAGGCAGGTGGCGCGAAAGTGGCGACGATTTCCAGCTGGCTGGTTAGCCTGGCGATGGCGTCGAGCGTCTCGCGCGAGAATTCCGCCTTGCCGCGCGCCGATGCGACGGCCAGCCGCAGCCGGTCGGCGATGGCGGCCCGATCTCCGAAATACAGCCGGGAGCGAAAGGCGGAGTCGCTCTCTTCCGGTTTTGCCGGTTCGGCGATGGCGAAGCCGACGATGCGATCGCGATCGGCGTTGGACAGCTTCAACCGTTCCGCCATCTGGGTCAGGCGCGCCGGATCCGGCGGCACAATGGCTGCGAGCCGCAGCATCGGATCGGGTGCCCAGCCGAAGGCTCCCTCGCTCTCCACCAGCGAATGGATCGCGTCGATCCCCCAGCGCTCACTCTCCGGCAGTATGCGGGTCAGGACGCCGGTCTGGCGCATCCACAGCAGCGCACGCGACGGGTCCGGTGCCGCGAGGAGCTTCTTCAGCTCGGTCCAGACCCGTTCGACCGACAGTCCGTCGAGCCCCTCCTTCAGGCGCGTCGCAGCCCGTATGCCGGCGGCGTCCGGCCGGCCCTTCCCGTACCAGGCGAAGAAGCGGAAGAAGCGCAGGATGCGCAGATAATCCTCGCGGATCCGGGTCTCCGAATCGCCGATGAAGCGCAGCGTCTGGCTGCCGAGATCCTCGATGCCGCCGACGAGGTCGACGATGCTGCCGTCGGCACGGGCATAGAGCGCGTTGATCGTAAAGTCCCGGCGCTCGGCATCGGCTTTCCAGTCGCGGCCGAAATGCACGACCGCGTGGCGGCCATCGGTCTCGATATCGCGACGAAGGGTCGTGACCTCGTAGGCATGCTCGGGCGTCACGACGGTTACGGTGCCATGCTCGATCCCGGTCGGCACCGCGCGGAAGCCGGCCGCCTCGACGCGGCGCACCGTCTCGCCCGGCACCGTCGTCGTGGCGATGTCGATGTCGCTTACCGGATGGCCGAGCACGGAGTTGCGGACGGCGCCACCGACGATCCGCGCCTCCTCGCCATCGGCCGACAGGGTTGCCAGCAGCGTCTGCAGAGCCGGCGTCGTCAGCCAGTCTGCCTCGATCGTCGTGGCGGTCATGCGTAAAGTCCTTCGTACAATGTGCGGATGATGCCCGCGGTGACGCCCCATATGAAGCGCTCGCCGAAGGGCATCACATAGTAACGCCGCTCGATGCCCTGCCAGATGCGGCTTTCCTCGCGGTGGTTCGCTTCGCTCATCAGGAAGCCGAGCGGCACCTCGAAAACGTCCTGCACCTCGTCGGGATTGGCGACGAGGCTGAAACCCGGCCGCACGATCGCGACGACGGGGGTGATGCGGAAGCCTGTCGTGGTCAGGTAGCGCGGCAACCGGCCGACCGGTTCCACGTGGTGCGGATCGAGCGCGATCTCCTCGACGCTTTCCCGGATGGCGGCGGCTTCCGGCGACGCATCCTCCGGATCGACGGAGCCTCCCGGAAAGGCAATCTGGCCGGAATGCTTGCGCAGATGCGCGGTGCGGGTGGTCAGGATCACCGTCGCACCCTCGCCCCGGTCGACGATCGGCACCAGCACGGCGGCGTCCCGCGCCCGGTCGCGCTCCATCAGCTGGACGAGATCGGGGTTCAGCAGATGGTCGCCATATTCACGCGTCGGCGCGGCATCGCCGGCCCAGCCGCGCGCGGCGATCCGCGCCCGCAGATCGGTCGCGGTGAAGTCGTTGTAGCGCCCGGCAGGCGCGTCATCGGCGGCGCCCCGTCCGGTCGGGTCTGCGGCCAGCACGGTCAGGACCCGGCCTGCGATGCGGCTATGTCGAAGGTCGCGCCGCCGGAGCGCACGAACTGGCGTTCGCCGTCGGTCTCCACATGGTCGGCGAGATCGAAGGCCAGCGCCCGGGTCAGCCGCGCCTCCAGCCGGCCGCGCACCGTGACATAGGGGCGAAACTCGCCATTCGGACCGATGCTAAGGCGCAGGGGATTCTCCGGCCCTGCGGCGCAGACGTCGCCGACATCGGTGCGGAACGTCAGGAGCGGTTCACCGTCATGGATCTCGCGATTCATCTCCACGGCCTGGAAATGCGCGTCTTCGACGGTGATGCCGAGCTTTTCCACAGGGGTAACGAGATAGGTGCGCCCGTCGGCATCCTTGCGCAGAACGGTGGAGAACAGCCGCACCAGGGCCGGGCGACCGATCGGCGAGCAATTGTAGCTCCAGTGGCCATCGGCGTGGATCACCATGTCGATGTCGCCGCAGAACTCCGGTTCCCAGCGTTCCACCGGCGGGGCGCCCTTGCCTGCACGCTCGGCACGGGCGACAAGAGCCGCGAGGCTGGCGCCGGCATCGGTCGGCACGGTTCCTGTTGCGTCGTCCTGCGTGTCGCTGGGCTGGTGCGGCAATGGGTCCTCCGATCGGGATTCGTCTTATTTTGGCCGGCCTTCGCAGTCACGAAATAGTTGCTCCTCGCCAGCTTGCCAGGAGTCCCGGTGGCCGATTTGATGAGTGGAAGCGGCCGTGCGACGGCCATCGCACATCGACGCTGATCTGGCCATTTCCCTTCGATACCTGACGGAGACCGTCCCGATGACGATGATGAAGCCCGAGGAGGAGACCCTCAGCGAGGACGCCATCGTGGGGCTGGCAGAGACGGCACTGACCGACATCGCACGGGTTCGCGAATCCGTCGGGCGGGTCATCTTCGGCCAGGAAAGCGTCGTCGAGCAGAGCCTCATCGCGATCCTCTCCGGCGGGCATGCTCTGCTGGTCGGTGTTCCGGGCCTTGCCAAGACCAAGCTGGTCGACACGCTCGGGCTGTCGCTGGGCCTGGATGCCCGCCGCATCCAGTTCACGCCCGATCTGATGCCGTCCGACATCGTCGGCACCGAGGTGATGGACCAGGACGAGACCGGCCGCCGGTCGTTCCGCTATGTGAAGGGCCCGGTCTTCGCCCAGCTCCTGATGGCCGACGAGATCAACCGCGCCTCGCCGCGCACCCAGTCCGCGCTGCTCCAGTCGATGCAGGAATACCATGTGACCGTCGCCGGCGAGCGGCACGATCTGCCCAAGCCCTTCCATGTGCTGGCGACCCAGAACCCGCTGGAGCAGGAAGGCACCTATCCGCTGCCCGAAGCCCAGCTCGACCGCTTCCTGATGCAGGTCGATGTGTTCTATCCCGATCTGGAATCGGAACGCCGCATCCTGCTGGAGACCACGGGCGGCGCCGATCAGGTCGCCGAGCCGGTGATGACGTCGGACCGCCTGCGCGAGATCCAGACGCTGGTGCGCCGCATGCCGGTCGCCGAGAACGTCGTCGACGCGATCCTCCGGCTGGTGCGATCAGCCCGGCCGGGCAACGGCCACAAGGAGGCCGACGCCCACATCGCCTGGGGTCCCGGCCCGCGCGCCAGCCAGGCGCTGATGACCTGCGTGCGCGCCCGCGCTCTCTACGACGGGCGCTTCGCACCGTCGGTGGACGACGTGATGGCGCTGGCCGAGCCGATCCTGCAACATCGCATGGCGCTGAACTTCTCGGCCCGCGCCGAGGGCATGAATGTCCGCGACGTCATCGGCGCGCTGAAGCGCGACGCGGCGTAGGGTCAGGGTCCAGCATGCCGATCGGCTCCACCGTCGACCTCACCGCCGCACCGGACGCGCTGGCCCGTTCGCGTCAGCGTGCCGCTTTGATGCCCGACCTTCTGGTCGAGGCACGGCGCGTGGTGTCGACGGTCATCGCCGGCTGGCACGGCCGTCGGCGGCGCGGCGTCGGCGAGAATTTCTGGCAGTTCCGGCCCTTCGTGCAAGGCGAGCCGGTCTCGCGCATCGACTGGCGCCGCTCGGCCCGCGACGACCATGTCTATCTGCGCGACCGCGAGTGGGAAGCTGCCCAGACCGTGTGGCTGTGGGCCGACCCGTCGCCGTCCATGCGCTTCATGTCGAGTGCCGCCCAGGTCTCCAAGGAATCGCGCGCATTGGTCATCGTCCTGGCCCTTGCCGAGATCCTGTCGCGCTCGGGCGAGCGCATCGGCTATCCCGGCGTCGTCGATCCGATCTCCGCGCGCAATGCCGCCGAGCGGATCGCAGGTGCGCTGCTCTCCCGGCGACCCGACGATCCCTTCCCGCCGGACGACCGGCTCAAGCGTTTCACCGAACTGGTCATCGTCAGCGATCTTCTCGATCCGGTCGACGAGGTGGTGGCGCGCATCGACCAGCTCGGCCGGCGCGGCATTCGCGGCCACATCGTGATGATCTCCGATCCGGCGGAGGAGATGTTTCCCTATGCCGGCCGGACCGAATTCCGCGATCCCGAGACCGGCGCGACGCTGACGGCAGGACGTGCCGAGACCCTGCGCGAGGAATACGCCACCGTCTACCGGGCGCGCCGCGAGCACATCGCCGAGCATTGCCGCCGCCTTGGCTGGAGCTTCATACCCCACCGCACCGACCATCTGGCCTCCGAAGCCCTGGTGGCCGTCCACGGGCGGCTGAGCGGCGCACCGCAGGCCGTCGCGCCGCGCGTAGCGGGAGCCTCGGCTTGATCGGCGGGCTCGCCCTTTCGTTCGGTGCGCCACTGGTGCTGTTCGGGCTTCTGGCACTGCCGGCGATCTGGTGGCTCTTGAAGCTGACGCCGCCGCGGCCGCAGATGGAGACCTTTCCGCCGCTGCGCATCCTCGAACGGGTGCTCAAGCGCGAGGAGACGCCGTCGAAGAGCCCATGGTGGCTGACGTTGCTGCGCCTGCTGCTCGCCGCGCTGATCATCTTCGCCTTGGCCGCCCCGACCCTCAATCCGCGCGAGGGCCAGTTGACCGGCACCGGGCCGTTGGCGCTGCTGGTCGACAATGGCTGGGCCAGCGGCGGCGATTTCGATGTGCGGCGGACGGCTGCCGAAGGGCTGATCCGCGAAGCCGGCGAAGCTGGGCGCCCTGTCTCCCTCGCCTTCACGGCCGAGGGCCAGTCCGACGACGCGACCCCCGTCGAAGCCAACGCCGCGCTGGAGCGCCTCGCCGCGGCTTCACCGCGCCCCATCCCCACCGACCGGGCAGCCGCAGCCGAGCGTATCGCGACCGCGCTTGCGGGCAACCGCGTCGGCTCGCTGGCCTTCGTCGCCGACGGTCTCGATGCCGAGGGAACCGACGCTGCCAGCCGCAGCCTTGCCGCCCTCGCCCCGTCGCAGGCCATCGTCTATGCGCCGGAGGTTGGCGGTCTCGTCGGCCTCACGGGCGCCGACAATTCGACGGAAGCGCTGGTCGTGCAGGCTGTCCGCCCCGGGGTGGCCGAACCGCGTAGCTTTGCCGTTCGCGCGATCGACGCGCAGGAGCGCGAGATCGGTCGCACGTCCCTCGATTTCGCAGCCGGGTCGGCCAGTGCCGAAGCCCGCTTCGCGATCCCCGTGGAACTGCGCAACGACATCGCGCGGCTGGAGGTCGAGGGCGCCGAGACCGCCGGCGCGGTTCGGCTGGTCGACGACAGCTTCCGGCGCCGCCGGGTCGCGCTGGTCTCGGGCGAATCCTCTGACCTCGCCCAGCCGCTGCTGTCGCCGCTCTACTACATCACCCGGGCGCTGGAGCCCTTTGCCGATCTCGTGCGACCGCAGAGCGCCAATCTCTCCGAGGCCATCCCGGCGCTGATCGCGCGGCGGCCCTCGGTCATCGTCCTTGCCGATATCGGCATTCTGCCCGACAATGCCCGCGAGGCGCTGCAGGGCTTCGTCGAGGATGGCGGCTATCTCCTGCGCTTTGCCGGCCCGCGCCTCGCCGCCGCGCCGGGCGACGACACGCTGGTGCCGGTGCGCCTGCGTACGGGCGAACGCCAGCTCGGCGGCGCCATGTCTTGGTCCGAGCCCCAGAAGATCGCGCCGATGCCCGACGACGAACCCTTTGCCGGGATCGCCGTGCCGGAAGACGTCACCGTGACCCGCCAGATCCTCGCCGAGCCGGCGGCGGATTTGTCCGAGCGGACATGGGCGAGCCTTGCCGACGGTACCCCGCTTGTGACCGCCGAGACGGTGGGGGCCGGCACCATCGTCCTCTTCCACGTCACCGCCGAGGCGACCTGGTCGAACCTGCCGATCTCCGGTGCCTTCGTGGAAATGCTGCGGCGGATCGTGACGCTGTCGCGGGCGGGTGCCGGCCCCAGCGAAGGCCGCACCGCCGCCGACAGCCTGCCGCCCTATCGCGTGCTCGACGGTCAGGGCCGCCTTACCAGCCCCGGAGCCGACGTCCAGCCGCTGCAGCCCGTCGCCAATGGCGACCAGCCGGTGACACGCGAAAACCCGCCGGGCCTCTATGGCAGCGAGGAAGGCTATCTCGCCCACAACCTCCTGCCGGCGGACGCCGAATTGCAGCCGCTGCCTGCGCTGGATCTCGGTGCGCCGGTCGAGGCGCGCGGCTATGGCGGCGAGAATGCCGTCGATCTGGCGCCCTGGCTGTTTGCCGCCGCCCTTGTCCTCTTCGCGCTCGACGCGCTGGCCCTGCTCTGGCTGAACGGTGCGGCGACCCGCATCGGCAACAGCTTTTCGCGCGGCCGTGCCGGCGCGCTCCCTTCGATCCTCGCGATTGCGGTGATCGGACTGGTCGCCACGGTCCCGGATGCCCGCGCACAGGAGCCGGCACCGACGCAATCCGGTCAGCCGGCAGCGGACGACGACGTCGATGTCGAACGGGCGATCCGGGCGACGGAGACGACGCATCTGGCCTATGTGCTGACCGGCGACGAAGCGACCGACGAGATCTCGCGCCAGGGCCTGTCCGGCCTGTCGCAATTCATCACCGCCAAGACGGCGCTGGAGCCAGGCGAGCCGATGGGCGTCGACATCGCCACCGACGAACTCGCCTTCTTCCCGATCATCTACTGGCCGATCGACGCCAGTGCACCGATGCCGAGCGAAACCGCAATCGGGCGCATGGATGCCTACATGAAGCAGGGAGGCACGGTGCTGTTCGACGTGGCCGACGATCCGATCTCCGGCCTGTCCGGCGGCAACGTCTCGGCAGGACAGCGCCGGCTGCGCGAGATCCTCGCCGATCTCGACGTGCCGCCGCTGGACCCGGTGCCGACCGACCACGTCCTGACCAAGGCCTTCTACATGCTGGACGACTTTCCCGGCCGCCACACCGGCTCCCAGCTCTGGGTGGAATCGCTGGTGCGCGACGGCGAAGGCGGCGCGCGGCCGGCGCGCGGCGGTGACGGCGTCTCCTCGATCATGATCACATCGAACGATTTCGCCAGCGCCTGGGCGGTCGACAGCCAGGGCCTGTTCCTGTTCCCGACGGATTCCGCCGATCCCGCGCAGCGCGAATATGCCTATAGGGCGGGCGTGAACATCGTGATGTACGTGCTGACCGGCAACTACAAGGCCGATCAGGTGCATGTGCCGGCGCTCCTGGAAAGGCTGGGCCAATGAACTGGTCGGTCGATTTCGCGCCGTTCTTTTCCTGGACGGTGATCGCCCTGCTCGCGGTCCCGGCGGTGCTGCTCGCGCTGGCGCTGGTGGTTGCGCGCATCCGCGGCGCGCTGGTGCGCATCCTCGCCATTGCGGCGCTGCTGCTCGCGATCATGAATCCGGTGGTGCTGCAGGAAGAGCGTGATCCGCTGAAGAGCGTCGTCGCCCTCGTGGTCGACCGCAGCCAGAGCCAGACCATAGGCGAGCGCAACGCCCAGGCCGACGCTACGGAAGCGGCGCTGAAGGAGGGCCTTGCCCGCTATCCCGAATTCGAAGTGCGCACCGTCGAGGCCCGCTCCGGCGCCTCACCCACCGACGGCGCCACCACGGCCCTGTTCGGCGCTCTCTCCGGCGCGCTCAAGGATGTCGCGCCGGCCCGCGTTGCCGGCGCCATCATGGTGACGGACGGCCAGATCCACGACATTCCGGCCGAAGCCCAGGCACTCGGCTTCGACGCGCCGGTGCATGGTCTGATCACCGGTCAGCCGGACGAATTCGACCGGCGCATCGAGATTACCACCAGCCCGCGCTTCGGCCTGGTCGACGAGGACCAGAGGCTGCGCTACCGCGTCCTGGAAGACGGCCCGGCCGCTTCCGACCGGCCGGTCGAGGTGCAGGTCTTCCTGAATGGCGACCTGATCTCCCGCGAGAGCGTGCGCCCCGGCGGCGATGGGGAGTTCGTCTTCCAGCTGCCGCGCGCCGGCAAGAACATCCTCGAACTCGTTGCCGCCCGTGACCCGAACGAGATCACCCCCGTCAATAACCGCGCGATCGCGGTGGTCGACGGTATCCGGGAGAACCTGCGCGTGCTGCTGGTCTCGGGCGAACCCCATGCCGGCGAACGGACCTGGCGCAATCTCCTGAAATCCGACGCCGCCGTCGATCTGGTGCATTTCACCATCCTGCGGCCGCCGGAAAAGCAGGACGGCACGCCGATCGACCAGCTGTCGCTCATCGCCTTCCCGACGCGCGAGCTCTTCGTCGAGAAGATCGACGATTTCGACCTGATCATCTTCGACCGCTATCAGGAGCGCGGCGTGCTGCCGTCGCTCTATTTCGACTACATCGCCCAGTATGTGCAGAATGGCGGCGCGATGCTGATCGCCTCCGGCCCGGAATATGCCAGCCAGGAGAGCGTCGCCCGCACGCCGCTGCAATCGATCCTGCCGGCCCTGCCCACGGGCGACATCGAACAGAGTGCCTTCCGGCCGCAGATCTCGGAGATCGGCCGCAAGCATCCGGTGACGCGCAACCTGCCCGGCTCGGCCAGCGAGCCGCCGGACTGGAGCCGCTGGTTCCGCTCGATCGACGTCAGCGAGCCGGAGGGCGAAACCGTGATGGACGGGCCGGACGGCAAGCCGCTCCTGGTGCTGGACCGGGTCGGCGAAGGCCGCATCGCGCTTCTCCTGTCCGATCAGGAATGGCTGTGGTCGCGCGGCTTCGAAGGCGGCGGTCCGCATGTCGCCCTGTTCCGCCGTCTCGCCCATTGGCTGATGAAGGAGCCGGAACTGGAGGAAGAAGCGCTGGACGCCGAGGCCCGCGGTTCCGACCTCGTCGTCACGCGCCAGACCATTGGCGATGCCCCCGGCCCTGCCACCGTCCTGACGCCATCGGGCGGAGCGGTGACGCTGCCGCTGAACGAGGTGGGTGCCGGCCGCTACGAAGGCGTGCTGGAGACCGAAGAACTCGGACTGTTCCAGGCGGCCAACGACGATCTGCGGGCGCTGGCCAATGTCGGTCCGGTCAATCCGCGCGAATATCGCGAAGCCATCTCCACCGGCGACAAGCTGCAGCCGCTTTCGGATGCCACCCGCGGCAGCGTGCGCCGGGTGGCCGACGGTGACGGCGAATTATCATTCCCGCGGGTCGTGCCGGTCAGCGGCCGCGCCAATGCCGACGGTCGCGACTGGATCGGCCTGAAGACCACCGACGAGACGGTGCTGCGCGGCGTCGACCGCACGCCTCTCTTCGCCGGCTTCCTTGGCCTTGCCGTGCTGCTCATGGCGCTGTCGGCGACCTGGTATCGCGAAGGGCGGTAAGACTGGCGCCTCTGTCGAGAGCCTTGCCTAACGCATCGGCACCTCTAGTGTGAGGAACACGTCGACACGCCGAACATGCTGGAGCCGCCATGTGGTCTCGCCTGCTTGCCACGGTCTTCGCGGTGCTTCTGCTGCAAGTCCAGACCGCCGCTGACGTCAAGGACAGGGTCGCGTCCCTCGCGCCGTCCGGGCTGGTGTTCGTGCTGGACGAAGACGGCAACGAGCTGCTCGCCCAGAACGCCGACAAGCCCTTCGTCCCTGCGTCGGTCGCCAAACTCGTCACGGCGTGGCTGGCGATGGAGGTTCTTGGCGGCGACTACCGCTTCAAGACGCAGTTCTATCTCGGCGACGACAGGGTCCTGTATGTGCGCGGCGGCGGCGACCCGTTCCTGGTCTCCGAGGAACTCGCCGTGCTCGCGCCGAAGCTCCTCGAGGAAACCGGCACGGAGTCCTTCACCGGCATCGTGGTCGATGCGAGCTACTATCCCGCCGAGCTTAGCATTCCGGGGATCGAGGCCACCGACGAAGCCTATGATGCGCTGAATTCGGCCCTCGCCGTCAACTTCAACACGATCAACGCCCGTCGCAACGGCCAGACGGTCCGGTCCGCCGAGGAGCAGACGCCGATCACGCCCCTCGCCATCAGCCAGTTCCGTGCGCGCGGCCCCAACGGCCGCAGCCGGATCAGCCTGACCCAGGAAGATCCGAGCATCGGCATCCGCTATGCCGGCGAGCTGCTTGCCGCCTTCATCGAGCGGTCCGGCGGCAGTATCGAGGGCGACATATCGCTCGGGCCGGCCCCCGCCGGGATGACACCGGTCTATGTGCACGAGCAGTCGCGCGATCTTGCTGAAATCCTGCGGCAAATGCTGATCGGCTCGAACAACTACATCGCCAACCAGGTCTTTCTGGAGATCGGCGCGCATCGCGAGGGCGGCCCGGTCAGCCTCGAGAAATCGATCCGTGTCGCGCGCGAGATCTTCGCCGCGCATAACGTACCCGACGCGATGCAACTGGTGGAAGGCTCGGGCATCAGCCGCGACAATAGCTTCACGGCGCGCGGCCTTGCCCGCGTGCTGGGCCATTTCGCCCCTCACGCCGAGCTCCTGCGCAAGACCCGCGCCGGCTCCCGCTACAAGACCGGCACCTTCTCGGGCGTCAGCACGCTGGCGGGCTTCGCCAGGACCGCAGGGCACGGCGACGTGCGGTTCGTGATCTCGCTGAACGGCGGCGGCAAGCTGCGCTTCCGCCTGCTCACCGCCATCGAACGCGGCTTCTGACAAAAGCCGGCTGTGCACTGAACGGCCCGATCGTGCGAGCGCTGCATTCGCGTGGGTAATGGACCAATCTGCCCCGACCGGAAGACGTGAACCGACCGGTCGGGGCGATCGCTGACGGGGAGACCGCCGATCTAAATCGAATCGGTCAGAAGCCTTCGAGGACGATCTTGCCCTTGGCCCGGCCGGTTTCGGACTTGCGGTGTGCTTCCTTCAGGGTCTCGGCATTGATCGGCGTCATCACCTCGCCCAGCGTCGTGCGGACCTTGCCGGTGTCGATCAGCTCGGCGACCTTGTCGAGCAGCTTGCCCTGTTCGTTCATGTCGGCGGTCTCGAACATCGATCGCGTGAACATGAACTCCCAGTGGGTGGAGACGGATTTCTGCTTGAACGCCGAGACATTCAGGGCCTCGGGGTCGTCGATCAGGCCGAAATGTCCCTGCGGCGCGATCAGCTCGGCGATCGCGTCCAGATTGTCGGCGGTTCCGTTGGTCGAGAAGACGAAGCCGGGCGCACCGATGCCGAGGGCCCTGATCTCGTCGGCCAGCGACTTGCTGTGATCGATGACGTGGTGCGCGCCGAGATCCATGACCCAGTCGCGGGTTTCGGGACGCGAGGCCGTGGCGATGACCGTCATGTCGGTCAGGGCCCGAACCAGCTGAATGGCGATCGACGCGACACCGCCGGCGCCGCCGATGATCAGGATGGCGTTCGCCGAACCCGGCACCGGCCGGGTCAGGTCGAACCGGTCGAACAGCATTTCCCACGCCGTGATCGCGGTCAGCGGCAGCGCCGCCGCTTCGGCGTCGGAGAGCGAGGTCGGCTTGTGTCCGACGATGCGCTCGTCGACGAGATGGAACTGGCTGTTGGCCCCGGGACGCACCAGCGATCCGGCATAGTAGACGTCGTCGCCGACCTTGAAGCCCTCGACGGATTCGCCGGCCTCGACGACACGGCCCACCGCGTCCCAGCCCAGCACCTTCCACGCGCCGTCCGGATCGACATTTGCCCGGATCTTGTGGTCGACCGGATTGACCGAGATCGCACGCACCTCGACGAGAAGATCGCGGCCGGCCGGAACGGGGCGGTCGAGTTCCACGTCGACCAGCGCGTCCGGCCGATCGATCGTTCCGGCATTCTTGTACGCAATCGCTTCCATCATCCTGCTCCGTCACACCATCCGATTGAACAGGGCCGAAGATGTTCCTATGCTCGCATGAGAGCAATACGCACAAATGACGCCACTAGTATCAAGAAGGATACCACCATGGCGAAGATCCGGCATTCCCGGTTCGACTGCACGCCCGGCTGCTCCGTCGAGGCGGCCATCGGGCTGATCGACGGCAAGTGGAAGTCGGTGATCCTGTTCCATCTGCTGGACGGGACGTTGCGGTTCGGCGAACTGAAGCGGCATCTCGTCAGCATCACGCCGCGGACGCTGACGAACCAGCTGCGGGAGATGGAGGAAGACGGCCTCATCGACCGCAAGGTCTATGCGCAGGTGCCGCCGAAGGTCGAATACAGCCTGACGCCGCTCGGCCGCAGCATGGAGCCGATCCTGCGATCGCTGAAGCAGCGGGGCGACGCCAATATCGGCCTCTACGGCAAACCGCAGAAGCTGGAACCGCGCGCCGAACACGCGGCTGCGTGAACCGAGGCCGGCGGTACGCGGATCACGCGGCGGGGAGGCAGTCGACGGGCAATCGTCGGGTCGGACGGTGGCCTTCCTCGAAGCGGTTTGCGGACATGTCAGAGCATGGCGCCGCTGGCAGATCCCCGATCGCGCCTTCGGCTTGGGAGACGAACGCACTCGGCGATCACCGCGATCCCGTTTCGCGGTCTCTCACCTCTTCGAGGCGGCAGACGGGGTCACGATCTTCAACCCTTGCATCGAGTCCGCCTCGACGTCGACGCTTCCGCTGACAACGCTCCCGTCCGACCCCAGGGTCTCAAGGGTGTAGGTTCCGGGCGGAACGTCATCGAACTGGAAGTAGCCGGAATCGTTCGTCACGGCCTGCATGCAGGTGTCCGGCTCCGAACAGAGGCTGATGAGCTGATCGGCCAGCGCCTTCTCCCTGCCTGCGCGGCTTCTCGGCGCCCTGGGGGATGCGTCGTCGCCGGTATTGGCGGCCTCGCTCGCCACCAGATCGCCGAACAGGCCGCCGGCATGAACGGGTTTCATCGCGAGCGCGATCGCCAGGGCGGGAAGCGCCAGGCACAGCGCAATCGCTGATCGAGAAGTCCTGGTCTCAATCATCCGCGCGGCCTCCCGCTTCGCTGAGGATGATCTCCGATGCTCTTCCCCGGCGCACGGGCTCGAGGACCTGCTTGCCGTAGTCGATCGTGTCGATCCCGCTCAGCAGGGTCCCGCCATTGACCGGGATCATCTTGCTCTGGTGCCCATCGTAGGAGACGACGAAATAGTCGAAAAACCAGGGGGATTTGCCGTCGGGGTTGATCTTCCTGGGAACCGACGCCGTCCACCGCACCAACTGGGGGCCGACCGTGCCTTCCTGTCCCCATTGCCGCGGACTGATACTCATCCGGAAGGATCGCATGTCGAGCTCGTTCTCGGCGACGCCGCCGATCTCGACCGTGCCCTGCATCTTGACGATCTCGTAGCGGGGCGAGCTGATCGTCAGGGGTTTCAGGAACAGGATCGCGATGAGGAAGATCACGACATAGCCGGCGACAGCGCCGCCGAGCTTGAAATTCACGCCGGCCAGCGCGCCACTCGCCTGTCCGGTGGACGGGACGGACCTGTAGAGCAGGATCGCCGGCACCAGCGGTGCCAGGATCGTCACCAATATCGCGACTATGTCGATCATGGCGGGCATTGCGTCGAACCTTCCGCATTCCCCTACGGAATTTTAGGACGGATTGCCGCTCGGCGCAATCCGGCGCTTGCCTGTGGTTCATCGAGCCTGCCGGACAGCGCTAAGAGGCGCCGCGCGCCGACATGTCCCGTCACCCCGCCGAGCGCACCGTCGACGAGCTCCAGGCCAAGGAGCCGGGCCAGATCGACGGGGCCCGGCATGATCACCGAGCCGCGCGGCAAGGGTCGATAGCCGAGCGGCGCGTAATAGGGCGGATCGCCGACGAGGATGATCGAGTTCTCGCCGGCCTCGCGGGCAGCCGTAGCGGCGCGCTGCATCAGCGCCTTGCCGACGCCACGGTTCTTGAAGGCCGGCCGGACCGCGAGCGGCCCCAGCATCAGCGACGGCGCGTTACCGATCGCGATCGGGGTCAGCCGGACCGAACCGATGATCGCCCCACCGTGCTCGGCGACGAAGGAGAGCGCCGGCGCATGGCGGGCCATCTCGCGAACACGCTCGGCGGCGCGGGTGAAGCGACCGGGGCCGAACGCCTCTGCGGCAATGGCATCGATGGCGGCATGGTGATCAGGATGTTCCGGCAGATACCGGACGTCGGAAAGGGCAAGCATGAGGGGCATTCCAGGTCGGGCGGGCGTCAGCGCCGCTCGCTGGGCTCCCATCGGCTGATCGGGATACCGGCAAACGACGACGGTCAGTGCGCGTGCGCGCAGATCCTGTGTCGTCGTCGGCGGATGATCATCGGAGCACTCCTCAAGTCCGGCAATCCGGTTAGCACTGCGATCCGGCAAGGTCCAGCCGGGCCCCTCCGGCCGATCGGTGCCGGAGCGTTGACGCTGCGTCGCGGCTGCCACAGGAACGCGCCGGGGCCACTTCGGTTAGTCTGACGAACCCGAACCGAAGGAGATCGCCAATGGGATTGCTCGTAGACGGCCAGTGGCAGGACAAATGGTACGATACGAAATCGACCGGCGGCAGCTTCCAGCGCTCGACCACGAGCTTTCGCGACTGGATCACCGCCGACGGATCGCCCGGCCCGGACGGCCAGACCGGCTACAAGGCCGAGCCCGGCCGCTACCATCTCTACGTCTCCCTCGCCTGCCCTTGGGCCCACCGCACGCTGATCGCCCGCAAGCTGAAGAAGCTGGAGGACGTCATCTCCCTGTCGGTGGTCGATTACCACATGGGCGAGGAAGGCTGGGTCTTTTCCGACCGTCCCGGGGCAATTCCCGATCCGATCTTCGGCAAGAAGCGGCTCTATGAAATCTACCTCGAAGCCGACCCGCACTACACCGGGCGGGTGACCGTGCCGGTCCTCTGGGACAAGCAGACCGGGACCATCGTCAACAATGAATCCTCGGAAATTCTGCGCATCCTGAACCGCGGCTTCGACGCCTATGGCGACGCCTCGGTCGACCTGTCACCCGACGATCTGCGCGACGACATCGACGCGATCAACGCGGATGTCTACGACCACGTCAACAACGGCGTCTATAAATGCGGTTTCGCGACGACGCAGCGGGCTTACGAGAAGCCCTTCGAACAGTTGTTCGATGCGCTCGACCGGCTCGAGGCGTTGCTGTCGAAGCAGCGCTACCTCGTCGCCAGCGCCGCACCGACCGAGGCGGACTGGCGGTTGTTCACGACGCTGATCCGCTTCGACCCGGTCTATTTCGGGCATTTCAAATGCAATCTTCAGCAGATCAGGGACTACCCGAACCTCTTCAAATACATGCTTGAACTCTATCAGGTTCCGGGTGTGGCCGAGACGGTCGATTTCGACCATATCAAGGGCCACTACTATTCCAGCCATGCAACGATCAATCCGACCGGCATCATCCCCGTCGGTCCGAAGCAGGATCTCACCGTGCCGCATGGGCGCGAGCGGCTGGCCGTTCACCAATAGGGATCGCGCGCCGTCTCGCCGGCCAGTTCGGCGAGACGGCGCCGGGTTGCGTTGGTGGTGCCATCCGGCAGCTCGCCTGGCGCGAAGAACCCCATCTCGGCGATCTCGGCGCCCGGCTTGTGGTTCGCCTCGCGCCGGAACGCGCCGCAGCGATAGAGCAGCACGTGGTCGCGGTTGGAGGCATTGCGGTTGAAATGGGCCGAGACCAGCTCCGGCTCGTCCAGAAGCACGATCCCCGCCTCCTCTCGCACCTCGCGCGTCATCGCCTCGGCCGCCGTCTCACCGGGATCGACCCCGCCGCCGGGCAGGTACCAGCCGGAGACATAGGTGTGCCGCACGAGGCAGATCCGCCCCGCGTCATCGAAGACGAAACCGCGGACGCCGAGGGTCATGGGCCGGGCCACCACATGCACGCCGTGCAGGATGCGTACCATCAGTTTCTCGAAACGCATCGCCGTCCTTCGTTCGCCAACCCTAGCAATCCGTCTCTCCTCACCTAGGATGACAGGCATGTTTCGTCTTGCCCATCTCTCCGATATCCATCTCGGTCCATTGCCTGAATTGTCGATCCGCGAACTCGCGTCGAAGCGTGTGACCGGCTACGTCAACTGGCATCGCAATCGCCGCAGGGTGATGTTCGGCGACACGCTCGCCAACCTCATCCAGGACCTGCAGCAGGAAGCACCGGACCACATCGCCGTCACCGGCGACCTCGTCAATCTGGCGACCAAGGTCGAGACCATGGCGGCTCGCATCTGGCTCGAGGAACTCGGCAAGCCGCACGACGTCTCCGTGGTGCCAGGCAATCACGACGCCTATGTCCCCGGCGCGCTGAAGCGGTCCTACCGGGAATGGTACGAGTACATGATTGGCGACAATCCGCTGAACGCCATCGGCAACTCGTTCCCCTATGTGCGGGTCCGTGGTCCCGTCGCGATCTTCGGCGTCTCGACCGCCGAAGCGACGGCGCCGTTCTTCGCCACCGGCACGTTCCGCCGGCGCCAGGCGATGGCGCTGGCCAAGCAGCTCGAGCACGCCGGCGCGCATGGCCAGTTTCGCGTGGTGCTGATCCACCATCCGCCGATCTCCGGCTCGACGGCGTGGCACAAACGGTTGATCGGCAAGCAGTTCTTCTCGAAGGTGATCCACGAGATGGGCGCCGAGCTCGTGCTGCACGGCCACACCCATCTCGATACGCTGCATTGGCTGAAGGGGCCGCAGGGCATGGTGCCTGTGGTCGGCGTGCCGTCGGCGAGCCAGGCCCCCGGCAGCTCGCATCCGGCCTCGCGCTACAATCTGTTCGAGATCGACGGCGAGCCGGGAAAATGGTCGCTGATCCAGCGCGAACGCGGCGCCCGTGAAGAGCGTCCGGGCATCGGCTGGGTACGCCAGCGCGAACTGCTGACCGACGGGCGCGCCGTCAACACGACCTCGCGCGAGGATTCGCGGCCGGCGGCCTGATCAGCCGACGGAGACGCCGAGATAGGACGAAATCGCCAGCAACAGGCCGGCGCCGACGACGACGCCGATCATCAGCCAGACGGCCGCGATGACGAACTCGGTCGAACGCGAGCGCTGCGGCTCCGGCTGGCGCAGCGGCGCCTCGTTGGTGCGGCGAACCGGATGCGCCGGCTTGGCGATCCGCTCGTTCAGCTCGTCGTTGACCGCGAAAGCCTTGTCGCGCTCCACGATCCGCTCGGCGACGTAGTCCGTCACCCGATCGGCAATGATCCGCGCTTCGGTGGATTCGACCAGCGTCACCCGGCCGAGGCGCGTTTCACGGACGAGCCGATAGGTGCGCCGGTCGCGGGCCATGACGACGTTGGCGGTGCCGTCGATCCACAGCCGCGCATGGGCGCCGCCCGACAGGGTGAAGTCGAACATGTCCTCGCCCGCCGGCAGTTCGTCGATCAGCGGCTGCAGCTCTTCCTGCAGGATTTCGAGCCGCGCGCGATCGGCCTCGCGGACATCGACGACGACGTCCGAGCGCTGCGCAGCAGCGATCTTGGCCTGTCGCACGGCATCGGCCAGTCGCTTCGTCCCCATCAGGGTCGCGACATTGTCCTTGCCTTCGCCCATCGATCGTCGCCTCGAATCCAATTCGTTAACTGGGGGTTTATCATATTCGGAATCGCGATTGGAAGAAACTGCGTGACGCTCCGGCTCAGGCGCCATCGACCCGCTCGATCGACGCCAGAATCGCGCTCTCGCAGGCGTCTTCCGCCTCCAGCATCAGCATGTGGCCGTGTCCGGTCAGCGCGGTCACGGCGAAGCCTGGCGGCGCCTCGGCGCCCTGCGCAAACGGCGTGACCGGATCCTCCGTACCCCACACGAGCGAGATCGGCACGCCGCTCGCCGCGATGGTCTCGAGCGGCAGAACGCCCTGCGTCCCGCCCCCGCCGCCATCCCTGGCCGTGAACAGGAGATCGAACATCTGCGCGACCGCGGCGCGGTCCTCTGGCGTGCGGGCGGCGGCGATCGCGGCGGCCGTCTCGCTGTCCGGCTGCCAGTCCGGGGCGCCCATCGCGCCAAGCGACGTGCGGACCGCCTCGGCGCCCTCGGCCGTCATCACCGCTGCGATCAGGTCGCTGCCGATCTCCGGACCAAATCCGCCCGGGGCAAGCAGCGTCAGCGAGGCCACGCGGTCCGTTGCGAACAGGCTGACGAGGCAGGCGATGGCGCCGCCCATCGAATGGCCGACGAAATGGGCGGAGGCGATGCCCCGCGCCGCCATCTCGGCGATCACCGCCCGCGCCGCCACTTTGGGCGGACCGAAGCCGGGATAGTCCCGCGACCGGCCATGGCCCGGCAGGTCGAAGGCGAGAATCCGCCGCTGCGGAGTGGCGAGGCGCCGTTGCAGCGCCTCCCACACGGCCGCCCGACCGTCGAAGCCGTGCAGCAGCACGACGGGCCGCGCTGTACCGCCGGCTTCGCCGCCCTGTTCGGTGGCAAACAGGCGCGGTGCTTCGGCGTCGCCCATCAGCGCGACGCCAAGAGGCGGTTCGCCGCGGCGACCAGCGCTTCGAGCGAAGCCGTGACGATGTTCTTGTTCATGCCGACGCCGAACAGCCGTCCGCCCTCGTGCTGCACTTCCATGTAGCAGATGGCGCCCGCATCGGAGCCAGCTCCCAGCGAGTGTTCCGAATAGTCGAACACCGAGAACTCCAGCCCCAGATGGCGGCAGAGGGCGTTGACGAACCCGTCGATCGGCCCGGTTCCGATCCCCTCGATCGTGGTCTCCACGCCATTGTCGAGGATGGTCGCCTCGACGATCCGCTCGCCCTTCACGTTCGCGCTCGGCCGGGTGGTGTGTTCGACGAAGCGGATGCGGCCGTCGGGCTGCTCGACATAACGCTCGATGAAGCGCTCGTAGATGCGCTTGACCGGCAGCTCGCGGCCTTCCTCGTCGGTGATGTGCTGGATATCCTCGCGGAACTCCACCTGCAGGTTGCGCGGCAGGTTGAGGCCGTAATCGGCCTGCAGCACATAGGCGATGCCGCCCTTGCCCGACTGCGAGTTGATGCGGATGATCGCCTCGTAGGACCGGCCGACATCCTTCGGATCGATCGGCAGATACGGGACTTCCCACAATTCCTTGTTGGCGACCTTGCGGGCCTTCATGCCCTTGTTGATCGCGTCCTGATGCGACCCGGAGAAGGCCGTGTAGACCAGTTCGCCCACATAGGGATGACGCTCGTGGATCGTCATCTGGTTGCAGTACTCGAAGATTTCCTTGATGTGGTTGATGTCGGAGACGTCGAGACCCGGATCCACCCCTTGCGTGAACATGTTCAGCGCCAGGGTGACGAGATCGACATTGCCGGTGCGCTCGCCATTGCCGAACAGCGTGCCCTCGACCCGGTCCGCCCCGGCCATCAGGCCCAGCTCCGTCGCCGCGACCGCGGTGCCGCGGTCGTTGTGGGGATGCAGCGAAACAATCAGGCTGTCACGATTGTCGAGATTGCGGCACATCCATTCCATCTGGTCGGCATGGATGTTCGGCGTCGACATCTCGACCGTCGCCGGCAGGTTGAGGATCAGTTTGTTGTCCGGCGTCGGCTGGACGATCTCGGCGACCGCGTTGCAGATCTCGACGGCGAAATCGAGCTCGGTCCCGGTGAAGCTTTCCGGCGAATACTGGAAGCGGTAGCCGCCGCCGGCTTTGGCCGCCATGTCGACGACCATCTTGGCGGCGTCAGTAGCGATCTCGCGAATGCCGGCGCGATCCTTCTGGAACACGACGCGGCGCTGCAATTCGCTGGTGGAATTGTAGAAATGCACGATCGGCCGGTGCGACCCCTCCAGCGACTCGAAGGTGCGCGAGATCAGCTCAGGCCGGCACTGCACCAGCACCTGCAGCGACACGTCGTCAGGTGTCTCGCCCTCCTCGATGCACCAGCGCACGAAGTCGAAATCGGTCTGCGAGGCGGACGGGAAACCGATCTCGATCTCCTTGAAGTTCATCGCCTTCAGGAGCGCGAAGAACCGGGCCTTGCGGTCCTGTCCCATCGGATCGACCAGTGCCTGGTTGCCGTCGCGCAGGTCCACCGAGCACCAGATCGGCGGCTCGGTGATGGTCTTGGACGGCCATGTCCGGTCAGGCAGATCGACCTGGCCATAGGGCTGGTACTTGCGGGAGGCCAACGGCATCGTGCCGCGGCGCTCGGCCGTTTCGGGCGGCGCCTGCCGGACGTCTGCGGCCGAACGGGTGGCGGGTGTAACGGACATGGTCTTCGCACCTTGATCGCTGGGCGGATGACGGCTGCGGCGGCTTCGCGCGCATCTGGCCGGTCATCGGCAATTGGAACCGTCTTGTAAAGCGAGAGGGGCTGAGCGCGCGGGCCGGGTCGGACCACAGTGCCGGCTCGACCGCCGGACGCCCCCTTCAGGTCAACGGGTCCGACGGCCGCAGCTAAGAAGGAGAAGGCGTAGAAGCGAGAGCGGACGCGCGGCATCGCCGGCCCGGCTCTGGGCCGCGATCATGCCGAAAGTGGATGGCGTCGCGTTCATGCGGCGAAGAGTAGCCGCAAATCCGTCGATGGCAAGCCGAAAATGCAACAGTCGCGGGCGCCCGCTCAGTCCGCCGGCGCTTGCGCGAAGGCCGGCCGCGCCTCGAAGACGAGCGTCGCCACCGCGCCGCCGTCGTTCGACGTCTCGAAGCGTCCGCCGATCTGCTGGGTCAGAGAGGCGACGATGCGCATGCCGAGATTGCGGGACGCGGCAATGGAAAAGCCGTCCGGCCAGCCGGGCCCGTCGTCGGCGACCTGCAGCCGCTGGGTCCAGCCCTCGCCCGCAGTGCCCGCCATGTCCTCGCGGCGAAGCGAGACCCGGATGGTGCCCGGCCGGCCGTCGGCGCAGCCATGCTCGATCGCGTTGGAGATCAGTTCGGTCACGATCAGCGCCAGCGGCACGGCCGTCTCGGCATCCACCTCGGTGGGCGCGACATCGGTCAGATAGGTGACGTTGGTCACCCCCGATGCCGCCAGGAGGTCCGGCCCGAGCTGCGCCAGATAGGGCGCCATGTCGAGGCTCTGGCGGCTCGGATCGTGGAGCTGGCGCTGGATCTTCGACACGAGGCCAATGCGGGCGGAGGCCTGCTGCAGGGCGGCTGTCGCCTCGGCGGAGGAGGACACGCGCGCCTGGGTGTTCAAGAGCGCCGACACCACGGCGAGATTGTTGGAGACCCGGTGCTGGAGCTCGCGGAACAGGAGGTCGCGCTCGTTTGCGTAGCGGGCGGTCGCCTCCTTCTCGACGGTCAGCCGGTCGAGCGCGACGTGCATCCAGTGGATCAGCACGATGTCGACCGTCACGATGAAGACGTAGAAGACCAGCGCCAGCAGCGAACCGCCGGTGAGCAGGAAGGAATCGAAGGGCGGAATGAAGAAGTACCAGGCCGACAGGCCGCCAAGGAGACCGACCAGCGCTCCCGGCGCCGTGCCGGCGAGGAAGGTCGTGATGATGACGGCCGGGAAGAACGACAGATACGGGAAGCCGGCCGGCAATTGCTCGTCCAGCCCGTAGCGGACCCAGAAGGCGAGCCCGATCGCCACGATGGCGAAGACCCAGCGAAGCACCGGCCTCTCGCGCCAGGAGATGGCGATGAGAAACGCCTGCACGCCGTTCAGGCCGGCGAGATTGGCCCTGCCGCGCGGCGCGCCGATGTCGACCCCCATGGTGATCCCCGTCCAGTTGCAGTGCGCCGCGAACCCGTCACGACTCCAGCGTCCCTTCCGCCGCCAGCTATTGCCGCTGCGGCGGGAAATGGCAAGCAATCGTCGTTTGATTTCAAGGGGCTGCCCCTGATCTCAGAGCCTTGGCGAGCCGGCGGGGTCAGAGAACCGGTACGCCCGTCTGCTTGGCCTCGCCTTCCGGCTCGACATGGATCGACACCCGGGCCCCGTCGAAGGCCACCTGCAGCGCATCCTCGATGCGATCGCAGATTTCATGGGCAATGCCGACGGTCATGGTTTCCGGCACGACCATGTGAAACTCGATGAAGATCGCCCGGCCGGCCAGCCGTGTCTTCAGATCGTGAACTTCGAGCGCTCCATCCGCATGCGAGGAGATGATGTCGCGGACGGTGGCCTCCTCCTCCGGGTCGATCGCACGGTCCATCAGCCCGGACAGCGAGCTCATGACCACGAGATACCCTTCGCGCAGGATATTCAGGGCGACGAGGGCCGCCATTAGCGGATCGAGGATCGTCCAGCCGGTGCTGGTGGCGATCAGCAAGCCGCCGATGACGCCGACGGAGGTTACGACATCCGCCATGATGTGGCGCCCGTCCGCCGCAAGCGCGGGCGAGCGCCGGGCGGCGCCCTGGCGGATCAGATAGGTCGCCCAGACGGCATTGATGGTCGTTGCCGCGGCATTGATGGCGATGCCGATCAGCGGCTCCTCCATCGCCCGCGGCACCAGATAGGCCTGCCATGCCTCGCGCAGGATGAGCAGCGCCGCCAGAACGATCAGCACGCCCTCGATCACCGCGGACAGATATTCCGCCTTGGTGTGACCGAAGGGGTGGTCGCTGTCGGCCGGCTTGTAGCTCAGCGTGACCGCCCAGAGCGCGATCAGGCCGGCGACGACGTTGACGATGGATTCCAGCGCGTCGGAGAACAGCGCGACCGACCCGGTCATCCGGTAAGCGGCGTATTTGATCGCAAGCACGATCACCGCCACGGCGACCGACGCCATGGCAATGCGCTTCACCAGCGGGGCACCAGCACCCGCCGCCATCTCCGACCCGCCGCTCACCGTGTCAGGCCGCCTGTTCGCGGGCCCGGCGCGGAAGTGCCGCGACGATGTTCTCGATCATCCGCATGCCGGCATCGCCGCCCAGGCTCATGATGCTCTCCGGATGAAACTGCACGGCCGCGACCGGTTCGGTCCGGTGCTCGAAGGCCATGACGATGCCGTCCTCCGTCTCGGCGGTCACGTTGAAGTCCTTGGGCAGACGGACGGGATCGGCGAAGATCGAGTGGTAGCGCCCGACGGTGACCTCTGCCGGCAGGCCGGCGAAGATGATGCCAGGATCGGAAATGCGGATGCGCGACGGCTTGCCGTGCACCGGCATGTGCAGCGTCCGCAGTGTGCCGCCATAGGCTTCGGCCAGGGCCTGGAGACCGAGGCAGACGCCGAAGATCGCCGCGCCGTGCTCGCGCGCCCGGGCAATGGTGCCCTTGCAATCGAAGTCGGACGGATTGCCCGGTCCCGGCGACAGCACCACCAGATCCGGTGCGATCCGCTCGAAGATCTCGGCCGGCACCGGCGTGCGGACCGTCGAGACCTCGGCGCCGGTCTGGCGGAAATAGTTCGCCAGCGTATGGACGAAGGAATCCTCGTGATCGACGAGGAGGATGCGCAGCCCCTCCCCCACCTTGGCGGAATCGCGCTTGGCGGCGGCCGGATCGGGCGCGCCCGCCTCGCGGATGGCGCCGATCAGAGCCGAGGCCTTCAGTTCGGTCTCGGCTTCTTCGTCCTCGGGGTTCGAATCGTAGAGCAGCGTCGCGCCGGCCCGCACTTCGGCGATGCCGTCCTTCAGACGGATCGTGCGCAGGGTCAGGCCGGTATTCATGTCGCCGTTGAAATGCACCATGCCGACGGCGCCGCCATACCAGGCGCGCGGGCTCTTCTCGTTGTTCTCGATGAAGCGCATGGCCCACAGCTTCGGCGCGCCGGTCACGGTCACGGCCCAGGCGTGGGAAAGGAAGGCGTCGAAGGCGTCCATGCCGTCGCGCAGCCGGCCCTCGATGTGATCGACCGTATGGATCAGGCGCGAATACATCTCGATCTGGCGCCGGCCGATCACCCGGACCGAGCCCGGATCGCAGACCCGGCTCTTGTCGTTGCGGTCGACGTCGGAACACATGGTCAGCTCCGACTCGTCCTTCTTGGAGTTCAGGAGCTTCAGGATCTGCTCGGAATCGGCGATGGCATCGTCGCCGCGCTTGATCGTGCCGGAGATCGGGCAGGTCTCGACCCGGCGACCGTTGACCCGCACGAACATCTCCGGCGAGGCGCCGATCAGGAACTCGTTCGACCCGAGATTGACGAAGAAGGAATAGGGCGACGGATTCACCGCCTTGAGCCGGCGCGAGATCTCCGACGGCCTGTGCTCGGCACGCTCGTAGAAGACCTGCCCGGGCACGACCTCGAAGAGATCGCCGCGCATGAACTTCTCCTTGGCGGAGCGCACGAGGTCGGCATATTCGCCCGGCTTGTGGTCGCCGCGGGGCGGGATCCGGTCCGAGGGCGCGAAGGGCGCATCCGGCCCGCCGCCTTCCAGACCTTCCGTCGAGGCGCCGTCCATGGCGAAGTCGTAGCGGGTCCGGAACGCCGAGGCCGAATAGTGGTCGACCTCGAGCAGCTCGTCGGGCAGGTACAGCACCAGGTCGCGGCGCTCGGCATCGCGCTCCAGCACTTCCGGCACCGGCTCGAACTGATAGGCGAGATCGTAGCCGAAGGCGCCGTAGAGGCCGAGCTCGCGCCCCTCTTCGGAGCGGAACAGCGACACGATGGTCCGCAGCACCGAGAAGACGCTCGGCATGCGCGAACGCTCTTCCTCCGTCACCGCCGCGGTCGGCTCGACGATGGTCAGGTCGATGATGTCGTCGCTACGCGTGCGGCTCGCGATGTCGTCATTGCCAGCCAGCGCCGCGTCTATGAAGCCGAGCAGCACACGGCCGCGCGGGTTCAGCGCCTCGATGCGCATGTCACGCCTGTCCGACGAGATGACCAGCGGCGGATCGACGAAGGCGACGTCCTGGCGCGTGTAGCGGCCGGGATATTCGTAGTTGGAGAACAGGACCGCCCCGCGGCGCGTGTCGAGCCAGTCGAAATAGGGCTCGATCGCGCCTTCATACGCCACGGCCTGCCGGCTGCGGGTGATGGCGATGCCTCCGGCGGTCACATACCGTTCCCGTCCGTCTTCGGTCTGTTCGGTCACCATGAATCTTCTCCGGGTCTTGCGACAAGCTCGTTGCGGGTCTCGTGCCCGGACCCCCGGCGACATAGCAAAAAGGCCGCCGGATGATCCGAGGCGGCCTTGAGGTACTGATCACATGCGTGATGGTCCGGCCGCTATCAGCGAGCCCACCACCAGTTCTTTGCAGAGATCATCGTGTCCATGGGAATCGGATAGACGACCCGGCCCCAAAGGGCAATGGGAAAGGCTGCTAGCCGGCGGCGCGATCGGTTCCGGCGATCTTCCGGACCCCTATGCGGCCTTGGCGATGAGCTGATCCGGACGGCTTGCGTCGGCAAGGAACCCCGCGAAGGGCTCGATCCCGAGGGGCCGCGAGATGTGGTAGCCCTGCACGAAGTCGATCGCCGGGCGGAAGGCGCGCAATTCCTCGAGGCGTTCGGCCGTCTCGATTCCCTCGACCACCATCATCCGGCCGGAGGAATGGATCATCTCCACGGCGTGATACAGCATCCGGGCCATCATGCTGTCAGCCGGCGCCATGGCAAAGGCACGGTCCAGCTTGACCCCGTCCACCGACAGCGCTGCCAGGTTCTGGATGTTCGAGTAGCCGCTGCCGAAATCGTCGATGTAGGTGCGGATGCCGGTGTCGCGCAGCCGCTCGATCTCGCGGGGCGCTGTCTCCATGTCGATAGCGTCGCTCTCGACGAGTTCGATGATCACCCGGAAGCGCTCAGGCTCGGCGAGGAACGGCCCGAAGATGTCGCAGAGCACGGCACTGTCGAGATCGCGGGGGAAGACGTTGAACGTGACCTTCAGCAACAGCCCCGCCGGCATCGCGGCAGAGAGTTCGCGGTGCGCCTTCTCGACCACCATCCGGGTGAACTGCCGGGTCAGGCCGTAGCGCTCGACCAGGGGAATGAAGCGGTCCGGATAGACGATGGTGTCGTCGATGTCGCGCCAGCGCGCCAAGACCTCGCAGCCGGCGATGCGGCCGGTCGCGAGCTCCATGATCGGCTGGTAGCCGCACACCACCGTCTCTGCGTCGAGATAGCGGCGAAAGCGTGCATCGAAGGCCCAGCGCCGGACGATCAGCGCGCGCGCCTGGATGGCAAGGACAGCCGACAGCAACGCGGCGAACAGGAGCGCCACGACGGCATAGGGCGCTCCGCGTGCGAGCAGGGAGGTCAGCGAGGCCTGGGTGGCCACGCAGATCATTCCGTCGGCGCCGCAATCGATGCTGCGAACGGTGCCGGACAGCAGCGCGGTGCCGTCGATGGCGGCTTGGCGGTTGGCGTCGAAGACACCCTCGACGCCGTCGAGGTGCCATCGACGACCGCTCGAAGCCGTTGCAACGGTCTCGAACTCCATCCACTGCGGGACCGCGTGCGGCACTTCGTCCTGACCCACGACAATGGCGAAGTCGCCTTCCTGAACGATGCTCCCGAAGAGACCTTCGAATCCCGAGAAGGACAGGTCGCGCTGCATCCAGACGACGGTCTCCGCGCCGACCCGGATGTCCGGCTCGCCGAACTGCAGGGGCGTGTCGAGCACCCCGATGCTCGCCGAGCAAAGCGCCGCGCCATCAACAACGTAGAGGAACTCGTGGAAGCCGTCCGGAAGGAAGGCCACGCGGCGGAGCTGTTCCCGGAATTCAGCGCTGCAGGGCGCGGCCGTGACCTGCTTTTCCAGCTCGGCAAAGGTCGAGTCGAGGTTACGGCGGATCTGGGCGTAGGGCGCCAGCGCCACGCGGCTCTCGGCCCGCATCGACTGACGCGCCTCGTACAGCGCGAACACACCGGCCGCTCCGGTCAGGACAAGAAAGATCAAGCTCCCCACGACGATCGCGATGATCGTCTGCTGGCGACGGGAGATGAACAGACTGACAAGCTTCGCCATGGCGTTACGGCCTATTTTTCGGTCATCTCAGTGAATGGGAAAACCCTCTATGAGTGCTTAAGAAGCAGGCAGATGCTGCCGGTATCGCGAAGGTTTCGCGCGATGGCGAGCGCGCGACTTCCGCAACGGCTGCGCGCAATTGACCGCACCGGCCGACATTCCCCAAGCCGAAAGTTTCGGCTAGAGCGAGGTCATGGAAGAATTCGACTATATCGTCGCCGGGGCCGGTTCGGCCGGATGCGTCCTCGCCAACCGGCTCTCCGCCAATCCGCGCAATCGCGTGTTGCTTCTGGAGGGGGGCGGCAAGGACAACTGGATCTGGTTCCACATCCCGGTCGGCTATCTCTTCGCCATCGGCAATCCGCGCTCGGACTGGATGTTCAAGACGTCGGCCCAGGCCGGGCTGAACGGGCGGGCTCTCTCCTATCCGCGCGGCAAGACCCTCGGCGGCTCGTCCGCGATTAACGCCATGATCTACATGCGCGGCCAGGCGGCGGACTACGACCATTGGCGCCAGCTCGGCCTCGAAGGCTGGGGTTGGGACGACGTCCTGCCGCTGTTCAGGGCGATCGAGGACCATGCCGACGGTCCGAGCGAGTTTCACGGCGCCGGCGGCGAATGGCGGGTCGAGCATCCACGCATCCGCTGGGAGATTCTCGACCGGGTCCGGGACGCGGCACATGCTGCGGGCGTGCCCAAGATCGACGACTTCAACACCGGCGACAACGAGGGCTCGGCCTATTTCCAGGTCAACCAGAAGGGCGGGCGACGTTGGAGTGCGGCGCGCGGCTTCCTGAAGCCGGTCCTGAAGCGGCCCAATCTGAAGATCGTGACAGGGGTGATGATCGACCGGGTCACCGTCAAGGACGGGCGCGCCGTCTCGCTGCAATACCGCCGCGACAGCCAGACCTTCGAGGCGAAGGCGACCGGCGAGATCGTGCTGTCGGCCGGCGCGGTCGGTACGCCGCTGATCCTCGAGCGGTCCGGCATCGGCGACACCGACCGTCTGCGACCGCACGGCATCGCCCCGGTCCGGCATCTGCCCGGCGTCGGCGAGAATCTGCAGGACCATCTGCAGATCCGGCCGATCTACAAGGTCGACGGCATCAAGACGCTGAACAGCGAATACAAGAACCTCTTCCGCCGGGCGATGATGGGCGCGGACTACGCGCTGCGCCGCCGCGGGCCGATGACCATGGCGCCGAGCCAGGTCGGGGCCTTCGTCAAGTCGCGTCCGGACCGGGCGACCGCCGATCTGGAATTCCACTTCCAGCCGCTCTCCCTCGACGACTGGGGCAAGGGCCTGCACCCGTTCTCGGCCTTCACCGCCAGCGTCTGCAATCTACGCCCGACAAGCCGCGGCAGCGTCCATCTGACCGGCTCTCTGGTCGAGGACACGCCGGACATCTCGCCCAACTACCTTTCCACGGACGAGGACCGGCAGGTCGCGGTGGACAGCCTGAAATGGGCCCGCCGGATCGTCGCCCAGTCGCCGCTCGCCCCCTACAAGCCGGAAGAATACAAGCCGGGCGCCCATGTCGTGTCGGACGATGACATGCTGGTGGCGGCAGGCGATCTCGGCACGACCATCTTCCATCCGGTCGGCACGGCGAAGATGGGCCCGGACGGCGATACCGGCGCCGTGGTCGACGAACGGCTGCGGGTGCGCGGCATCGAAGGGCTGCGGGTCGCGGACGCGTCGGTGATGCCGACCATTACCTCCGGCAACACCAACTCTCCGACAATCATGATCGCCGAAAAGGCCGCCCGGATGATCGTCGAGGATTCCCGCAGCTGATTGCCGCAACACCGTCCGCTGGACCACCCGTCATCTTCCTGTCACGGGTGGCGCTGTAGTCGCCCTGCCCGTGGGGCGCCGACCTTTCAGCGAACCCCGAACACGATCTGAGGAGACCGCCATGATCCGCAGCCTCGGCTTCGCCGCCGCCACTCTCGCCGCCATTCTCCTCTCCGGCACGGCCTTCGCCCAGTCCGGCAAGCTGGTGCTCTATACGAGCCAGCCGAACGAGGACGCCCAGGCGACCGTCGACGCCTTCAAGGCGAAGCACCCCGATGTGGACGTGGAATGGGTCCGCGACGGCACGACCAAGGTCATGGCCAAGCTGCAGGCCGAGTTTGCCGCCGGCAACCCGCAGCCGGACGTGCTGCTCATCGCCGACAGCGTGACCATGGAAGGCCTGAAGCGCGACGACCGGCTGATGCCCCATGCCGACGCCGACACGACCGGCTTCGCTGACGGCCTGTTCGACACCGACAAGACCTATTTCTCGACCAAGCTGATCACCACCGGCATCGTCAACAACACCCGCGCCGAGACCAAGCCGTCCTCGTGGAAGGATCTGGCGGACCCGGCGCTTCAGGGCCAGACGACCATGCCGAGCCCGCTGACCTCGGGCGCTGCGCTGGTGCATCTGGCCACGCTCACCCAGAACCCCGATCTCGGTTGGGACTATGTCGCGGCGCTCGCCGAGAACGGGGCCACGGCGTCCGGCGGCAATGGCGGCGTCCTGAAGGCGGTGGCCGGCGGCGAGAAGCCGTACGGCGTGATCGTCGACTTCCTGCCGATCCGGGAAGCTGCGAACGGTTCGCCGGTCAATTTCGTCTTCCCCGAGGAAGGCGTTTCCGCCGTCACCGAGCCGGTCGCGATCCTGAAGACCGCGCAGAACCCGGAGGCCGCAAAGGCCTTCGTCGATTTCGTCCTCAGCGAGGACGGTCAGAAGCTGGCGGCAAGCCAGGGGTATCTGCCGGCTCGCGACGGCATCGAAGCGCCGGCGGGCTTCCCGGCCCGCGACGCGATCAAGCTGATGCCCTTCGATGCGGCCAAGGCGCTCGCCGACGAGGAGGCGAACAAGAAACGCTTCGCCGAACTCTTCGGCGGCTGACCTCTGCCCGCCATCACTTCCATTGCCAGACGCTGGAACGGCGAGAGCATCACTCTCGCCGTTCTCGTCGTTTTCGTCGGCCTCGTCAGCGTCCTGCCGGTCACGCGGCTGGTCGTCGAGGCCTTCGCGCCCGGCGGCACGCCCGACCTTGCCAATATCCGCACCGTGCTCACCTCCGGTTCCACCTGGACGGCGGCCTGGCACTCGCTGGTCACGGCCACGCTTGGCACCGCGATTTCGCTCGTTCTCGGCACGCTCTTCGCGCTGATCGTCGCCCTCACCGATATCCGCGCCAAGGCGGCGCTGGTGTTCTGCTTCCTGCTGCCGCTGATGATCCCGCCGCAGGTGACGGCGCTCTCCTGGGCACAATTGTTCGGGCCGGCGAGCCCGCTCCTCATCACACTCGGTCTGGCGCCGCCGCTC
Organism: Aurantimonas sp. DM33-3; assembly: GCF_014334315.1. Classification (NCBI taxonomy): domain Bacteria; kingdom Pseudomonadati; phylum Pseudomonadota; class Alphaproteobacteria; order Hyphomicrobiales; family Aurantimonadaceae; genus Aurantimonas; species Aurantimonas sp. DM33-3. The sequence continues at coordinate 17,118 of NZ_JACSGS010000004.1, read as the reverse complement.
GGCTCGCCAAACCCGATCTACAGCCCCGGCGGCATCGTCCTCCTGCTCGGCATCCAGCATGCGCCGCTGGTGTTTCTCGCCGTGCGCGCCGGCCTGCGCGGCCTGCCGCGCGAGATGATCGAGGCAGCACGCGCCTGCGGCGCCGGCCGGCTGCGGGTGATGGCGACCATCGTCCTGCCGATGATGACCCCGCCGCTGGTCGCCGGCGGCGCCCTCGCCTTCGTCTCGGCGGTCGGCAATTTCGGCATTCCGGCGCTGCTCGGCATTCCGGCCGGCTACACCGTTCTGCCGACCCTGATCTATCAGCGGCTGGCGAGCTTCGGCCCGTCGATCATCTCGGAGGTCGCGGTGCTGTCGATCGTCGTCGGCGCCCTCGCCTTCGTGGGCTTCGCGGTGCAGGCGCTGGTCATCGGCAAGCGCGACTATCGCACCGTCGGCGCGCCCGCGCAGGCCCTGCGCTATGCCCTCGGCCGCTGGCGCGGACCGACCGAGGCGCTCGCCTGGGCGATCATCGTCGCCATTCTGGTGGTGCCGCTGATCGCGCTCCTCGCGACCTCGCTGGTCACCGCCTATGGCGTGCCGCTGACCGGCCAGACGGTGACTTTGTCCAACTACGCCGAGGTGCTGTTCCGGCAGGATTCCACCGTGCGCGCCTTCCGCAACTCGTTCCTCCTGGCGGCCGGCACCTCGCTGTTCCTCGTCGCGGTCTGCGTGCCCTTCGCGGCCTTCGTCGTGTGGCGCAAGAGCCGGCTTCTGGATGCCCTGGCGATGATGGCGGAACTGCCCTACGCCCTGCCCGGCATCGTGCTCGGCATCGCCGCGATCCTGATCTTCATCATGCCGCTGCCGGTGCTCGGCATCAGCCTCTACAACACGATCTGGATCATCTTCTTCGCCTATCTGGCGCGCTTCCTGACCCTGTCGCTGCGCCCCGTCGTGGGGGCGGTGCAGCAGGTGGACCGGGCATTGGAGGAAGCTGCGCGCATGACCGGCGCACGCTATCTGTTCCGGCTGCGCACGGTGGTCTTCCCGCTGCTCGCGCCGGCCGCGGCGGCGGGCGCGATCCTCACCTTCATGACCAGCTTCAACGAACTGACCGTCTCGGCGCTGTTGTGGTCGGCGGGCAACGAGACGCTCGGCGTCGTGGTCTTCAATCTCGACGATTCCGGCGCAACGGTGCTGGCCTCGGCAGTGGCGGTGGTCACGGTGGTGGCCATTGTCGCGATCATGGGCGTGACGGCGCTGTTTGCGCGGCGCCTGCCGCGCGGCGTCCTGCCCTGGACCGACTGACCGGCCGACCGCCGGATCAGGCCGCGCGTGCCGGCTTCACCGCAGAGGCGTGACCCGACGGCAGCAGCCAGCCATCCTTCGCCCTGACCCGGATCGTGCTGCCGACGGCCGCCAGATGCGGGGCCCAGACCGGCAGCACGGTCTCGGGCGCCGCCTCAGGCGACACATCGAGGATCACATGCGAGCCCTTGAAGGTCGCCTTGCGGACGGTTGCGGCAAAGCCGGCCCCCTCGGTCGGTTCCAGATGCTCCGGCCGCAGGCACAAAAGCGCGGTGGTGCCGGCCGCTGGCATCGTCTCCGGCTGGCACCGCACCGCCACCTCGCTGCCGAAAAGCTGGACGGCGATGCGGTCCGGCCCGAGGCCGCGCAGGATGCGGCCATCGACGATCTGGCCGTTGCCGACGAACCGGGCCACCTGCTGCGAGCCCGGCTCGGCATACAGCGTCACCGGGTCGGCGACCTGCAGAATCCGGCCCGCCTCCATCACCGCCACCCGGTCGGCCATGGCCATCGCCTCGGCCTGGTCATGGGTGACATAGACCATGGTGGCGCCGGTGCGCTGGTGGAATTCGCGGAAGGTGTCTTCCATCGAGGCGCGCAGATTAACGTCGAGATTGGCCAGCGGCTCGTCGAGCAGCACCACTGCCGGATCCATGGCGAGGCACCGCGCCAGCGCCACACGCTGGCGCTGGCCGCCGGACAGATCGGCGGGACGCCGCGCCTCGAAACCGGTCAAATCGACCGCCGCCAACGCCTCGGCGACCTTGCCGGCCCGCGCCGTTCCCTTCAGGCCGCGCACCCGCAGCGGATAGCCGACATTCTCGGCCACGCTCATATGCGGCCAGAGCGCATAGGACTGGAAGACGATGCCGACATTGCGGTCCTCCGGCGGCACGTGCCGGCCGTCACCGGCCACCAGCGCCCCGTCGAAGCGGATCGCACCGCCGGACAACGTGTCGAAGCCGGCGATCAGGCGAAGCAGGGTCGTCTTGCCGCAGCCCGACGCGCCGAGCAGCGCGACGAACTCGCCCACCCGGATCTCGAGGGAGACGTCGTCGACGGCCGCGGTCTCGCCGAAGCGTTTGGTGACGGCGGCGAGCGAGATGGCGGACATGCAAGGCTCATGGCTGGACTGCGGACGGCCGGAGAATAGTGCGGGCGGGCGCAAAGGGCGAGCCGCCGGCGCACCGGCTCGCGCGGCGCTACCGTCCTATCCGAAGAACGGCAACGCTGTCGTGACGGACGATCGCGAGACCGGGACTGTCCCTGTCGGCGATCAGAACAGCCCCTCGACCTCGCCGTCGGCGTTCAGACGGATGGTCTCAGCAGCCGGTTTCGACGGCAGGCCGGGCATGGTCATGATCTCCCCGCAGATGGCGACGACGAAGCCGGCCCCGGCGGACAGGCGCACTTCGCGGATGTGGACGGTGTGGCCGTCCGGGGCGCCGCGCAGAGTCGGATCGGTGGAGAAGGAATATTGCGTCTTGGCCATGCAGACCGGCAGGTCGCCATAGCCCGCCTCCTCCCAGGCGGTGAGCTGGTCGCGCACGCTCTTGTCGGCGGTCGCCTCGGCGCCGCGATAGATGCGCTTGACCACGGTCTCGATCTTGTCGAACAGGCTCATCTTGTCGGGATAGAGCGGCGCGAATTGCGATGCACCGCTGTCGGCCAGCGCCACGACCCGGTGCGCCAGTTCCTCGATACCGGCCGAGCCGTCGGCCCAGTGGCGACAGACGATGGCCTCCTCGCCAAGTTCCGCGACATAGGCCTTGATGGCTTCGATCTCGGCATCCGTGTCGGTGACGAAATGATTGATAGCCACGGTCGCCGGCACGCCGAACTGACGGATGTTCTCGATATGCCGGCCCAGATTGGCGCAACCGCGCGTGACCGCTTCGACATCCTCGATCCCGAGCGCGTCCTTGGCGACGCCGCCATTCATCTTCAGCGCCCGGACGGTGGCGACGATGACGGTCGCGGCCGGCTTCAGCCCGGCCTTGCGGCACTTGATGTCGAAGAACTTCTCGGCACCGAGATCGGCGCCGAAGCCGGCTTCGGTCACCACATAGTCGGCGAGTTTCAGCGCCGTCGTCGTGGCGACCACCGAATTGCAGCCATGGGCGATGTTGGCGAAGGGGCCGCCATGGACGAAGGCCGGGTTGTTCTCCAGCGTCTGGACGAGGTTGGGCTGCATGGCGTCCTTCAGGAGGACCGCCATGGCGCCGTCCGCCTTCAGGTCGCGCGCATAGACCGCGCTCTTGTCGCGGCGGTAGCCGACGATGATCGCGCCCAGGCGTTTTTCCAGATCCGCAAGGTCCTTGGCCAGGCACAGGATCGCCATGACCTCGGAGGCGACGGTGATGTCGAAGCCGGTCTCGCGCGGATATCCGTTGGCGACACCGCCGAGGGAAGCCACGATGCCGCGCAGCGCCCGGTCGTTCATGTCCATGACCCGGCGCCAGGTCACGCGGCGGGTGTCGATCTCCAGGGCATTGCCCCAGTAGATGTGGTTGTCGATCATTGCCGACAGGAGATTGTGGGCAGTGGTGATGGCGTGGAAATCGCCGGTGAAGTGGAGGTTCATGTCCTCCATCGGCACGATCTGCGCATAGCCGCCGCCGGCCGCACCGCCCTTCATGCCGAAATTGGGACCGAGCGAGGCTTCGCGGATGCAGATCGCAGCACGCTTGCCGATCCGGTTGAGGCCGTCGCCGAGGCCGACCGTGGTGGTGGTCTTGCCCTCGCCGGCCGGCGTCGGATTGATCGCGGTGACGAGGATCAGCTTGCCGTCCGGCCGATCCTGCAGGGACTTGATGAACGGGGCGGAGATCTTCGCCTTGTCGTGGCCATAGGGGACGATGTCCTCTTCCGCGATGCCCAGCTTGGCTGCGATCTCGCGGATCGGCTTCTTCGCCGCGGCACGCGCAATGGCGATGTCGGTTTTGATCTCGGCCAAACCCGGTTCTCCCTGTCTCGTCTGCCTCGCAGGCGACCATAGGCAGCCTGACACGCCAATGCCAATGCCTGTCCGCGTCAGGATTTCCTATCCCGCGATAAGCCGCACTTGGGTGCGGCGGCCGGACAGGAAGCCGGCTGACCGTGGCGGATGCCGGAAGGCTGAAACGGAAAGAGCCCGGGCGCAGGCGCACCGGGCTCTTCATTCCATGATCACGATGGGCGGCGTTGGGAGGAGGAACACCGCACTCGGATCGGTATCGCGGCTGTGGTGTCGAACGAGCCCGTCAACAGGGAGGATGAAGGCGGGCTCCCCGTCCGTCCAATACCGCAATATCCAGACTGTAACCCAAGTCGCCGCAAGACGCTGTCACTATTTTGCTACGGACCGTGCCAATTTCGCACAGTTGATGCTGCGAGGAGACATGCCCGCCATTGCGGAAAATGCCCGAACGGCGTGCAGGCGGCGGCCCCGCATCCAAGCGCGAAAGCCCGGAATTCCCGGCTGTTCGAGGCCGTGCGAGACCTGACCACGGTCGACAATAAGTCCTGCGAACTGTTGCGTTCACGGGCTACCGCAGCAATAACAATCGCCATCACATTCATGCAGCAGCGGGGCGTGCCCAGCGTCCCCGGCCTGCCGACCAGGAGACGATTCCCATGAAGCTTTCCCGAATGTTCGCAGCCGCCATGCTCGGTACCGCTTTCATCGGCACCCCGGCGCTCGCCCAGGAAGCGGAGTCCTGTTCGACGGTCCGCTTCTCCGATGTCGGCTGGACGGACATCACGGCGACCACCGCCGTCACCACGGAAATCCTCAAGGGCCTCGGCTACGACACCGACACCAAGGTCCTGTCGGTGCCGGTCACCTTCGCCTCCATGAAGAACGAGGACATCGACGTCTTCCTCGGCAACTGGATGCCCTCCATGCAGGCCGACATCGCGCCCTATCTTGAGGACGGATCGGTCGAGGACGTAAAGACCAACCTGACCGGCGCGAAATACACGCTGGCGGTGCCGCAGTACCTGTTCGACGAGGGGCTCAAGAGCTTCGCCGACATCGCCAAGTTCTCCGACAAGCTGGACGGCAAGATCTACGGCATCGAGCCGGGCAATGACGGCAACCGCCTGATCCTCGACATGATCGAGAAGGACGCCTTCGATCTCGGCGATTTCGACATCGTGGAATCCTCCGAGCAGGGCATGCTCAGCCAGGTCGCCCGCGCCACCCGCTCCGAAGACGCGATCGTCTTCCTCGGCTGGGCGCCGCATCCGATGAACAAGAACTTCGACCTGCAGTATCTCGCCGGCGGCGACGATTTCTTCGGCCCCGACTTCGGCGGCGCCACGGTCCACACCACTGTGCGCAAGGGCTATCTCGAAGAGTGCCCGAATGTCGGCGCGCTGCTGTCCGATCTCACCTTCTCGCTGGAGATGGAGAACGCCGTGATGGGTGCGATCCTCGACGATGGCGAGAAGCCGGAAGCGGCGGCCCAGGAATGGCTGAAGGCCAATCCCGACCAGATCGCCACCTGGCTCGAGGGCGTGAAGACCAAGGACGGCGAAGATGGCCTGCCGGCGGTCAAGGCCTATCTCGGTCAGTCGTAAGCCGCAGAACGCCTGACGAAGGCCGGCCGGCGCCGGCCTTCCCTGGAATTGGCAGGCCGGGCCGCTCGGGATCCGGACTGCCTCCCGCATTAGGCACCCGATCTGAACCCGGGCGCCCGGCCGAAACGGCCAGTCTCGCGCCGACATCCTGCCGTCACGGCGCTTCATCCGCCGTGACGCGACCCTGAAGGACCCTATTGCCCGTGCAGTGGCTCGTAGATCACCCGCTTCCCATCGGCGATTACGCCGAAGCCTTCGTCGATTGGCTGACGGCCAATTTCACGTTCCTCTTCGACGCGATCCGCGACGGGCTGGGCGCCTTCATCGATGCCATCCTGTTCATCCTGCAATGGCCGCATCCGCTCATGGTCGTCGCGGTCTTCGCCGCCATTGCCTATGCCGCACGGCGCTCGATCCCGATCGTCATCTTCACGGTGGCCGGACTGCTCCTCATCATCAATCTCGGCTTCTGGGAGGAGACGACGGAGACACTGGCGCTGGTGCTGGCCTCGACCGCCGTCTGCATGCTCATCGGCGTGCCGGTGGGCGTGGCGGCGGCCCGGCGCGAATGGCTCTACGCCATCCTGCGGCCGATCCTCGACCTGATGCAGACGATCCCGACCTTCGTCTATCTGATCCCGGCACTGATCCTGTTCGGCCTCGGCCTCGTGCCGGGCCTCGTAGCGACGGTGATCTTCGCCCTGCCCTCGCCGATCCGGCTGACGCGCCTCGGCATCGCCTCGACGCCGCGCCAGCTTCTCGAAGCGGGTGACGCCTTCGGCGCTACGCCGATGCAGCGCCTGATGACCATAGAGATCCCCTATGCCCTGCCGCAGATCATGGCCGGGTTGACCCAGACCATCATGCTGTCCCTGTCGATGGTGGTGATCGCCGCCCTCGTCGGCGCGCCGGGCCTCGGCGTGCCGGTGCTGCGCGCCCTGAACACGATCAATATCGGCCAGGGCTTCGAGGCCGGGCTGGCGATCGTGCTCCTGGCGATCATCCTCGACCGCTTCTTCCGCATCGACGAGGAAGGCCGTTCATGAGCCCGATCGTATCCTTCCAGAACGTCTCGATCGTCTTCGGTCGCAATCCCGAGCAGGCACTGCCGCTGGTCGATGCCGGCAAGAGCCGGGCCGAGATCCGCGACGAGACCGGCGTGACCCTCGGCGTCGCCGATGCCTCCCTCGACATTCAGGAGGGCGAGATCGCGGTGCTGATGGGCCTGTCGGGCTCCGGCAAGTCGACGCTCCTGCGTGCAGTCAACGGCCTTGCCCCGATCACCCGCGGCAAGGTGCTGATCGATACGGGCAAGGGCATCGTCGATCCGAAGGATTGCGGTGCCAAGCGGCTGCGGGACCTGCGCCGTCACGAAGTGGCGATGGTGTTCCAGCAATTCGCCCTGCTGCCCTGGCGCACCGTGGCCGACAATGTCGGCCTCGGGCTGGAGTTTTCCGGCGTGCCGCGCAGCCAGCGGCGCGAGCGCGTCGTCGAGCAGCTCGAGCTCGTCGGCCTCGGCGACTGGGTGGACAGCCGCGTCGGCGAACTGTCGGGCGGCATGCAGCAACGCGTGGGCCTCGCCCGCGCCTTCGCCACCAACGCCCCGATCCTCCTGATGGACGAGCCGTTCTCGGCCCTCGATCCGCTGATCCGTTCGCGGCTTCAGGACGAGCTTCTGGAAATCCAGCAGCGACTGAAGAAGACCATCATCTTCGTCAGCCACGATCTCGACGAGGCGTTCAAGATCGGCAATCGGATCGCGATCATGGAAGGCGGCCGCATCGTCCAGGTCGGCACCGCGCAGGACATCGTGCTGCGCCCGGCAGACGACTATGTCGCCGACTTCGTCGCCCACATGAACCCGCTGAACGTCCTGACGGCGGCCGACGTGATGAAGCCCTACGACCGCACGGGCGAGGCCAGCCCCGCCAATGTCGCGCAGATGGCCGAACCCGGCACGCCGCTGCAGAAGGTCATGTCCGCCGTGAGCCAAGGCAAGGGCACCGTGGTCGTCGCGCGCAAGGGCGAAATCCTCGGCCAGATCGGCCCGCAGGAGATCGTCGACGCGCTGGAGCGGCATCAGGCCGGCTGATTGCCGGCCTCCGCAGCGTCACGGAAACGGATCGGCAGGTTCCTGCCCGCCCGCCCGGTCAGGGCGGCGGAAGCCGGCCTTCGTCCACCGCGAAACAGGCGACCTTGGTCTCGCCGTGCTGGGTCAGCACCGGCAGCTCGGAGCGACAGCGTTCGTTGGCATAGGGGCAGCGCGGATTGAACGAACAGCCCGGCGGCGGATCGAAGGGCGACGGCAATTCGCCCGACAGGCGGATACGCTCGCCGCGGTCGCTCGGCCGCGTCGCCGGCGTCGCCGACAGCAGCGCCCGCGTATAGGGATGCAGCGGATTGGCGTAGAGCGCGTCGACCGGCGCGATCTCGACCGGACGGCCGAGATACATCACCATCACCCGGTCCGCGACGTGCCGGACCACCGACAGATCGTGGCTGATGAAGATGTAGGTGAGGCCGAGCCGCTCCTGCAGATCCGCCAGGAGGTTCAGGATCTGCGCCTGGATCGACACGTCGAGGGCCGAGACCGGCTCGTCGAGGACGAGGATCTTCGGCTCCAGGATGATCGCCCGCGCGATCGCGATGCGCTGACGCTGGCCGCCGGAGAACATGTGCGGATAGCGGGCGTAATGCTCCGGCCGAAGCCCCACCTCGGCGAGGGCCGCCTCGGCCTTCCTGCGCCGCTCGGCCGCCGAGAGATTGGTGTTGATCTTCAGCGGCTCCTCGATGATCGTCCCGACCTTCTGGCGCGGATTGAGCGCGCCATAGGGGTTCTGGAAGACGATCTGCACGGTGGAGCGGAGCTTCTTGACGTCGCCCTTGTCCTTGCCGGACACGCGGACGCCGTCGATGTCGAGCACGCCCTCGGACGGGGTCTCGATCATCGTCAGCATGCGCGCGAGGGTGGACTTGCCGCAGCCGGACTCGCCGACGATGGCGAGGGTCTCACCCTCCTCGACGACGAAATTCGCCTCTTTCACCGCCCGCAGGTCGAGCGGCTTCTGGAACATGCCGCGCCGGACTTCGTAGGACTGGCTGAGATCGGTCGCGGTGACGATTGCGGTCATCGTGCGTCTCCCCGCAGATCCGTTGCGATATCGGCGGGGCGGCCCGCCCCCTCCTGGAAGCCACCATCCGGGCCGAAGCCGGCCGGCACGTCGCCCGGCGCGCGTGGATCGGCGCCCAGCGGATAATGGCAGAGCGCCTCGCCCAGCGCCGGCGGCTGGCGCGGCGGCACGACCGTGCGGCAGACATCGTCGGCCTTGGGGCAGCGCGGATTGAACAGGCAGCCATCCGGCCGGTCGCCCTGCCCCGGCACGACGCCCGGAATGGTCGGCAGGCGCGTGCCGGTCGCCCGCTCGGGGATCGCCGAGAGAAGGGCCGCCGTATAGGGGTGATGCGGTTCGTCGAAGAGGGTCGCCACCGGCTGACGCTCGACCTGCTGGCCGGCATATTGCACCACCACCCGCTCAGCGGTCTCGGCGATGACGCCCATGTCATGGGTGATCAGGATCATCGCCATGCCGTGCTGTTTCTGCAGGTCGAGCAGCAGATCGAGGATCTGCGCCTGGATGGTGACGTCGAGCGCGGTGGTCGGCTCGTCGGCGATCAGCAGCTTGGGATTGCAGGCGGTGGCCATGGCGATCATCACGCGCTGGCTCATGCCGCCCGAGAGCTGGTGCGGGAAGGCCGTCAGCCGCCGCTCGGGTTCGGGAATGCCGACGAGTTGCAGCAGTTCGACGGCCCGCGCCTGCCGCGCCTTGCGGTCGAGATCGGTATGCGCCTTCAGCGCTTCCTTGATCTGGTAGCCGACATTGAAGCACGGATTGAGGCTGGCCACCGGCTCCTGGAAGATCATCGCGATGTCGCGGCCAATGATCTTGCGGCGCTCGCGGGCTGACATCGCCTGCATGTCGCGCCCCTCGAAGGAGATCTCGTCGGCAGTCACGGTCGCCGACGGCGGCAGCAGGCCCATCAGGCCGAGCATGGCCACGGATTTGCCGGAACCGGATTCGCCGACGATGCCGAGCACCTCGCCGGAATCGATGACGAGATCGATGCCGTCGACCGCCTTGAACGGACCGGAGGCGGTGTCGAAGGTCACCGACAGATTGCGGATGGAAAGCAGGGGCATGGCTGTCAGCTTCGCTTCATCTTCGGGTCCAGCGCATCGCGCAGGCCGTCGCCGACGAGGTTGATCGCGAGCACCGTGATCAGGATGGCGAGGCCCGGGAAGGTCACCACCCACCAGGCGCGCAGGATGAACTCGCGCGCTTCGGCCAGCATGGTGCCCCATTCGGGCGTCGGCGGCTGCGCGCCCATGCCGAGGAAGCCGAGCGCGGCGGCGTCGAGGATGGCGTTGGAGAAGGACAGTGTCGCCTGGACGATCAGCGGTCCGAGACAATTGGGCAGGATCGTCACCAGCATGAGCCGCAGCGGCCCGGCGCCGACGACGCGGGCGGCGGTGACGTATTCGCGCTGCTTCTCGGCGAGGACCGAGGCGCGCGTCAGGCGGACGAAATGCGGCTGCAGGACGAGCGAGATGGCGATCATCGCATTGGTCAGGCCCGGCCCGAGCACAGCCACGAGAACGAGCGCCAGCAGCAGCGAGGGAAAGGCGAGGATGATGTCCATCACCCGCATGATCACCGTGTCGACCCAGCCGCCGACATAGCCGGCGATCAGGCCGACGGCGATGCCGACACTCACCGCGATGACCACGACTACGACGCCGATGAACAGCGAATAGCGCGAGCCGTAGATCAGCCGCGAGAGGATATCGCGCCCGATGGCGTCGGTGCCGAGGAAATAAGCCCACTGGCCGCCTTCCTGCCAGGCCGGCGGCAGCAGCTGCGCGTTAGAGTTCGTCAGAACGGCCGAATGCGGTGCCAGCAGCGGCGCCGCCAGGGCGATGAAGACGATCGTCAGGAACACGACGAGGCCGACCACCGCGCCCTTGTTCTCGGAGAAATAGAACCAGAACTCGGCCAGCATCTGCCGGCGCACGCTCTTGGCCGGCTTGCGGTCCGGAATGTCGGTGCCAACGCCTTCGGCGGCTTCCTGGGCTTCGATATGGCTCATCGCTCGCCTCCTACTTCGCCCGAACGCGGGGATTGATGACGCCGTACAGGAGATCGACGATCAGATTGACGAGCATGATCATCATGGCGATCAGCAACAGGCCGCCCTGGACGACCGGGTAGTCGCGCCGGAAGACGCTGTCGACCATCCACTTGCCGATGCCCGGCCACGAAAAGATCGTCTCGGTGAGGATCGCGCCGGCCATCAGCACGCCGACCTGCAGGCCGATGGTGGTGACGACCGGGATCAGGGCATTGCGCAGCGCATGGACACCGACCACGCGCTTGCGGGCGAGGCCCTTGGCGCGGGCGGTGCGGACATAGTCCTCGCCGAGAACCTCCAGCATGGCCGAGCGGGTCTGCCGGGCGATCACCGCGAGCGGGATCGTCGCAAGGACGATCGACGGCAGGACGAGATGCGACAGCGCAGAGGTGAAGGCACCCTTCTGACCCGACAGCAGCGAATCGATCAGCATGAAGCCGGTTTCGGCGGGGAAATAGTAGAGCAGCGAGATGCGGCCGGAGACCGGCGTCCATTGCAGGGTGCCCGAGAACAGGATGATCAGCAGCAGGCCCCACCAGAAGATCGGCATGGAATAGCCGACGAGCGCGGCGCCCATGACGCTCTGGTCGAACCAGGAGCCCCGCTTCACTGCCGCGATCACGCCGGCCGGAATGCCGAGGCAGATGGCGATCACGATGGCGCAGAAGGACAGTTCGAGGGTTGCCGGGAACAGGGTGAAGAACTCGCCGGCCACGCCGCGCTTGGTGACGATCGAGGTGCCGAAGTCGCCCTGGAACAGCCCGAACAGATAGTCGAAATACTGGACGAAGAGCGGCCGGTCGTAGCCGAGCTGCTGCATGATCGCCGCGTGGCGCTCCGGGTCCATGACCCGCTCGCCGGCCATCAGCGCCACGGGATCGCCCGGCAGAAGCCGGATGAAGGCGAAGGCGACGATCGAGACACCGATGAAGGTCGGGATCAGGACCAGTAGTCGGGAGAGAAGAAAGCGCTGCATATTGGCTTGTCGCATGTTTTGGGTGAGGCCGGTAGCGGTCTCGCGGCAGCGTCCTACACCATCGCGGCACCAAAGCGAACCCGCAAAAGGCAGGAGTTCCGCGTCTTTTCAACCGCTTAGCGTTCCGCCACGGCATCGGCGACGGATGCCCGGCGCCCAACGCAAACGGGGCGGCTCGATGCCGCCCCGTTCCATGCTCGCAATGTCGCGCCGAAGTTACTCGGCGATATCGACGCCGTCGAAGCGGTGATAGCCGAGCGGGTCCTGAACGAAATTCTGGACCGACTTCTGCATCGGCATGAACACCGTCGAATGGTCGATGGTCATCCAGGGCGCCTCTTCCTTGAAGACCTTCTGCGCCTGCTTGTAGAGCTCGACGCGTTCGGCCTGATCCGAGGTTTCCTTGGCCTTGCTGACCAGCGAATCGAACTCCTCGTTGCACCACTGGGCGCGGTTGTTGCCGCCGACGGCGTCGCAGCCGAGCAGCGTGTCGAGGAAGTTGTCCGGATCGCCATTGTCGCCGGTCCAGCCCAGCATTACGGCACCGTCGCGGTCCGCGGCCTTCGACTTGTCCAGATACTCGCCCCATTCGTAGGAGACGATTTCCGACGTGACGCCGACCTTCTGCAGATCGGCCTGCATCAGCTCGGCCGCGCGGCGCGCGTTGAGCATGTAGGGACGGCTCACCGGCATTGCCCAAAGCTTCATCGAAAGGTCGGTGACACCGGCCTCCTCGAGCATCTTCTTGGCGGCTTCCGGATCGTAGGTGTCGTCCTCGATGGTGTCGTCATAGGACCACATCGTCGGCGGGATCGGGTTCTTGGCGACCGTGGCGGCGCCCTGGAACACGGCGTCGACGATCGCCTGCTTGTTGACCGCCTTGTTCAGCGCCTTGCGGACCTCGACCTTGTCGAAGGGCGCCTGGGTGGTGTTGTAGGCGAGATAGGCGACGTTCAGGCCTTCCTGCTCGAGAACCGTCAGGTTCTCGTTTGCCTGCATCGACTCCACGTCGGCGGCGTTCGGATACGGCATGATGTGGCATTCGCCGGCCAGCAGCTTCTGGGCGCGGACCGAAGCGTCGGTGGTGATGGCGAAGACCAGGTCGTCGATCGGCTGCTTGCCGGCCCAGTAGTCCGGATGCGCGCCATAGCGGATCACGGCGTCGGGCTGGTAGGCGACGAACTGGAACGGACCAGTGCCCAGCGGCTGCTGGTTCAGCATGGCCATGTTGCCGTCAGCTTCCAGCTTGTCGGCATATTCCTTCGACATGATCGAGGCGAAGTCCATCGCCAGATCGGCCAGGAACGGCGCTTCGGGCCGGGTCAGCGTGAACTTGACGGTCAGGTCATCGACCTTCTCGATCGACTCGATCAGGTCCGGGAAGCCCATGCCGTTGGCATATTCCCAGCTCGCGCCGGTCACATACTGGTTCCATGGATTGTCGGACTTCAGCTGACGCTCGAAGGAGTAGATCACGTCGTCGGCGTTGAGCGGCCGGGTCGGCGTGAAGAAGTCGGTGGTCTGGAACTGCGCGTCGGCGCGCAGCTTGAAGGTATATTCCTTGCCGTCCTCGGAGACTTCCCAGGATTCGGCGAGGCCCGGCTCGATCTCGGTGGAGCCGTGCTTGAACTCGACGAGGCGGTTGTAGACCGTGCGCGACGCCGCGTCGAAGGTGGTGCCGGCGGTGTAGAGCGCCGGATCGAAGCCCTCGGGCGACCCTTCCGAGCAATAGACGAGCGTCTTGGCCGATGCGGCCGAGCCGAGCGCCATGGTCAGCGCGGTCGCGGCCAGCAGCCGGGTTGCAAACTTCATGGATGACGTCTCCCGAATAGCGATGCGGACGGAGAGTCCGCTGAGGCCGGCATCCCACAAGTTTTGCAAAAATCATGCAAGCGCAATTTTTGACCAGTTACTCAAAAACGATCTCGGGAGCCGGCGCCGCATGGGCGCCCAGTTCCAGGCGGGCCAGCGTGCGCGCGGCGATGTCCTTGTAGATGGCGGCATGCGGACCGTCCGGATCCCCGGCGACGACCGGATGGCCGCTGCCCGAGCTCTCGCGGATCGCCATCTCGATCGGCACTTCGCCGAGAAACGGCACGCCCAGCCGCTCGGCCTCGTCGCGGGCGCCGCCATGGCCGAAGATGTCGTAGCGGTGGCCGGTATCGGGTGCGATGAAATAGCTCATGTTCTCGACGATGCCGAGCACGGGAACATCGACCTTCTGGAACATGGCGAGACCCTTGCGGGCGTCGATCAGGGCCAGGTCCTGCGGCGTCGAGACGATGACCGCCCCGGCCAGCGGCACATTCTGCGCCATGGTGAGCTGCGCGTCGCCGGTGCCCGGCGGCATGTCGACGACCAGAATGTCCAGCTCGCCCCATTCCACTTCGCGCAGCATCTGGGTCAGCGCCGACATCACCATCGGCCCGCGCCAGATCATTGGCACCTCCTCGTCGACGAGGAAGCCCATGGACATCGCCTTCAGCCCGTAGGCCTCGAGCGGGATCATGGTGCGGCCGCCGGAGGTGCGCGGCTTGCCTTTCAGATTGAGCAGACGCGGGATGGACGGGCCGTAGATGTCGGCGTCGAGAATGCCGACCTTCATGCCGACCGCGGCAAAGCCAAGCGCCAGGTTGACTGCGGTCGTCGACTTGCCGACGCCGCCCTTGCCCGACGCGACGGCAACGATCCGGGCAATGCCGGGGATGCCGGGCTTCTGCGACGGCTGACGCTGCGGGGCCGGCGACGATGGTGCCTCGCCCTGCCGGATCGCCTGCCCCGGACGGGCTGACGGCGCCGGCCGCTCGGGCGCCGAGCCGGCGGGGCGTTCGGCGGTCAGCGCGACCAGTGCGCTGGTAATCCCTTCGACGCCCGCAACGGCGCTTTCGATGCTGCGGCAGAACGGCTCGAAGCGCTCCGCTTCGGTCGTGGGAACCGACAGCGAGAAGAACGCCTTGCCGTCGGCGATGAAGATGTCGGAGACCATGTCGCGCGAAACGACGTCGCCCTTGCCGTCCGACGCGTCCATCGCTTTCAGGATGGTCAGGATGCGCGATTTCTGCGCTTCGCTCATTCTCAGCTCCTTCGGTCTGGCCGCGCCCGCCGATCCGCTTCTGCCTCGCCAGGAATTCAGCGGCCCATGCGGACGATGCCGGCGCGTTTGCCCCGGCTCGGCCCCGTGCTCGTGTGCTTGATGCTTCTGCGCTGATATCGTGCCTCGACGGCGATATCCAACCGGGGTGGCCGGACTTAATGCAACGCCGCCGGTCCTGATGCGCATCGCCGCGCGCCGGGCTAGTCTGCCGGGATGACCGATCGCACCGCACCATCCGAGACCCCCGCCGCCCCTGCAGAACGGGACGCCGCGCCCGCGCCGCGCGTCGGCGGCTCCGCGCAATCCGTCCTGCAGCCCGTGGATGATTCGGCCCGGCAACTGGCGCGGTCACTGCTTCGCGGTGCGCGGGACGGGATGCTGGCGGTGCTGCGACCCGGCGACGGACATCCCGCGGCGAGCCTGGTTCTCGTCGCAACGGACTTCGAGGGACGTCCGCTCCTGCTCGTCTCCGCGCTGGCCCTGCATACCGCGGCGCTGGACGCCGACCGGCGCTGTTCGCTGCTGGTGTCGCGTCCCGGCAAGGGCGATCCCCTCGCCCATCCCCGCCTTACGGTCTTTGCAACCGCCAGCGTGGTGGCGGCGGAAGATCCCGAGCGGCAGGCGCTGCGGGACCGCTTCCTGGCGCGGCACCCGAAGGCGGCGCTCTACGCGGACTTCGCAGATTTCCGGGTGATCCGGCTCGAGCCGGAGACCGCTTCGCTCAATGGCGGCTTTGCCCGCGCCTTTGCCCTCGAACGGGGCGACCTCGTCGACCCGCCTGCGCCGGAACTTGCGGCGACGGCAATGCGCGCCCGCGACCACATGAACGACGATCACCGCGACGCCATCGACGCGCTGGCCGCGTCGGCGGGGCTTTCGGAAGTCGGATGGCGGATCCCGACCATGGATCGCTTCGGGTTCGAAATCATCCGCGGAGATCGCCTGGCGCGGATCGAGTTCGGCCTCGATGCAGCCGCGCACGGCTATCGCGACGCGTTCGTTTCGCTCGTCCGCGGCCCATCGGACTGAACCCGATCGGCGCAGATCGGAAACGCGCTAGAGCCTGTAGCCATCCGGGCAGGATGAGCGGAACCGCAGATTGCTGTCACCACGTACATAGATGCACTGGCCGGCGGCATTGGCGGCCTGACCGATGACCCGATCTCCCGGTTCCACGGCGACCTCGGGAAGGCGCCCGACGCGGTAGGGTGCATCCTCCGCGCCCTCCAGTCCGAACACCGCGCCGAAGACCGGCGGCAATCCCGTGCCCGAACATCCCGAGACGAGCAGCAGGCCGGCCATTGCGGCTCCGCACGCAATGAGAGCCGGCGCGCGCTGCCTTCCCGATGCCTGACGGCAATCCTTCGTCATGTGAGCCAGATTCCCCTGATCCGCGAATAGCTGTCTATGCACCCAAACGAAAAACGGCCGCAGAGCGCAAGCTCGACGACCGTCATTCTCGTCAGCGGGTCGCGAGACCCGCTGTAATCAATAGCCGTCCGGGCAGCGGTAGATGTTACCGTCCGAGTAGCGGCAGTAACCTTCGCGCTCCTGGGAGCGGCCAATCACGTTGCCCGCGATGGCACCACCGGCCGCGCCGATCGCGCCGCCAATCAGCGCGCCTTCGGCATTACCGCTCACGCCCGCTCCGATCGCCGCGCCGCCGAGGCCGCCGAGCGCCGCACCGCCTGCAGTGTAGCGATCTTCGGTCGTGCAGCCTGCTGCCGCCAGGGTCAGTGCGGCGACAGCCGCGATCGAAAGCTTCTTGAACATATTTCCACCTCTCACAAACACAGTCGTCCCACCACAGAACGCTACGCTATCATTTTGGTTCCATCACCCGTGCACGATCGTATCCCCCGGCCGATCCGGCCGAACGATCCTTAGAGTCCGTCCGGAAAGGTCATGATGCGCGGCCAAGGCGGCGAATGAGGATCATGACCGAGGCGGCATAGAGGAAGGCGGTGGCAGAGGCGATCGTGGCCTCCGGGTCTTTCCAGAGCCGGCG
>NZ_JACSGS010000039.1:2500-5791 GCF_014334315.1 Aurantimonas sp. DM33-3 | reverse complement strand
CAACTTGCGATTTGCAGACCTGGCGGCGACCGACTTTCCCGCGTCTTGAGACGAAGTATCATGGGCGCTGGGGCGTTTCACGGCCGAGTTCGGAATGGGATCGGGTGCGGCCGCCCCGCTAGAACCACCAGGTCGGCAAATGGCAAGTTGGAAGCTGGTCTTTTGGACATTGTGATTGGTGCGCACCCTTTTGGGGGTGGGCATTGACGAATGAGAATGATCAAGCCGATCGAGCGATTAGTACCGGTAAGCTTCATGCGTTGCCGCACGTCCACACCCGGCCTATCAACGTGGTGGTCTACCACGGCTCTGATAGGGAGAACTCGTTTTCAGGTGGGTTTCCCGCTTAGATGCCTTCAGCGGTTATCCCGACCGTACATAGCTACCCTGCACTGCGGCTGGCGCCACAACAGGTCCACCAGAGGTACGTCCAACCCGGTCCTCTCGTACTAGGGTCAGATCCTGTCAATTCTCCTGCACCCACGGCAGATAGGGACCGAACTGTCTCACGACGTTCTGAACCCAGCTCACGTACCGCTTTAATTGGCGAACAGCCAAACCCTTGGGACCTGCTCCAGCCCCAGGATGCGATGAGCCGACATCGAGGTGCCAAACAACCCCGTCGATATGGACTCTTGGGGGTCATCAGCCTGTTATCCCCGGCGTACCTTTTATCCGTTGAGCGATGGCCCTTCCACGCGGGACCACCGGATCACTATGACCGACTTTCGTCTCTGCTCGACTTGTCTGTCTCGCAGTCAGGCGGGCTTATGCCATTGCACTCGACGACCGATTTCCGACCGGTCTGAGCCCACCATCGCGCGCCTCCGTTACTCTTTAGGAGGCGACCGCCCCAGTCAAACTACCCACCATACACTGTCCCGGATCCGGATGACGGACCGCGGTTAGACATCCATGACGATAAGGGTGGTATTTCAAGGATGGCTCCACGCGAGCTGGCGCCCACGCTTCAAAGCCTACCACCTATCCTACACATGCCGACACGAATGCCAGTGTAAAGCTATAGTAAAGGTGCACGGGGTCTTTCCGTCTGACCGCAGGAACCCCGCATCTTCACGGGGAATTCAATTTCACTGAGTCTATGTTGGAGACAGCGGGGAAGTCGTTACGCCATTCGTGCAGGTCGGAACTTACCCGACAAGGAATTTCGCTACCTTAGGACCGTTATAGTTACGGCCGCCGTTTACTGGGGCTTCGATTCAGAGCTTGCACCCCTCCTCTTAACCTTCCAGCACCGGGCAGGCGTCAGACCCTATACGTCGTCTTGCGACTTCGCAGAGCCCTGTGTTTTTGATAAACAGTCGCTACCCCCTGGTCTGTGCCACCCCCACCTACTTGCGTAAATGGGGGTCACGCTTCTTCCGAAGTTACGCGTGCAATTTGCCGAGTTCCTTCAACATAGTTCTCTCAAGCGCCTTGGTATACTCTACCAGTCCACCTGTGTCGGTTTCGGGTACGGTCTATACGGTGGGGCTATTTCCTGGAACCTCTTCACCGCACGATCAATCCAATAAGACCGTACGATACACGAGATCCGTCACTCTCCACCAGGCCCACGATTATTAACGTGGTTCCCATCGACTACGCCTTTCGGCCTCGCCTTAGGGGCCGGCTAACCCTGCTCAGATTAACTTTAAGCAGGAACCCTTGGACTTTCGGCGAGGGAGTCTCTCACTCCCTTTATCGTTACTCATGTCAGCATTCGCACTTCCGATACCTCCAGCAGCCCTCACGGGTCCGCCTTCACAGGCCTACGGAACGCTCCGCTACCGCTCGTCAAAGACGAGCCCACAGCTTCGGTGTATGGCTTGAGCCCCGGTACATTTTCGGCGCAAAGACTCTTGATTAGACCAGTGAGCTGTTACGCTTTCTTTAAATGATGGCTGCTTCTAAGCCAACATCCTGGTTGTTTTGGAGTCTTCACATCCTTTCCCACTTAGCCATAACTTGGGGACCTTAGATGGTGGTCAGGGTTGTTTCCCTCTCCACGACGGACGTTAGCACCCGCCGTGTGTCTGCCGGATAGCACTTCCAGGTATTCGGAGTTTGATTAGGTTTGGTAAGTCGGTGAGACCCCCTAGCCCATTCAGTGCTCTACCCCCTGGAGTGTTCATCCGACGCTCTACCTAAATAGATTTCGCGGAGAACCAGCTATTTCCGAGTTTGATTGGCCTTTCACCCCTAGCCACAAGTCATCCCGATCTATTGCAACAGATATGGGTTCGGTCCTTCAGTGCGTGTTACCGCACCTTCAACCTGCTCATGGCTAGATCACTCGGTTTCGGGTCTAATCCGACGAACTGAACGCCCTGTTCAGACTCGCTTTCGCTACGCCTCCACCTATCGGCTTAAGCTTGCTCGCCAGACTAAGTCGCTGACCCATTATACAAAAGGTACGATGTCACCCAGGACGAACCTTGAGCTCCATCTGTTTGTAGGCATTCGGTTTCAGGTACTATTTCACTCCCCTTGTCGGGGTGCTTTTCACCTTTCCCTCACGGTACTGGTTCGCTATCGGTCATGCACGAGTACTTAGGCTTAGAGGGTGGTCCCCCTAATTTCAGACAGGATTTCACGTGTCCCGCCCTACTCGAGGACCATCGGAGACATTATGCGTACGGGGCTATCACCCACTCTTGCCAGGCTTTCCAACCTGTTCCGCTTCTTCTCTCGATGGCCACTGGCCTGGTCCGCGTTCGCTCGCCGCTACTGACGGAGTCTCGGTTGATGTCCTTTCCTTCGGGTACTTAGATGTTTCAGTTCCCCGAGTTCGCTTCTAACCCCTATGTATTCAGAGTTAGATACCTTTTATAGACACCTGTTAATCCAAACGGTTCGCAAAACACGAAGTCTTGCCAACCGCTTGAACTTAACAGGCGTCAAAGGTGGGTTGCCCCATTCGGAAATCCACGGATCAAAGCTTATTCGCAGCTCCCCATGGCTTATCGCAGCGTATCACGTCCTTCATCGCCTGTGCATGCCAAGGCATTCACCAAATGCCCTTAAGTCACTTGATCATTCTCATCGTCAATGCCCACCATCCCGGCCCCGCCTAAACGGCACCAGGAGAGAGAGGCGAACATTCACAATGTCCT
Source organism: Aurantimonas sp. DM33-3 (assembly GCF_014334315.1). Lineage (NCBI taxonomy): Bacteria > Pseudomonadati > Pseudomonadota > Alphaproteobacteria > Hyphomicrobiales > Aurantimonadaceae > Aurantimonas > Aurantimonas sp. DM33-3. The sequence continues at coordinate 2,675 of NZ_JACSGS010000039.1, read as the reverse complement.
CTTCGAACACCGCAAATCCCGGCAAGGTGTGCAACCTCGTCCAAGATCCTGCAGCGGTGTTCTATCTGTCGACCGGGCGGCTAAACCCGATCGACGAAAGACCAGCTTCTTGAGACAGACCCCGACAATGTGCGGTCAGGCACATCGATCATGGGACGAAAGGCTTGTTGTCTCC
>NZ_JACSGS010000038.1:0-6026 GCF_014334315.1 Aurantimonas sp. DM33-3 | reverse complement strand
CACCGCAGGTCCTGCAATGGCCGGCTTCGCCATCCGGACCAGCTTCGCCGGCCACGCCAGCCTTGGCGCAAAGGCCGCTCATGAACTAAGATTTGCCTTGGACCACCCGGTGGGGGCCGACCAGCAAAGTGGCCGATTTTTACAAGGCCACAGGGACGGAGTTTCCGGCTATTAAGATGGCGGGCTCGCGCCGCGAGGAATGTCTTCGACGCGGCGTACGGTGTCGCAATGCAGACTGGATCAACCGCTCGGGCGGATGCATATGCGCAGCATCAGGAACGCGCTCTACGAAAGGCGCATGTTATGCTGCAACCCCCCATTCTGCAGGCACTCGCGGTCTCCGGCATGCTTACCGTCGCATTGCTCGTGACTATTGGACTGACGAAACTCGTCGGCTGATTCCGCCACACGCTGTTGCGCTGATCTCCCGGATGCAAAAGCCTGCCACTGGTAGAGCATCGATACAGATTTTGGCCGCCCGACGAATCCAGTCTCGTCGCGCGGCCTTCATTCGAGCGTTGAAGGGTGAGCGAGGTCGCATGTTTCTCGCTGGAAGCGTCTAGCAGTCTCAGGCGGGCATGGCTCTTATTTGCTCGCCATCTGCTCCGCGCCTGCGCTTCCCCATGCTCGTCCTCGAACTCGGGCCGGTCGCCAGCGCACTCCTCCACGTCGACGGATCACCATGATCACACCTCCGCGTCGGGATGGGCGATACCAGCGACTGTGTATAGCAGCCCGCTAGAAAAGCGCTCGTCCATGATCATAATCTCGCGGGTCAGGGTGTTGCCGATGATGGCGGCAGCGCGGGCGCGTTCCTCGGCAAGGCTGGTCGTGTCGTATTCGAGCAGATCCCACAGGGCCTGCTCCCAAGCATCGCTGGTGGCCTCATAGGCTTCCTCTGCTGCGGTGAGGCCGAAGTCCGCCATGCGACGATCCTTGTCGTCATGGATGCGATCTGCCAGCGCGTGGTTCTCTGCCTCCTTGGTGCGCAGGGTGGCAGTCATGGCCTCGGCCAGTGTCGGGTCCATCTTCGTGAAGGGGGCGACGGCTGCGGCCTGCTCCCGGTACTTCTCGCGAATCTCGCGATGCATCTGCTCCCGGTCGAATAGGCCCGTCTCGATGGCTCCGCCGAAATAAGGGACCATGGGCAGCGGGTTCGCCTTCACATGAGCTTTCCATACGTCAGTGGCGTGCTCCAGCGGGTCGATCGTGGCTTCCCATGTGGCTACGGCCTGCAGGGTCTTGGCGATCAGGTCGGCCAGCTCGGCAGAAATCGGCGACGCAGGGGCCGATGCAGCCGGAACTGTGGCCATGGCGGCGGCTGCGGCTCCAGTGGTCAGCACAGCGCGGCGGGTGATAGCGGGCATGGCTTCGCCATTCGCCCCAGTTGGGTCGTTACGCATGGTGTTCTCCAATTGTTGGTGGTTCGATGGGTGCCGAGCTGTGCGGCGAGGTTAAGCTGCGGTGGCGTATTTGGCGCGAATGCGCTGGATCGAATGGCGGAAAGGGGTGGCGCTGATCGTCAGTTTGCGGATCTCGGCATCCGAAACCGGACGGAACGTGCCGGCTGCCTCCTCGGCGGCAATCTCTGCGCGGACACGCTCGGCGGTCGCTTTCTGCGCCTGCCGGACGGCGATGAGGGCGGCCCGGTCCTTGGCTTCCTTCCATGCCCACATCAGATCAGCCCGGAACCAGTCGCGGTTGAAGGTGCGGGCCTTATGGCTGCGGTAGCGAGCCCAGGCGGCTTGCATGATGGCGCGGCGGTCGAACATTGGTTCTGGCTCCCTTGTCTGTTGGCCGTCTAGCATCTATTTAAGATATAATGATCTATAAAACAAGCGTAAAACAGCTATATGAACGAAAAACATTCATCACATTTGAGGGGATTTAAATGAACGCCGACCAGCTCCGCGCCGGGCGAACACTTCTTCGGTGGTCACAGGCAGACTTGGCTGAAAGGTCAGATGTCTCGCTCTCCACCATTCGCCGGCTGGAGGCCATGACGGGGGGCCTTGTTGGGAACGCCACCACATTGAAAGCTCTACAGACGGCGCTCGATCAGGGGGGCGTCATCTTCATCGCCGAGAACGGTGAGGGTGCCGGCGTTCGGCTGCGGAAGGCGACATAGACTGGGAGAGCCCGAGTGCCGATCCTCATCATCATCGGTGTCGGACTATGGTCCTGGCTAGGGGATCCGCCCAGGACTGTAGCGGGCTGGCTGTGGCCTAACGAAGCCGCTCCATGGGAGCAAGTCGACGCCTTCTATTATCCGAACCGTTCTGACCTGAGCGTCCATCGAGAGTTCCGCGACCTATCGAGTGTCACTGCATGCCGATCAATGGTGCAGAACATGGCAAACGCCGCAGGGGACGCAGAAATATTGCGCGGGGATTATGAGTGCGGCGTCGGCCCCACCTCGCGTCCCGAATATGGCGGCATGACCGTTTACAGGCTGACAGTCCGGTAAGGCGGCAGAAAGGGTCTCCACAAGGTGGCTACCCTTCCCCTCGCACGAATGCCGAGAAGCGCGCCAAATCTGGCGAGCGCAAAAGCCGCCGGATGGCCGGTGTTGGTGCAGGCCCCTGAATGACGTTTGGTTGCCGGAATCCTCGGCTTCCATCTCTTGGCGCTGTGCTCGACCGTTACCGAGCATCTGCGTATACCATACGGAGGATTCAGCCCCGGCGCCGTCCTGTCAGCCGTGCGGAAGATGCTGCACAGGCTGGAGCGGCAAGGCGGGGTGGTGCGGGCTGGCTGGGATGGGGATGCGAGTGTGTGGCGCTTTGCGCAATAAAAAGCCCCGCCGAAGCGGGGCTTCGTCACCTTTAAAGGTAACCTTATTCTGCGGCTTCCAATGCCCGAGGATGCGTCGGGCTATTGTTGTCGCGAGAAAGACGGTCTTGATATCGAGCCAGAGCCTTACGCATCTTCGCGGCTTGAGCGCCGGTTATAATGCGCTTCCCATCGAAAACCCGATCGCTCTTATATTCCCGCACGCTCAGCCGAGCATGCGGCGTAATGTGAGGGCGCATAAGCATCGCGATTGATCTCCTATATCCCGATCATTTCCATGATCATTGTTGAACGTCAAGCTCCTGAACGCTCCATCATCCAAAATGTCCGATTGGCTGGGTCGGTTCCTTGATCAATAAGTTTGAAACCGCAGGATGTCACCACACCCGTTATCATATGGTGTTTTTTCATCGCTTTATCAGACACCGACCGCGCCTTCGTGACCCGATAAATGTAGAGAGGGTTAGCCGCTTGAATAAGGCTCGCGCAAGCGCCACAAACAAACTCTAAAACCAAAGGCGCCATTCCGTCCGGTAGATAATTTCGGACAAGTTCACGATCCTGAGTATCGAAAGTTTCGTCGGCGTCGTCCTCTGGGATCACCAGAAATGAAAACGAAAACTCGTGCGCGAAAATTTCTCCGACGTAACCGGATTCAAGCTTGATGTTTAATGCCAGTGCGCGGCGGGTGTCGTGACATACTGCTAACGGTACTAGAACGACATATCCGTCTGAATCTTCAAGTGCCTCGACAGAGTAGACGGCAGGCTGGTCAAAAATCACTTGATGGAAAGTCAATTTACGCTCGGGTGCAGTATTGGCAGCATGCGCGAACATCCTTTCGTTCCTGCGTGGTAGCTGATTGCACCACCGCTGCCAATACCCACACCACGAGCGGCTGACGGGAGATAGGATTGCATTGCCGACCAGCGCGAAGGCGTTGCCGCCGTTGTCACGGCGGTGATGATCCTCGCACCATGCGGCGTATGAGGCGTAGGCTGCGAGGTACTTTGGCGAGACGCCATGGTGCTGGCCGGCGACCATGCGGCGCAGGCGGGAGAATAAGCTTTCCACCCAGTTCGTGTGTTTGCCGTTGCCCTTGCTGCAGACAAGCCGCTTGCCAAAGATGCGGGGCTGGCTGAACATGCAGCATGGCCACCGACGAACCTGATCCTCCAAAACCGCGCCTCGTCGTGGAAAACGACGGCGCGGCTTTTCGCGCGGAGTGGGCTAAGCGCAGCATTCAGTCCCCTTTGCGTGACCTGGCCGCCAACCTAATGCGCATCACGCGCGGCGCCGGCAAGCCTCACGAAGTCGGAGGTCAATGCTCCGCGGTTCTGGAGGCCTTCACCGAATATCGTGGAGAGGTCGGTACGTGGCCGTCTAGCTGGGAGATCCAGGAGGCTCTCGAACTCGACCGTCCATCGACATCACTCAGCGACGAAGCGTTGGAATGGGAAACAGGCATTCGGGCCATGATGTACGGCAGCCTCCAGATAGCTGCATCGCAATTGCTCGGGCAGAAACCTCAGAGAGTTGCCGGCGAGCGCGAGCTTCTCGAAGGCCTACGCCCCATTGAAGAACGGCGAGCGCGCAGTCGACAGCAATATCTAGCCGCCACAAGCCTGCCCGAACGGCAGAGGCGTCGAAATTCCCGGACGAAGAAGCCATCTTCGAAGCCTTAAATGCGAACACCTCTCACGCGAAAGCGCGCCTCGGACGTGAAGCCGTCGCCCCGATCCATCCGAAGGCGATGCCGGCCATTCTGACCGAGCCGGAGGAGGTTGACGTCTGGATGCGGGCGGAATGGTCAGAAGCGTCGGCGCTGCAACGGCCATTGTCGAACGATGGGCTGCAGATCGTGGCGCGCGGCGAGCGGAAGGATGGGGGGTAGGTTGCCGGCTTGTGCGACTTCCCATGCGCTCTGGCTTGGCTATGCCGAACCAGCAAGGCGCCCGGCAGGGTGAGCGTCTGAAAATCGTCGTTGTGCGACTGCGCCGACAGGCGTATAGCCCGCTCCGCTTCAATCTGGGTGATTGCCATGAGCGATAAGCCTGTACGCCGAGAGTTCGTTGTCGAGTCAGCTCTGCATGGTGTCCTCATCATGCTGGCCCTCATCACCCTGATCATGGGGGTCGCCTGGGTTTTGGGCGCTTAGGCTCCGGAGCCAGCGAAACTGATCGCAATCTTGCTGGCGTTCTTCAGGTTCGCCCCGGCACCTGGGCGCGAACCCGCATGCTGATGTCCCGGCTGCCGCACTCGGAGCATTTCAGCGGCGGCGCCCACTGTACGAACACCTGGTTGCGCCCCCAGCGTCGAATCGCCTCGTCGAGCGTCAGGCCAAGCGTCCGGTGACAGTGATTGCAGGCCCAGGCGAGCCCCATGCCGGCGTCGGCGAGCTTGCCGAGGGTGTCGATCGTATGCGGGTCTGGGGAAGGGCGCATCAAGTAGGCGCTATGCGGCACTCAGTCCGAGAGCAGCACACCAGCGGTCCCAGGACGCCTGCGCAGCAGCCATCGCACTTTCTCGGTTGTCCTCCCTCCCGGATGTCTTCGCTATCCCGAAAGGGTTCACCCCGCGGATTGACCAGTGCCACTTGCCATCAGGCCGGGAGATCACCGATGCGATGACCCTGCCGTTCCGCAGGCCGTGCGAACAGCCTTCCCTGCGATCCTCCCACGCCAGCGGAATATTCCCGCCAGAGACCGCGTCATCTACTGCCTGCACCACTGACTTCCTTTATTCGGCGAAGGCTGCGCCTGCCCTTCCGCGAAGAGCACTTGCATCACCTGCTCTTTGAAGTTGCGGATACGCGGCGACGGATCGCCAACTCGATTTCCGCTCACGGCAAACCAACCGGCCGCTCTGTTTCCATAGTGACGTCACCCGAAAGGCTGCTGGGAGCTGCGATGGCAAGCGCTACAGTGACCACAGTAACCACCGCACAGACCGCGATGAACAGCTTGTCTGTCGATCCGCTTTTCGGCTCGTCTCGATCGAGCCGTCCTGCAATCTCCAAGCTCCGACGCAGAGCTGCCCGGCGTTCCTTCGTCATTCTGTCAACAGGGTTCGGCCGGTCTCGGCCAAGTGTTTGGCGCCCCGATCTCACCTGTTTAGTCCCGGCATTTGGTGGATTGGATCGAGCGTGAATCGTTCTGGTTCTGAAGTCCATCGTTTGCAGATGAACTCGTAGGGCGTGAGGCCCTTCAGGGTCTTGAGGCGCCGGGCGAAGT
>NZ_JACSGS010000037.1:0-7092 GCF_014334315.1 Aurantimonas sp. DM33-3 | reverse complement strand
CGACAGGTCCTCGTTGATTCTTACGGCCATCGCTCTTTCCCTCCCTTCGCCAGACAGGGAATCACGAACGCCCAGGACAGGAAAATCACAGCTGAGTCAGATCAAGCGCAGGCGGGTATCAGATCGTCAGGCGACCAGCAGGCTTTTCAGTACAGGCAATTGCTTCTCGGCAAAGGTCGCTGCCTGCCCTTTCAGCTCGGCCAGGTTTTCCTCATCCGTCTCAAGCGCCTTACTGTCTTTCAGGATCTTCTGTCCTTGGCTCGCCAACACCTTCCAGGTAAACTCGGCCCAGTCCTCAGGCTGCTTTTTACCCTCAGCCAGCGCCAGCAAGAACAGCTGCTGGAACCGACCGACAGACACGCCGCCGCCGGTCACTGGCGAGGCAAGGAACTGAAGCTCGGCGCTGTCACGCGCTCTTTGCAGAACGGCATTGTTGAACGCCTTCACGCTTTTGGCCCGCTTGCCTTCGTCCTTGGTAGGCAAGCACGGCTGCAAATGCCCGGCTCCGACCAGTACGGTCAGCGCCTGTTGCAGTCTTGCCCAACCGAGACTTGCCACAGCTGGGTCACCCAGCATCTCCCGGACCGTCTTCGCGCCGCCGGACAGCACGTCCAGAAGCGGTGTGTAGACCTCAGATTGCAGTGTGGCTTCGCCTTGCGAGCCAGCCACTTTCAGAGTGACGTCGGTGCGGGCCACCGATAACGCGAAGCGGCGATCGAGGAGGGCTTCCTGCGTCGCCTGTGGGGTAAGGGGCACCGGTCCTTTAACAAAAACGTCCCGGCGGAACTGCTGGTTCGTCATATAATCCCGGACGGTTTCCCGCAGCACCGGATCCTCGATGCCGGCCATAATCTGCTGCTGCTCAGGCGTGAGGTTGATCGCGTCGACCTGCTCGAGAAGTGCCGCTGAACCGAGAAAGCTCAGCTTCGCCGCGCTCATCTCTGAGGCCACCTCAGAATGATAAAACAGCGTCCACGCGTCATTCAGATATTCGTGGGCCAGATAGTTCCGGTTCTGACCCTTTACCCGTTCGAACCGCTCTTTCAGGCCTGGGTTCACCCGAAAAAAGGCCGCCCCGGCTTGCTGCATCTGATCGACGAACGCCAAAGCAGGTTCAAGGCGGGAGACCGTTGGCCCACCCTTGGCCTTGCCATGGAGATACATGAGATGCCGCATCGGCGCCGCGGCCGACCATCCAGGAAGCGCGTTGTAGGATACGTAGACGAGGCCGCCGACTTTCAGCTTGCGCCGAATGAACGCGACAATCGCCGCCCGGTTATCTTCACTGATCCAGCTGTAGATGCCATGCAAGGCAATGATGTCGAAACTCTCCGGTAAGCCCGGCGCATCAGCAAAATCCGCAAACGCATGGTCGTAGAATTTGACGTTGGCCAAGCTGGCCTCGTCAGCAAGAGCCCGCGCACCGGAAATCTGAGACGGATTGAAATCTGTCGCGTGGAACTGAACCTGCGGGTTCGCGGCGGCCAGCAAGTTCATAGACAGGCCCTGTCCGCAGCCCAGTTCGCAGTAATTGAGCGACGTCCCTGGCTCCAATCCGCGTTGCGCTCTGATGAGTGCCAGGAGGCTCAGCAAGGCTGGTGTCAACTCGCGGTAGAACCCATGCGTGTAGCCAAGATCGGTGACATAGCCAGATGTCCAAGCACTCATACTTTTTTGTCCCCCGCGATCCGCGTGACCGCTTAATGCCCCTTATTAAACGACCGCAGCCCCCCCGGCAGCCCCATCCCGGACTTTCTTGGCTTCCGTCGTCAGAAGCTGGACGAGCTGCCCAAGCACGCCGCGTTCAAAGGAGAAGTACTCAGAACCCTGCTGCACGACCATTTTCCAGAACGACAGTGAATGGCCTTCAATGGGGGCTGGCATGAGGTCGCTCTTCGAAAGCGGTTTAAACCTTAACAAAAGCTAACAGAAGAAGCCTCGTGCAGACCGTCTGCCATATGAGGAGCGGTCAAGGCCGACGCCTTCCTGGGACCTGACCCTCACCGGCAACGCAAGGAGCTGAGAGCGACCCTCACGCTCGCCGAACTGGTCCATTCCCGGTACCTCCCCCACGTCCAGGAGTACAAGCGGAGCTGGAAGACCGACGAGACGATCCTCCGGCTGCATATCCTTCCCGGGCTGGGGCCGCTCTACCTTGACGAGGTCACCCCGGAGGGCGTCGCCGAGCTGGTTCGCAGGATGCGCCTCAAGGGCTACGCGTCGGGTACCACCAATCGCGTCGTCATCCTGCTGCGGTACGTCTTCAATCTCGCCAAGAAATGGAAGCTCGCCGGTGTCATTGAGAACCCCACGGCGGCCCTGCAGCTGGCCCCGACGGTTCACCGGGACCGCTTCCTCACCGAGGAGGAGACCAAGCGGCTTCTGGTGTCGATTGCGGAAGACGAGAACAGGCTCGCCGCTCAAGCGGTCCTGCTTCTCCTGCTGACCGGGGCGCGGCGGAACGAGATCACTCATGCCAGATGGGAGCAGATCGACTGGCGACGTCGCACCCTGCTGGTGCCCCAGTCCAAGTCCGGCAAACCCCGGAAGATCACCCTGAACGGTCAAGCCATCGCGCTCCTGAAAGGCCTCAAGCGCACGAAGGGAAACCCTTGGATCTTCCCATAGCCTGACACGGGCAGCCCTCCTCAGTCGCTCTACTACCCTTGGCATCGCATCCGCTGCCGAGCAGGCCTGCCCGATGTCCGCCTCCACGACCTCCGGCACTCCTTCGCCAGCTTCCTCGTGAACAGCGGCGTGTCGATCTACGTCGTGCAGGACCTTCTGGGACATACCCAGATCAAGACCACCCAGCGTTACGCTCACCTAACTGGTGAGGCTCGCCAGGACGCTGCTGAAGTGGCCTCGATGGTCCTCCAGAGGGCCAGTCGCGAGGAGGAGGCTGAGGAGGCCTGAAATGGCGGTTCTGGGACCCTCAAAACGGCCGTGACTAGAACATGCCTAGATGGGCGACGCCAAAACGCCCCGATCTCAACCACATGGTGGCCCGCGTAAGCCTTAGCAGGCAGTGGCTTCCGCCCCTGCGGACGCTCCTGAGCCTGGCTAGAGTATGCCTAGATCGGTCGAGGGCGAATGCCGCTTCCAGGTTGTGCAAAAGCGGCCCTTGCTACCGACGCCCTCAGGCCGTCTCAGGAGCCCCGGCAGAGCCATTCGGGACCTTCTCGGCTTCAATCTTCAGAAGCTCGGCGACCTTCCCCAGCTCGGCCCGGTTCAGCGAGAAGTACTCAGACCCGTGCTGTGTGACCATCTCCAGAACGACGGTGGACGGACCTTCGTTGGGGGTGTGGACCTGGACGCGCTGAAGGACCTTGGCCTCGACCTGTTTGGTTTCTGACATGGGGTGCGCTCCTTGGGATTGGATTGAGTGGTGGACAAATGGAAACGGCAGGAGGCCCGTGAAGACCCCCTGCCGCTGTAGAGATTGATGGGCTGCCCCGGAGGGCAGGCCAAGTGTTTTAGATATAATCACCAGCGGCAATCGATGCGGTGCTGTCAAACACACCGACGAGCTGTACTTCATCAGCTGTCAGAGTGTTGGCAACTGCCGTGTCGGTGTTCGTGATACGGAAAACAACAGTGTCAGTGTCCGTCTCAAACTGGACCAACGCACTATCACCAGCACCCAAGGTCGCATCAAGGTTCGCAATAGTTCCGTTCAATGCACCACCGGTGGCGAGGAACGCAGCCTTAACAGCATTGATGTTGGCCGCTGTGAAGCCGGAGCCAGCAGCGCCACCAACCAACGTGTCGAGCGCAGTTTCCTGGGCACCGGTAAGATCGGTCGTTGCCTGGAAAACAATCGCATTGTTCGCGTTGCCTGCGGCGATAGCGTTAGCAAACGTAGTGCCTGTAGCAATCTCTGCACCTTGGATGCCGTTAGACGACGTGCCAGTTCCGTTCACCAAGGCGCCATTGTAGTCGAACTTGTTCTCGCCAGTGACGAAGCCGAGCACGATATCCGAGTTTGCCGCCGTAGTAACTTCAGACTGAACCGTTGCAAATCCGCTAGACGCCGCGTCTTTGGTAACAATGATGGTATCAAGACCACCCTTGCCATTAACGATATCAGCAGCACCACCCGTTGTGGTGATCGTGTCATTCGCAGCACCACCAATGAACGACGTTGCGCTCGTAGTAGTCGCGCCAACCACCCCACCGAAGTCGAGCGTAAGCGCACCCGTAGCTGCGGAACCGTCAACCACCCCGTTTGCCTCGGGAGTGATTGCACCGGACGTGATTGACTGAGTCCCAGCGCCGCTAAGAACAAGCGTTCCAACCGCTTCAGCAGAAGTCAGAGCCGTAACGGTGATGTTATCAACCGCATTCAGCTCAAGGCGCTCAACGTTTGCGAGTACCGGCGTGCCGAGAGTGATCGTCGACGTGGCAGTTGCTCCATCGTCTGCGGTGATCTTCACCGTATCGATCTGGCCGACGGTTCCAGCACCAGCGACATTGATGGTGGCGGAACCATTAGCATATTGCGTGATGGCACCCGCCTGAGCGGCAGTGAGGTTACTGACTGTGGCTGCACCACCAATACGCAGAGCATTGATTGAGGAGTTCGTGAACAAGCTAACGTCGGACGTCTGCGTACCGACATCCAGAACCTCAAAGCCGGCATAACGCTGAGCTTCTGCAGCCGTATCAACATCCGCCGAGGCACCAACAACGAGCCGATCCGCAGTGCCAGAACCCGCATTGATCGACGACGCGGCCACTGAGGTAGCCAGCCCTGCTGTGGTGACAACGTCGTTGCCTGCGCCGCCCTTGAAGCTGTTCGTAACAGAGCTCAAGCCAACGGTAAGGCCGCCAGCGGTCATCCCGCTTGCGTCAATCGTTTTAAAGACACCGTTAGCGCCGAGGTTCACGCTCGAAGCTGCACCGGAAACTTTGAGATCAGCGCCGTTTGTATTGTAATCAGCCCCAACCAGAGTAGCCGTCAGGTTGGTGGCGGCATTGACGTTTAGTGTCGAGACACCGGCCGTTGCACTACCAGCGGTCTCAGTCAGGTCAATTGCACCAACGGTGTTTGCCGCACCAGTCGATGAGATCGTCGCCGTCGTAGCGTTCGTGGTCACACCACCAGTAAGACCGTTCGTGATGGTCGGCAGGGTGCCTGTCGTACCAACACCACCATCGATAGCAATGTTAACAGCAGCACCAGCAGTTACCTGCTCGAATGCGACATTGCCGAGAACCGCGTTTCCATTACCGCGGAGGCCGACAGTGGTGCCGTCGGCAACGTTTGCGAACGTAAGGGCGCCAGTGCCGCGATCATTCCAGACCTGCTGCTCGCCAACAACACTACCGAAATCGATTGCCGAGCCGTTGGCAGTGTCCTGAATGTTGAAAATTTCAACGTTCTTGACATTGTTAAGGCTGGCTACGGAGCCATTCGCATCAAGCAGAAGATTCAGGGTGTCGGTGCCGGCGCCGCCGTCGATCTGGTCAGCAGCCGTCAGCGTGTTGATCGTACCGTTAACCGCATTGTACGTGTCGTTCTGTGCGGTACCGTTGGTGTTGATAGCGGGGGAAACGGCGTTCGGCGCATCAACATTGGTAGTGAGCGTGAAGGTGGTGCCAACGTTAACCGTGCCGCCGAGCGAACCGGTGTAAACAGCGGTGCCCTGACCAGCAGCGTCGAGGAAGCCAACAACTGCGGTCGAAACGTTCGCCTGGAACTCCGGCGACTCAGAGAAGGCAAGAGCGATACGGCCCGCGCTGAAGCCCGAGTTGAGGTAGAAATTCACTTCACCAGCCGACGGCGTACGGCCGAGAACCTGCTGGTAGACAGCGTTGATGAAGGCCGTATTGACCGTGTTACCACCGAAACGGCTGATGAACTCGGGCGAGTTGGCGAAGCTGTTGGCGAGATCGGACTCGGTGGCCGGGCCACGCAGCGTGTCGACCTGGTCGTTCAGGCCTGCCTTGTCCGGCACGCGACCGAAGACGGTCTGATACAGGCGAACAACGTCCTGCACGTCTTGGCCTTCCGGGGACTGGATCAGCGCGACACGGACCTGAGCGAGCGTCAGCGCGCCAGAGTCGACAGCCGACACATAGGAATTGATCTCGGCAGAAGTGACTTCCGAGCCCGAACGCTGAAGGATATCAGCGAAATATTGGCGAATTGTATCGATAGTAGCCACGGTATCTCCACGTGCATCAGGGCGCCCATGCGCCGACGAAACAAGGAGGGGAATCCCCCCCCATCCGCAAACCGCTCGGGCATCCACATCCCGTGAGTGCCAAAAAACAGATTCGCTAGGCGGGATGGGTACAGTAGATGCTATACGGCATCAAGGGGCTAATTGCGCGTGCGGCGAGAAAAATGGATAGCAACTCAACGACATGCATTGGCTTGGTGTGTCGTCAAACGAGGAGGATGTCACTCTGCAACGTGATGCCATTGCTGATGTTTACAGCCACTAGATTGATGTTCTCAGGGCTCTCGGCGAATCCGGCCAGCACATCAGCGCGATCCCAAATCCCGTTCCCTAACCGTGTCAGGTAATAGGCGAGGCCGGCGGCGTCTGGCCCCCGATCGAGGACGTTGGCGTACATCGCATCAACGAACGTCGTGTCGCTGGAATTCGCGCCGTAGAGACTGGCAAATTCAGGGGAGACAACGAAGAAATTCGCCATTTCCTTCAACGTGAACCCGCGGTTGTCGTAATTTGCGAGATTGAAGGTTAGACCGGGAGTGTCAGGCGTTCGGTCGAAGGCCGCTTGGTACATGCGATAGATTTGCCCCGCATGTTCCCCTGCCCCGATATCGAAAGCGAGTGTCAGGTCGCCAAACATAATCCGCTCGACGTCTATGAGGGTTTGCGTGCTCCCATCCCCGAGCCGGACGCTGTGATATGAGCCGGAGTTCCAGACGGCACTGCTATCCAGGACAGAAACACCGGTCACAACCGTATCAAGGCCGATGCCGCCATTCACCTCGTGTGCCTCCGGCGTGAGCCGCCTTGCGAACTGTGGATGAGATCGTTGTTTTTGCGGCGTGGTGTGGTGACCACGGTGCAAGCAATGAGGATATCCACGTGACCTACCATCGGATCGATCTTG
>NZ_JACSGS010000036.1:0-7649 GCF_014334315.1 Aurantimonas sp. DM33-3 | reverse complement strand
TGCCACGTTTTTTAACGGGGTCGAGAGCCTCCAATAAGCAGCCGGCAACTCCCCTCCGCCGACCACCGTAGCATGCCCCGTTTCTACCGCGCACAGGCGGGCCAAGGCCCTTGATCGTTTTTTTAAGATGTCGCGCTCCTGCTTCAGGACCGCATTCTCCCGCCGCAGCCGCTTCAGCTCGGCATGCAGATCGACCGGCGCCTCGCTTGGCTCACTGGCATCGCGCTCATGGCTTAGCCAACGCGTCAGCGTCGATAAGCCAATGCCCAGATCCTCCGCGATCTCCCGCCGCGTCCGGCCGCTGGTCAGTGCCAGCCGCACCGCTTCGCGCCGGAACTCCGGCGTCGGCCTGTTCCCGTTTCCCATAGAACACCTCCTGGTTCCTCAGTTGGTGCTCTCCACTTTTCCCGGGCAAGTCCATTCTTGTTCGCCTTCACATACGGGCGAACGTATTCCGGCGACATCAGCCGCACCTCATGGCCTTGCTCGCGGAACTGGCGACCGAGATGGTGGGCGCCACAGCAGGCTTCCATTGCCATAACGCAGGCCGGCATTCGCACCGTCAACTTCATGATGCTGTCACGACGCATCCGACGCCGCAACAGCACGTTCCCGGCCCCATCCAGGCCGACGACGCTGCAAACGTCCTTTCCAAGATCAATACCAAGAACCTTGATCCCATTCATCGACTCGCCTCCGTGGGATCCTCGCCAAAGACGCAATCATGCGCCTAGGGAAAGGGGCGAGCCATTCCATAAGCTTTCCGGCCGAACTGGCAGCCATCCAGGCGAGGCTCCCGGCGAGCACCGAGATCGAACTCTGGTGGCTGACGAAGCCCGAATAGGGCAGAAGAACGAGGTCACGCGGCGCTGGGCCAAACGGGGCACGCGGCCTTCGGCACCAAGCGACCAGCGAACCATGTGAGCCTACATCTTCGGAGCCATCTGCCCCAAAAAGGGCAAGGGCGCCGGCCTCGTCCTGCCCTACTGCGACACGGCGGCCATGAACGAGCATCTCAAGGAGATCAGCCTCGCCGTCGATCCCGGCACTCATGCCGTTCTCATTCTCGACCAGGCCGGCTGGCACACCACGCCGAAGCTGGTGGTGCCGGCCAACATCACCTTGATGTTCCCCGTCCAAGGCGCCGGAGCTGAACCCGGTCGAGAATGTTTGGCAATTCATGAGGGACAATTGGCTGTCAAACCGCATCTTCGTCGACTACGACGACATCATCGCCCACTGCTGCGACGCGTGGAACAAGCTCGTCGATCAACCATGGAGAATCATCTCCATTGGGATGCGAGATTGGGCGCACCGGTTCTGATCAGTGCACGTTGGTATAATTGAGACCTGTGCGCGGGGGCTTGGAGTTCAGAGTTCAGCGCTGAGGGGTTTGCCAGTCTGCCGCAGACTGGGATTTCGGTTTCCGACAGACGGTTTCGAGGCGCTTTTGTCCTCCATCGGCCGTTGGCGGACACACGTGTCCCGCCCTCATGCCGTGCGCTCGCGCAGGATGTTTCGCGTTCGCGTGAGATTGAAGGCGATCGCCGTCAGCCGCACCTGAAGTCCAGCTTTCGCAAGTCCGATCCACCGCATGCGCCGCAGACCGTAGCTGCGCTTCCACGTGCCGAAGACCTTCTCGATCCGGCGGCGGACATGGCCGACCTCGCCGTTCCAGGCTTCGAGTTTTGCGAGAGCCTCGGGTCCGCCCCAGACCGATCGACCGGGCAAACGAGAGGAGCCGCCAGCATCCCTGATTAAGGTCTCGTTGCGCACGCTTGCATAGGCCAGATCGGCGTGGACGTTGCCGGGCTCGGGCGGCAGTACGGCACCGAGCATGCGCCCGTCGTTGACGTTGGCCGGCGTCATCTCGATACGCCGGACGATTCCGCCATCGGCATCGGTCGCCACATGCGCCTTGTAGCCGTGCACGGCCGCCTTGCGGCGATGGCCGACCCAGCGGGCTTCCCTGTCCTTGGTGATGCTGGCGGAGGCAATGATGGTCGCGTCCACCAGCGTGCCGGTCTTCACCATGACGTTCTTCTCGTCGAGCTGGCGCGTCACCGCTTCGAAGAGGATTGTGTCGAGGCTATGCCTCACGAGCTCCCTGCGGAACCGGACGAAGGCGGTGCGCTCCGGGGTCGGCTCGCTCGCGGCAAAGCCACAGAACCGGCGGAACGAGGCCCGGTCGTCGAGGGCCTCGGCCAGCTTCACATCCGACAGGTCGTACCAGACCGACAATAGTAATGCCTTCAGCATCGCCAGTGGCGGCCAGGCCTTCTCACCCGCCGCGGAACGGTAGATCGGTGACAGAGCCTGGTCGATCTCGGACCAGTCGATCAACCCGGCGATGTCGTCCAGGGCACCAAGGCTCCGCTTTGCCTCCGCGTCTCCAAGTCGAAGAGCTTCTTGACCAATGCGACGCCGCGCCATGACCCGATCCTCCGTCCGAAGAACCTCAGTGAATCAACGATACAGGCCTACGGCAAGCCCCCGCGCACAGGTCTCATAATTACCTGGCGCTGTGTCTCGTCCCCCGCGTCGGAAGCTAGTCCACTTCTTCGGCTACGCGCATTGCGGCGTGCCAATAAGCCGCAGCCTACGTCATGCCAAATACCAGCAACGATGCTCCAGTCCTATTGCTTCATTGCCCAACTCTCCGCCACCCTCGTCTCATCGTGCGCCTCAGGCAAATCCGCTTTATGCCATATGCAGAAGCTGGCTGGCTCAATTCTCGGAAAGGTAGCGTTACATGACATCAATTGGCCTTCGTGGTCTGGCTGCTGCGGCGGTAGTTGCAGGAATGATGGCGCCGGTGATGGCGCAGGTACCGGCCCCTGCCCCATCCTCACCGCCTTTGGAACAGCAGATACCGGAGAACGACGATTCTGTGGTGGCCACGGTCAATGGTCAGCCGATCTTAAGATCGGAGGTCTTGGAAGTGATTAGCGGCTTGCCGCCACAATACCAGCAGGTGCCGATTGGGATACTGATACCCCAGATGGCCGAACAGATTGCTGCCGTCCGGCTCGTTGCCGAGAAGGCGTATAAGGCTGGACTTCAGAGCGATCCAGAGGTGCAGGCGCGCTTGAAGGAGGAGGAACGCCGCATTATCGGGGACGTTTGGTTACAGCGCGAATTGGATCGCCGCATGACCGACCGAGCATTTCAAGAGGCCTTCGAGGTCTACCTCGCAAACAATCCACCACAGGAGCAGGTGAAAGCGCGCCACATCCTGGTGGAGAGCGAGGACGAAGCCAGAGAACTTATTGAGCGGCTTGTGAAGGGAGCCGAGTTCGGGGATCTGGCCAACGCAAATACGACCGATCCATCTGGAAAGCAGGCGGGAGGCGATCTCGGATGGTTTGCAAAAGGCCAGATGGTGCCTGCATTTGATGCGGCTGCATTCGAACTAGACGCCGGTGAATTTACGACAGAGCCGGTCAAGACGCCGTTCGGATGGCATGTGATCCTGGTCGAGGAAAAGCGCACTCCTCCGCAGCCGACTTTGCAGGAGATGAAGCCGCAGCTTCACCAACAGCTGGTCCGAACTCTGGTGCCTCAGATCATGGCTGAGGTAAAGCAAGGGGCCGACATTCAGGTGATGGACGTGAAGGACGACCTGCCGAGTTCTCCCGAGACAGCACAGGCAGGACCGATTTCCGGCACCGCGATCGGAAAACCGGAAGCGCAGCAGTAATGGATAGGGAAGCTCAATCCGTTGACTCGCGGCACAACCGCGCGATCCCACGCGTTCACCGCACCACCACCTCTGCTCCCACATCAACGCGCTCGTAAAGGTCGCTGACGTGCTCGTTGAGCATCCGAATGCAGCCGTTCGAGACGGCCTTTCCGATTGGTGATGGCTCGTTGGTGCCGTGGATCCGGTAGAGCGTGTCCCGGCCGTCCCAGTAGAGATAAGTGGTCTGCCGATCGGCAGCGCGAGCAACACACGACAGGGCGGGTATCTTCATTCCCCTGGCATTCCGCTCCGGCGAAGCCTTCCAGTTCAATTGGAGCGAGGACCATGCCTTGATCGGCGCTGATCGAACCAAGCTGCAGGTCGCTGCATATAGCAGGCGGCCGCATAGCGCCGGTAACAAAACCTCGTCGCCGCGGTTCACGCCTGATGCTTACCGTGACGGACGAGGCGGCGTTCGAGCGTGCCCCGGCGCAGAACCCCGATCATCTGCCGGCGCGGGTCTTCCACGCCCTGAGCCTGTCGCAGGAAGGGCGCCGTGACGAGGCGGCGACCGCCTGGTCGATGGCTGCGGACGAACGCCAGGCGATGATCGAGGGCATGGTGTCGCAGCTTGCGAGCCGGCTGGAAACCAACCCCGACGATGTGAAAGGATGGAAGCGGTTGATCCGATCCTATAGGGTTCTGGGTGACGCGGACGCCGCGGGCGCGGCCTATCGCACGGCGCGCCGGACCTTCGCCGCCGATTCCGCGGCCGGCCGGGAAATCGCCGCTTTCGGCGACGAGCTTGGGCTGACCGCCGAGGGAGAGACGCAGACACAATGACCCGCAAGCAGAAGCGCCTCGCCTCGATCGCCACGATCCTCGTCGTCATCGGCGGCGCGGCGGCGCTCGTCCTGACCGCCCTGTTCGACAGCGTCGCCTATTTCCATTCGCCGAGCGACATCGTCGCCAAGGCGCCGGCGCAGAGCCAGCGCATCCGGCTGGGCGGCCTGGTGGAGGCCGGCTCGGTCGTGCGCGACGGCTCGCAGCATGTCAGCTTCAAGGTCACCGACTCGCTGGAGAGCGTCGAGGTCGCCTATACCGGGCTGCTGCCGGATCTGTTCCGCGAGGGGCAGGGCGTCGTCACCGAAGGCACGCTGGGGCCGGACCGCATCTTCATCGCCGACACGGTGCTGGCCAAGCATGACGAGACCTACATGCCGAAGGAGGTCGTCGACGACCTGAAGGAGCGCGGGCTCTGGGAGGACGGCAAGGGCATGGTGAACAAGGACACGCCCGAGGCCGTGGTGACGCAGACGTCGGGGGCCGGCTCGTGATCGTCGAGATCGGCCATTACGCCCTGATCCTGGCGCTGTCCCTGTCGCTGGTGCAGTCGGTGCTGCCGGCGATCGGCGCGCGCAGCGGCGACGCCCGGCTGATGGAAACCGGCACCATTACCGCGACCGGTGCCTTCGTTCTCCTGATGCTGTCCTTCTCGGCCCTGACGGCGGCCTATGTGACGTCGGACTTCTCGGTCCTCAACGTCTTTCAGAATTCGCATTCGCTGAAGCCGATGCTCTACAAGGTCACCGGCGTGTGGGGAAACCACGAGGGCTCGATGCTCCTGTGGGTCTTGATCCTCAGCCTGTTCGGTGCGCTGGTGGCGTTGTTCGGCCGCGACCTGCCGGCCAGCCTGAAGGCCAATGTCCTGGTGGTGCAGGCCTGGATCACCGCCTGCTTCCTGCTCTTTATCCTGACCACGTCGAACCCGTTCACCCGCGTCTTTCCGGCGCCGATGGAGGGGCAGGACCTCAACCCGATCCTGCAGGACATCGGCCTCGCGATCCATCCGCCGCTCTTGTATCTCGGCTATGTCGGCTTCTCGATCGCCTTTTCCTTCGCCGTTGCCGCGCTGATCGACGGCCGCATCGACGCGGCCTGGGCGCGCTGGGTGCGGCCCTGGACGCTGACGGCCTGGGTGTTCCTGACCGCCGGCATCGCGATGGGCTCCTACTGGGCCTATTACGAGCTCGGCTGGGGCGGCTGGTGGTTCTGGGACCCGGTGGAGAACGCCTCCTTCATGCCGTGGCTGTCCGGCACCGCGCTGTTGCATTCGGCGCTGGTGATGGAAAAGCGCTCGGCCCTGAAGATCTGGACGATCCTCTTGGCGATCCTGACGTTCTCGCTGTCGCTGCTTGGCACCTTCCTGGTGCGCTCGGGCGTCCTGACCTCGGTCCATGCCTTCGCCACCGACCCGACCCGCGGCGTCTTCATCCTCGCCATTCTCTGCCTCTTCATCGGCGGGTCGTTGGCGCTGTTTGCGCTCCGCGCCTCGTCGCTGGAGGCGGGCGGCCTGTTCGCGCCGATCAGCCGCGAGGGGGCGCTGGTCGTCAACAACCTGTTCCTGACGACGGCCACCGCGACGGTGCTGGTCGGCACGCTCTATCCGCTGGTGCTGGAAGTCCTGGGCGGTGCCAAGATCTCGGTCGGCGAGCCGTTCTTCAACCTCACCTTCGGCCCGCTGATGGTGCCGCTGCTGTTTGCCGTGCCGTTCGGCCCGCTCCTGGCCTGGAAGCGCGGCGATCTGCTGGCCGCGGCGCAGCGGCTGTATTTCGCCATCGGCGCGGCGATGCTGACCATCCTGATCGCGGTGGCGCTGACGTCCGGCACGCGCATCCTTGCGGCCCTCGGCTTCGGGCTGGCGGTCTGGCTGATGGCGGGCGCGCTGACCGATCTGTTCGTGCGGGCGAACTTCGCCAAGGTCGGCTGGCGCACGGGCCTTGCCCGCATGCGCGGCCTGCCGCGCTCGGCCTTCGGCACGGTGCTGGCGCATTTCGGTCTCGGCGTGACGGTGCTCGGCGTGATCACCGCCTCGGCCTTCCAGACCGAGACCGTGACCGCGATGCGGGCCGGGCAGACGGTGAATGCGGGGGGCTACGAGGTGCGCTACGAGGGCGCCCAGCAGCGGCAGGGGCCGAATTACGAGGAGCAGGTGGGCACGTTCACGCTGCGCCGCGACGGTCTCGATGCCGGCACGATCGAAAGCGCCAAGCGCTTCTATCCGGCGCGGCAGATGCCGACGACCGAGGCCGGAATCCACACACGCTGGTTCTCGCAGCTCTACATCTCGCTGGGCGATCCCTCGCCGGACGGCGCGTCGATCGTGGTGCGCGTCTGGTGGAAGCCGCTGATCACGCTGATCTGGATCGGCGCGATCTTCATGGCGGTGGGCGGCACGGTGTCGCTGTTCGACCGGCGCCTGCGGGTCGGCGCGCCGGCGCGCAGCCAACCTAAGCGGAAGATCGTTGCGAGAACAATCGCATAAGGCGTTTTTCCGACATTTCCCGGTGCTGGCCCGTGCGGCCAGTATCAAAACCGGTCTTAAAAGGTCCAAATGGCAGCACGCCATTCCGGGCGCTAGAGCGTCCGGTAAGAAGTGTGAATCGGATGGTTCCGCTTGGCCGCGTATTCTGATTCCTTGTGTGCGGGAGGATACGCACCATGGGAAGATCGGTTTCATCGGACTTGCGGCTTCGAATAGTTCGTGGTGTTGCGGCTGGCGAGACGCGGCGTGCGGCGGCGGCGCGGCTTCAGGTTGCGCCATCGACCGCGGTGAGAGTTCAGGCCCGTTACGCTCGCACGGGTTCCGTGGAGCCGGCCAAGCAGGGTCGTCCTGCTGGATCTGGCAAGCTCGGGCCGCATCGGCTCGCCATCGTCGAGAAGGTGAAGGCCAGACCCGACATCACCATGCCGGACCTCGCCGCCTGGCTGGAAGAGCTGCACGGCGTGACGGCCGATCCGTCCAACCTTTCCAAGCTCCTGCGCCAGGAAGGGTTCAGCTATAAAAACGTATGGCTCGCCCCGCCTGCAAGCGACTCTTTGACTGCTTTTCAGTCTGCGCCAACGTATCCGGTCTCGGGGCCATGATCCTCCCCGGCCAAGATGGAGCTTTCGCACGTACCGGTCC
>NZ_JACSGS010000035.1:0-11115 GCF_014334315.1 Aurantimonas sp. DM33-3 | reverse complement strand
CCAAGGCGAGAGAGTTGATCGACCGGTTTCATGCCATGATCCGCAGTCGAGAAGTCGGGGATCTTTCGTCCTGGATTCACGATGCCGAGGGAAGTTTGTTGGCGTCCTTCGCTCGCGGCATCAGTAAGGATGCATCCGCAGTGCAGGGCGCGATTACCGAACCGTGGTCGAACGGCCAGACGGAAGGCCAGGTGAACAAGCTCAAGCTCGTGAAGCGGCAAATGTACGGGCGCGCCAAGCTTGATCTTCTCGAGGCCTGCTTGCTCGGCGCCGCCTGATCGTCATCGAAAGTGCGTCAGACCAAATTTTGAAGGCCGTTTGACACCTTGTCGTCCGCAGTCCACCGGCGCCGTCCCCCAGCGCCGTTGATCACCTCGATCCGACGCATCGGCTTAAGCGTAATGTCAAAACCAGACACAAAACGATCCTCCTCAAGATCGTCAGACTCGCCCGTCAGGCCAAAACGCGAAAGGTGGAGCCGGGACTACGCTTACGAATTTCTGAGCCTCTCGGACGAAGAGAAGGCTTGGAGTTGAGTCGATGTCACGTGCTGATATTGGCACCACGGCTGCTCGCCAACGCGAGGACAACCTCGGACGGAAAACGCAGCTTGCTCCCATGGCACTCTCATGTACGGCCCGGTTCCTCCCTCTCTCCTCGTGGTCCCACTCTGGATTAGCAGAGTGGTGAAAAGCGTTAAACTTGGGAGCGTTGCGGCGTCACGAAGCGCCCGCTGGGCGCGCCGCGTCAGTCGCGCTTGAAGACGACACGGCCGAACCAGCCCATAAAGATCGCCAATACCACGGCGAACAGGCCATAGAGAAACGAATAATTGCGGGCAAAATCATCGACCATGGCTTCGAAGCCAGTCTTGATGACCAGCAGCGGCTCGCTGCTCTGACGGATGAAGACCCCGTTACGAAACAGGAAGGCGCGGACCGTGTGATTGCCAACCGGCAGATCGGCCGGCAATTGTAGATCGGCACGGAACAGCGTGGCGCTGACGAATTCGACGCCACCGATCGTTTGGTTGTAGAGGCCCCGCCCGCGCCGGATCCGGCGCAGCGCGCTCGCATACTCGTCGCGGTTGGGAACCAGCGTCGGTTCGCCGTCCGTTGGTGGCGCGACCGCGAGCGTCTCGGGCTCCGCCTCAAGATCGGGAAGGAGATGCGACCGGCCGCCCTCGCTGGTGCTCAGCCGCAGATCGTCAATGCCCATGGACAGGCTCACCCTGAAGCTCTCGCGGGTGATGTCGCTCAACGGCCGTGTCGAGGCCAGCGCGTAGGATGCCGGGGCGATGTCGAAGGCCTCCGAATCGCGGTTGATCCAGAGGCCGAGGGTGCGCTCCTTCTTGCGCACGACCACCGGCCGGCGAGGGCCGACCAGCGAAACGACGATGTCGTAGCGCTGCTGGCGCCGTATCCGCGCATCGGCGTTGTCGAGAGCGCCAAAGACGACGAGTCGGGTACCGGAAAAGTCGGAGGTGATGCCAATGCGGCTGGTCGACACGCCAATTTCGAAGGTCTCAAGAGCCACCTGTCCGGAGACCGGCGCGGGCGTGGCCGCCACCAGGGCGAAGGCAGCCGCCCCTCCCGCCACATGGCACACCGACCCGCCGCGGCAGTGGCGTAGCAAAGAGGATGCCGATGACCTCATCCGATCTCTCCGCTCGGCATGCTGGTCGAATAGGGCTCGGCCGGCGTCGAGAGCATCTCAAAACCAAGCCGCAATGCCACGGCCAGGACAAGCAGCGCCAGCAGCGCGCGCAGCTGGTCGCCGCGCAGCTTGCGCCCCGCCTCGGCGCCGAACTGCGCCCCGATCACTCCGCCGAGCATTAAGAAGAACGCCAACACCACGTCGATCGTGTGGTTGGTGGATGCCTGCAGAATTGTGGTTACCGCGGCGGTGAAGATGATCTGGAAGAGCGAAGTGCCGATGACGACATTGGTCGGCACGCGCAACAGATAAATCAGCGCGGGCACCATGATGAAGCCGCCGCCAACGCCCATGATGCCCGCGAGTGTGCCGATCAGGAAGCCGATCGCCAGCACTGGGATGACCGAGACGAACAGCTTGGACCGCTGGAAACGCATCTTCAGCGGCAGGCCGTGGATCCAGTTGTGTTTGCCGGAACGCCGGATTTCGCCCGACCCTCCGCTCGAACGCCGAAGCGACTGGATGCTCTCGACCAGCATCAGTCCGCCGACGCCGCCAAGGAACACAACGTAGAGGAGCGAGACGACCAGATCGAGCTGGCCGATCCGCCGGAGCAGGGTGAATAGCGCAACGCCTGTCGCCGAGCCCGCGGCACCGCCAATGAGCAGCACCGTGCCCAACTTGAGATCGACCGTGCCGCGCTTGTAGTGCGCCAGCGCCCCAGAGAAAGACGAGGCGATCACCTGGTTGGCCCCCGTTGCGACCGCCACTGCCGGTGGAATGTTGTAGAAGATCAGCAGCGGCGTGATCAGGAAGCCTCCGCCAACGCCGAACAGTCCCGACAGGAAACCCACCGCCGCGCCCATTCCGAAGAGGACGGCCATGTTGACCGAAAGTTCCGCGATCGGGAGGTACAGATTCACGTGTTGCCCGGTGCGTGAGTTCATGTAGCCAAGGAAGGGAGCCGAAACGTCTTCGCCCGACCCCCTACCTGTGCATGCTCGAGTGATCACCGATCCGGTGGACAAGGCGAGATCGAGGACGCTGACGGATGAATGACTTCAGCCAACGCATTCCGTCAGGGCTAGACACCGCTTGTCGCGCATCAGAAAAGCGCCGAACACGCGAGGCTGGCGCAACTCAGACGGAACGCTATCGAATGATGCGTTAGGCAAGCTCTGGCTGATACCCAGGCGGTGGCGAATAGCCGAGGTCGCCTCGCTTGATGACCGCATCCCTTCCGCCGGCCTCCTTCAGCAGCGCGCTTTGGCGTGCCTTGGCGCGACGATCGACCTCCTCCGGATCAAGCCGTTCCCGCAGTCGTGACTCGAAATCAGCCAACACCGACGCGTAGGCTGGGTCGCCAGCGAGATCGGTCATCTCGCTCGGATCCGTCTGAAGGTCGAAGAGCTGCGGCGCGTAGTTGACGAAATGCACGTACTTGTAACGCCGGTCGCGCAGCATGTAGATGCCGCCCGTCGAACCCATCGCATGGTACTCAGACAGGATCGTACGGTCTGGGTCCATCCCGTTCGCGAGTTCGACGATAGAGGTGCCGGGGTGGTCCGGTTCGACCATCCCTTTTCCATTTTCACCCACGCAGTCGATGATAAAGGGGTAGATGTCGAGGAAAGTCGCAGCGGTGTCGATCACCTTCCCTTCAGGGATGCCCTCGCCCGCTGCGATTAACGGCACACTGGCAGCTTCCTCGTACATGTTCGATTTACCCCAAAGTCCCCGCGCCCCGACGCTGTCGCCATGGTCGCTAGTATAGACGATGCGAGTGGAGGCCGAATTCCCGCTTTCCTCGAGCGCAGTAACAACCTTGCCAATCTGCTCATCGAGGAAGCTACACAGTCCGAAGTAGCCTGCCACACCGCGGCGAACGTCATCTTCCGATTTAAAATGCGCGTCGTAGTTTGACGAGTTGGCATAGTCGTTGATGTAGGGGTGGTAGTGCCGCTCACTCTTTGCGTATGCCTTCGGCATTGGCAGGTTGGGGTCGTTATAATAACGGTAGTAATGCTCGGGCGGCGCCGTCAAGGGAAAGTGCGGTGTGACGAACGAGACGAACAATACCCAAGGCTTATCGGTGTGCTTGGGGGCCTCATCGTGCAGCCACTTGGCGGTTTCCGCTGCGATCTGCCGATCGTAAAGCGTGTAAGGTGATTCGCCCGGGCCAGCCATGTCGGCCATTTTGTAGGCCGCGCCGCGGACGGGAATATCCTCCCGTACAAGACCCATCAGATCGCCCTTTCCCTCGATGACGTGCATCGGCAGGATCTCGTGCGAGAAGCCGTTGTCGTCGTCGCTCGAGCGAAAGTGGAGCTTGCCAATAGAGACCACCTCATGGCCGGTGTCCCGCAGGCGGTGATGCCAGGAAGGGATCGAACCATCGTATGGATCGGCATTGTCCCAGAAACCGATCTGAGAATTGTGCTTGCCAGTCGCGAAGCTCGCCCGCGCGGGAACGCAAATCGGGCAAGACGTATAGGCGTTGTCAAAGCGCGTGCCCCTCGCGGCCAGCGCATCGATATTTGGGGTCGTGATGAACTCGTGACCGTAGCAGCCCGCCATTGCCCGTTGGTGCTCGTCTGACATAATAACTATGAGGTTCTGAGCTTGCATTTTCCGGAATTGCCTTTCTCGAATTACTGACAGCGCGACGCCATGCCGCGCTGTCCGGTTTTTTTGCTGAATTACTGATTCTTGGCGATGATGTTGTCGTACACATCTTGGAACGTACTTCTCTCATTGCGGAGAAGGCCTTCGAACTCTGCTGGCGGCATCCACGCAGGGGCGAAGCTAAACTTTTCGCCGAATGCGGCGAAGTTTTCGCTCTCAGCTGCGGTCTTCAGCATATCGGTGAGCTTCGAAACTACATCTTCAGGGGTGTCCTTCGGGACATAGACACCGCGCGTGACGCCGACATCGATGTCGAGGCCAGAGTCTTTCAGCAGTGGGGTATCACGCAGCGGTTCATAGCCGATGCGGTCGAGCGAACCTGCGGTTGCGAGAACTGTGATATCGCCATTTTTGATAGCGTCCAGCATAATTGGCGAATGGATCACGCCCGCGTCGACCTCATTCGCAAGCAAGCCTTTCCGCAACTGTGCACCAGCCTGATAGGCGACGACCCTGAGTGGAGCTTCGCTGAGCCCCACGATGGCGTGTGCGACAATGGCATGTGCGCCGGCCGCTCCGCCTACACCAATTGTTACTTTGTTAGGCTCGTTGCGCGCCGCGTCTAAGAGATCATCAATAGTTTTGTAGCCGCGCGCCGAGTTCGCAACGACCCATGTCGGCGTTGAGATTACCCCACCGACATATTTAAAGTCATCAAGGGTAAACGGCACCTCTTGAAAAGTCATAAAAGAAGTTAGATCACTGCTGCCATAAAGCAGTATCGTGTAGCCGTCCGCTTCAGCCTGAAGCATAGCAATGGTTCCGGTGGTACCGCTTGCGCCAGCGATGTTATCGACTACTACGCTGGCGTCGGAAGTCTCCTCTATGGCTGCCGCGATCGCACGACCGATAGTATCCGTACCGCCGCCAGCGTTTGTAGGTACGATCATGTGGATGGTATCGGACGGATATTTTTGCGCCGAGGCCGTTGCTGGCATTAAACACAGTCCTAGAAGCGCCAAGGCGACGCACGTTGATTGCGTAAAGGACATAAGGTTTCCTCCTTTTCTTATTACGAGTGTGCAGAGCACGCGGAAGCGTCGGAGATCGATTTAGAGTGCTTGAAACTCTGCCTGATCTCCATCGCAATCAATAAAAGCACTACGCTGATCAGAAAAATTCGTGGCCACGTGGCAACAAAAGTACCCCAGTCTCCATTCGACAGAGACATAGCTAAACGTAGATTGATCTCGATAACCGGCCCCAGAATGATGCCTAGAACAATAGTTACGACCGGGAATCCACGCTGTTCCAGCAAGAAGCCTATAACGCCGAACGCGAGCGCAACCCAGATGGGAAACACGGTGTTGCTGGTGGCGAATGCGCCGATCGTAGCGAGTATCAGGATAAACGGAAACAACCACGACCGATCCTGCTGGAGAACGAAGATAAAGTAACGGATCGCCTTCCAGCCTAGAAAAAACATAGCGATATTGGCGATAAGTAGCCCCGCAAGAATACCCCAAACTATATCACCATTATCCCGCATCATGGTCACGCCTGGTGTAACGCCATGTAGCAAGAGCGCTCCGAGCATTACTGCCGTAGAGCCGTCACCCGGAATCCCCAGCGTTAACAATGGGATCATCGTTCCGCCAGTTGTAGCGTTGTTGCTGGATTCTGGGGCTAGGATGCCATCCGGTTCCCCCTTGCCGAAATTTTCTGGAGTCTTTGAGCGGTTGCGTACAGTGGCGTAAGACAACCATGTTGAGCCATCCGCGCCGACGCCGGGCACGGCGCCGACGCCGACGCCGTAGCCCGCGCCGATTGCGATCGCTTGCCAACGTTTGGCGATATCTCGCGCCTTCGGCATGGCGAGGCGCATAACCTTATCGACAATGTGAGACCGATCCCCAATTAGGATAATGTCGCTCAGCACGACTGCGATACCGAAGATTCCGACAAGTGCCGCCGCGAATGGAATCCCTGAGCTTAATTCGAGGCTTCCAAACGTGTATCGCATTACGCCATCTTCTGGATCGATGCCGACGGTGCCGATGAGAATACCGAAAAGCACCCCCAGGAAACCCTTCACCAGGGAGCCGCGCACGAATGCGCACACCATAACCAAGCCAGCAGTGCCAATGAGGGCGATGTCCGCTGGCCCTGCGTTGAGCGCAACAGTTGCAATAAGCGGGACGCATGAGACGGCGACCGCCCAACCGATCAAGCCGCCGACGGAGGATCCCACCGTCGCGTAGCCGAGTGCGTGCCCCGCTTTGCCTTGCTGGGCCAGTGGATAGCCATCGAGGGCGGTACATGCACCGGCTGGCGTACCTGGGGTACGCAAGAGAATAGCTGAATAGGAGCCGCCGAGCTTGGTCCCAACGTATATACCGATCATTAGAAGGAGAGCTGGTAACGGCTCCATGCCGTAAGTGACCGGCAGCAAGACCACGATCGCCATTGGAGACGAGAGCCCCGGTAGGGCACCGATTATGATGCCTAGTGCCGTGCCAGCGATCGTGAGAAGCAAATTAAAGGGTTGGAGGGCGTCGCCAAACCCTGCGATCAAATTTTGCAACATGATTGACCTACAGCGGAAGACTGAGTGCGACGACGAAGAGCAAGTGCAAACCACCTGCCCCAACCAGCGCCACTACGCCAATGCGCCAAAGCGACGTCTGTCCCAGTAGGGCGAACATTGCTGATAGGAATATCGCCGAGGCAATGAAGAAAGGTATTTGCTTCAGCATTAAGATGAAGCCAGTCAAAAGTAGCAGTGTGCCAATTCGGCGAAGAACAACGTTCCAGGCGATCTGAGTGCGATTTTTGTGCACCACCGGAGCAGAGAAGGCCCTGCGCAGAGAACCAGCTAAATAAATGATCGACAAGATCACGATTCCGACGGATGCGATCGTCGGAACTGCCGCGTAATCCAGTCTGCCGGTGCTCATGACGAACCCAGGGGTGTCGATGTAATTTATATGGTACGCCGCATATAACCCAAGAGCGAGAAATACTCCTGCAAATCCGGCATCTTTCCATGCAGTGCTGCGGCTATCGGCAGCGGGCCCAACATGTCCACCTTCGCTCATCGCATTCCTCCCCTGAGACGCATCTCGCGCGTTCTTCATTTACGTCATAGCCTATAAGCTATATAGCTATTGTCAACACTCCTGTTCGAGACCCTGATGTCGACCCACTCTGACAAGCTCTTCTTTGAAGCCTACCCCGGCCCGGCAGCCGCACCACGTGGGGTGGCGAAGTACGAGATACTGAGACAAAGCATCGCCGGCGCTATCGAGGCTGGGCAGCTGCCCCCTGGCACGCGGTTGCCGGCGGAGCTAACATTGGCTGCAGGTACGAATTTCAGTTTAGGCACGGTTCAGCGTGCACTGCGCGAGCTCACCGCCGACGGCTATATCCTGCGGCGCCAAGGGCGCGGCACCTTCGTTACCAACCGAAGAGAAAGGATGGACGAGCCACTCCACTCGAGGTTTACCCTGCCTAACAGCAGAGATACCCTGCCTGTCTACACGCGCCTTATCCATCGCGCTTTGGAGGTCGAAGCCGGACCTTGGACCGAGATACTGGGCACCGATTCAAATGGGATATTACGACTCGATCGACACGTTGACATCGCGGGATGCTTCCGCATCGCCACCTTCACCTACATGCAGATGAGCATGTTCAGTGCATTCATGCAGATGCCTCCACAGGACATCGACGGGCGCAACCTGAAGCGGATGGTCTTGGAGCTGTTCGGATTGAGTGTTCAGCGTGTCGAGCAGTGGATGCGCGTCGCGCCGATGCCGTCCGATGCAGCCGAGGTATCGGGCTGCTTAGCCGGAGAGAATGGAATGGAGATTCGTGCAGTGGCTTACATGAGCGGCGGTCGTCCGATGTATTACCAGATTCTTTGGGTGCCTCCGACGGAAGAAGCACTCTATCTTGAGCTGGTTGTGGGTAGCTAAGCGTGCCCGTTTATCAAAATGTGCCCGGAAGTGGGCTTACGGAAATAATTTCGAGAGGAGTAACGCCAAGGTCCGGCAGTTTTGCTCGCCTCATCGTCACAGCCTCCGGTGATGCCGCGACACCGTCTCAGCCGGCTCTGACCCCGCGGCCACGTGGGTGCTGTGTTCCCGCCGCGCTCCGAAAAGGCGACGTCGGTATTGGGGTTCCGCGCACGAGCCGATGTAGCGCCGCGTTCGACGCCGAAGCGTTCAGGGCCACGCTATACGGTCGCGCCGTCTCTATTCCAGGCGGCGCGGTTCGCACCGGAACGGAAGATCCGCAGATCACCGCCGACGGAGAAGGTCCCCCGCGTAAAGCTCAAGTACGCTCTTTCATGCTTGATCGTTACGCTGTGACAAATCGCGATTTCTCGGCCTTTCAAGCAGACACCGATTACGTTACGGATGCGGAGCGCTATGGCTGGTCGTTTGTTTTTATCGGTCTCTTGGCAGAACGTCCGGCGAGCGGACGCCCAGCTCCTGATGTCCCTTGGTGGATCGCCGTAGAAGGTGCCAGTTGGGCGGCCCCCGAGGGGCCATCCACGAACACCAATGGCAGAGAGGACCATCCTGTGGTCCACGTTTCCTGGAATGATGCGCAGGCCTTCGCAGATTGGGCCGGGGCACGGCTGCCGACGGAAGCAGAGTGGGAGCATGCAGCTCGCGGTGGGCTACTTGACCCGCGTTATCCTTGGGGGGACCGCGATCCGAACGACGCAGACTTTTTCCCTTGCAACATTTGGCAGGGGCTATTCCCAGAGAGCGATCTAGGCCGAGATGGTTACGTCGGTACCGCGCCGGTTGATGCGTTCATTCCGAATGGCTACGGGCTGCATCAAATGAGCGGGAATGTCTGGGAGTGGTCGGCGGACCCTTTCCGCATCCGTTCATTGCGCAAAGCCGCACGTCGTCGATCGGATCAGGCGGTTTCAAGTAGTGCAAAACTGTTGAAGGGTGGTTCGTTCCTTTGCCACTCTTCCTACTGCTGGCGTTACCGCATCGCCGCCCGTACTGGAAACGCGCCCGATAACAGTTCCAGCCACACTGGATTCCGTATTGCTTTCACCCCGCGAGACAACATCCATATCCCTACACATGGCCAGCACTAACAGAGTTTTGAAAGAGTCGCTCGCCGCAGAGCTTCGAGCGTGATTCATTGCTTTGAAGAGATTCCAAGGGCTCGTTTTCGACCGAAGAGGCCGCCACGAAGCTGATTTTCCTGGCCATCCGCAACTTCGAGAAGGGCGGCCGCGCTGTCCGGGAATGGGTTGCGGCCCGAAATCAATTGGCCGTAATGTTCGTTGGGCACTTTGACGCCTGACGGTATCTGAAGACCGCTTGGGCCGGTGGCCAGATACACAGAGCTCCTGACACTCCCTTCCGGAGGCACCTCATGGGTGTGTTCTATGGGCGCTACCCGCTATCCCCCTTTGGGTCCCCCCGCCGCTGCCGCTACGCAAACAGAACCGCGCGAAGCGCTTGCCAAATTTCCGAAAAATGCTCCGCGCATGACTATATATCCTCGGGTTCATGAGTTTCTCGTGGCTGCGGAAACTGACAATACTTCGACCATGCATCCATCAGCGCTCGCCTCTTATCCAGAGCATCGCCACGTGAGTAGGCCCGTTCGGTCGCGTCTCCTACTGCGTGCGCAAGCGCTAGTTCTGCGAGTTCCCTTGGAAAGTCGGTGGTCTCGCCCACCCAGTCACGGAAGGCAGAGCGAAATCCATGGACGGTGAAGTGTCCTAGGTTCATGCGACGTAGCATCATCTGCATCGCCATATTGGAAAGAGGGCGCTCGGCTTTCTGGCCAGTGAAAATATAGCTGTTCACTTTGGCCTGCTCCATCTTCTTGAGGATTTCCAGCGCTCGCGGCGATAGCGGCACTCTGTGCTGCCGGCCGGCCTTCATCCGGTCCGCTGGAATGGTCCACATCTTCGCTTCTTGATCCATCTCCGACCAGAGCGCGCCGAGCGCCTCTCCAGAACGTGCGGCGGTCAATATGGTGAACTCAAGCGCGAGCGCGGCTGTAGCCTTCTGCGAGTGCAGGTCCGCCATGAAGCCAGGAATGTCCTGGTACGGCATAGCGGCGTGATGACCCCGCTGAAGTTTCTGGCGTTTCGGGAGCAGCATTTCAAGGTGACCACGCCAGCGGGCTGGGTTCTCGCCTGAACGAAGCCCTTTTGCCTTAGCTGCATCCAAAACCCGCTCAATGCGTCCCCGCAAGCGAGATGCGGTCTCGTTCTTCGTCAGCCAAATGGGTTTCAGGACATGCAGAACGTCGTCTGTCGTTACATCCTGCAGACCCTTGTTTCGCAGCGGCGCAGCATAGGTGGTAAGTGTCATTGTCCACTGCGCTGTATGCTTCTCGTTGCGGAAGCCGTGTGCGAGATCCTTGACCAATTCGTCGGCGAAGGCGCCGAAGGTGACGGCAGCCTTGCGTTCTTCCCGTCCTGCCCGCCGCTCATCGATCGGGTTGCGCCCCTCTGAGAGCACCTGCCGAGCCTCAGTAGCGCGCTCACGTGCCTTAGCGAGCGTGACTGACGAGACGCCACCGAGCCCCATCTCTTTCAGCTTGCCCTGCCACCGGAACATGAAGAGCCAGCGGCGGGAGGATCCGGGTCCGACTACGAGATAAAGGCCGTTGCCGTCGGAATGCCGCCCTGGCTTTGTGATCGTAGCTACCGCCCGTGCGCTTAGGTGTTTAGTCCCGGCATTTGGTGGATTGGATCGAGCGTGAATCGTTCTGGTTCTGAAGTCCATCGTTTGCAGATGAACTCGTAGGGCGTGAGGCCCTTCAGGGTCTTGAGGCGCCGGG
>NZ_JACSGS010000034.1:0-13345 GCF_014334315.1 Aurantimonas sp. DM33-3 | reverse complement strand
GGACCGGTACGTGCGAAAGCTCCATCTTGGCCGGGGAGGATCATGGCCCCGAGACCGGATACGTTGGCGCAGACTGAAAAGCAGTCAAAGAGTCGCTTGCAGGCGGGGCGAGCCATACGTTTTGCAATGCGCCCATCCCGCCCGTCATCCGGCAAGAATGATCTCTTTCGCGAGCGTCTCGACGCGATCATCAATCCGCATCATCCGCTGGCGCGTTTGTCAGAGTTGATGGCGTGGTCGCGGTTTGACGAGGCCTTCGGCGGCTTTTATCGCCCGGTTGGCAGGCCGGCCAAGCCGACGCGACTGATGGTGGGTCTGCACTACCTCAAGCACGTCCACGACCTTTCGGACGAGCAAGTGGTCGATCGCTGGGTTGAGAATCCGTATTGGCAATTCTTCTGCGGCTTCGAGTTCTTCCAGCACGAGGCGCCGATCGACGCCAGTACGATGACGCGCTGGCGCAAGCGGATCGGGCCGGAGGCGCTCGGGCAGATGCTGAAGGCGAGCGTCGACGTTGCGATCGATACCGGGGTCGCCAAAGCCAGCTCGCTGGAGCGGATCACCGTCGACACCACGGTGCAGCCGAAGGCGATCGCACATCCGACCGACAGCCGGCTTTACCTCAAGGCGATCCAGATCCTGGTCCGCCAGGCGAAGCGGCACGGCATCGTGCTCAGGCAAAGCCACACCCGGCTTGCCAAAGCTGCCGCGGTGCGGGCGGGCCGCTATGCCCACGCCCGGCAGTTCCGCCGGATGCGCCGCAAGCTGAAGAAGCTGCGGACCTATCTCGGCCGGGTGTTCCGCGACATCGGCCGCAAAATCGCCGGCAACGCCGAACTCGAGGCCAGGTTCGCTCGACTGCTGGGGCTCGTTGAGCGGCTGCTGGCCCAGAAGCCGAAGGACAGGAACAAGCTCTACTCGCTGCATGCACCCGAAGTGGTCTGCATCTCGAAAGGCAAGGCCCGCACCCCTTACGAGTTCGGCTGCAAGGTCGCGATCGCAACCACCAACCGGGAAGGCCTCGTGCTGGCCGCCAAATCCTTCGAGGGCAATCCGTATGATGGCCACACGCTCGCAGCAACCGTCGACCAGGCGGTGGAGATCGGCGGTGTTGATCCAGCCCGCATCTACGTCGACAAGGGCTATCGCGGTCACGACTATGCCGGCTCCGGCTCGGTGATGATTGCCGGCAGCAAACGCGGCCTGACCGCCACGATGAAACGGGAACTGAAACGACGATCGGCCATCGAGGCCACCATCGGGCACATGAAGACCGATGGGCGACTGGACCGCAACTTCCTCCTCGGCCATGCTGGCGACGCCATCAACGCACTCCTCGTGGCCGCCGCCCACAATCTACGCCTCGTTCTCACCGTCCTGGCGCTTTGGCTTGTCTGGTTCCTGCAAGCAAGCCAGCCAAAAACGGCGAAACCGGATACCTCCAAACGTCTTCCTGGGGGCGTCGCTTCAACGGCTTAGACATTATTCAGGGCGGACTTATTACCTATCCATGTACCGGGCTATGCCGGAGGAGGACTTTCCGGTCCCGGCCGCGGATCTCACCAAAGTCGATCAGCGCTTCTACTGCCAACTCGTCGACGACCCGACGGGCGAACGGCCGGGCACCGTCGTCGTCGATACGCGATCGTACTTCCTCTATCTCGTTCGCCCGGAGGGCAAGGCGATGAGGTACGGCATCGGTCTTGGCCGTCAGGGATTCACATGGTCGGGTGAGGGCGTCATCCAGTGGAAGCGGCGATGGCCCAAATGGACGCCTCCCGCCGAGATGATCGCGCGTCAGCCTGAGCTCGAACGCTACAGCGCGGAGAACGGCGGACAGCCGCCCGGGCAGAATAACCCATTTGGTGCGCGTACGCTCTACATCTTCCAGAACGGCGCGGACACCGCAAGCAGGCCGAAAACGCCGTCGCCCAATACATCGACGGGTTATATAACCCCGTCAGGCGGCATTCATCGCTAGGCTTCCAGAGCCCCATCGCCTTCGAGCGAAATGCCCGGGAAGTGAGCTAAACGCTCTCCACAAAAGCACGGCAAGTCCAAATGCCGCTCCCGTCGGAGATATCGCCCTGATCGCGTCGGCTCGTTAAATTTTTCTCTTGCTCTTCCAGTTAGTGGAGGATGTAGAATCCTCAACCAATCAGGAAGTGCGGCGTACGCAGCCGGAATGAGGGGGACCGGGCAATTTCGAGCAGATCAGAAAGGCGAAGGCTGACATGCGGCATCACTAGCATCATTCACGCAGGCTTATTCCTTCCAGTTCTCTCCTTGACGGGCTGCACCAGTCCGCAATCGGCGTTCGACACAGCGGGCACGGAGGCCGAGCGCGTACTCGACCTGTTTTGGGTCATGCTCACCGGCGCGGCCGTCATCTGGACCTTCGTGATGGCCTTGAGCTATTTCGCGACCCGCGCCCGACCGCAGGGCTTCAGCGACAAGATTGGCGTGCGCCTCATCATCTGGGGCGGATGCGTGTTTCCGACCGTCGTACTGGCCGCCCTTCTGTTCTGGGGCCTGAAGATGATGCCGGAGCTGCGCCGGACCGCCGATGGCCCGACGATCGCGGTCT
Organism: Aurantimonas sp. DM33-3; assembly: GCF_014334315.1. Taxonomy (NCBI): domain Bacteria; kingdom Pseudomonadati; phylum Pseudomonadota; class Alphaproteobacteria; order Hyphomicrobiales; family Aurantimonadaceae; genus Aurantimonas; species Aurantimonas sp. DM33-3. The sequence continues at coordinate 10,758 of NZ_JACSGS010000034.1, read as the reverse complement.
CGGGCGAACGCTTCTGGTGGCGCGTCGCCTACAATGTGGAGGGCGAGCCGGGCGTGGTGCGCAACCTTCCGCGAGGGGGAATTCCAAGCGCCAACGAGATCTGGATTCCCGTCGGCGAACGCACCGAGATCCTGCTCGGCAGCCCGGACGTCATCCACTCCTTCTGGGTCCCGTCGCTCGCAGGGAAGATGGACGCGATCCCCGGACGGGTGAACCGCCTAGTGCTCGAACCGACGAAGCCGGGCATCTATAACGGCGTCTGCGCCGAGTTCTGCGGCGACGCTCACGCCCAGATGGGCTTTCGCGTCGTGGCCGTCTCGGCGGAAGATTACGCCGCCTATGTAGCGGCACAAGCCGAGCCGGCGGCTGTCACAGAGCATCCCGGTCTCGACCTCTTCCTGAAGAACGGTTGCAGTGCCTGCCATACCGTGAGGGGGACGCAGGCTAACGGATCCGTCGGGCCGGATCTCACGCACGTCGCCGGTCGCAGGACACTTGCGGCTGGCCTCCTTCCGACGACGGAGGAGAACATCGCCGCCTTCACCCGCTCGACCGATCATATCAAGCCCGGCGTCGAGATGCCGTCCTTCGGAGTGCTGCCCGAGGAAGACATTGCGGCAATAGCCGAATGGCTGGGGAGCCTCGAATGAGCGACGCGACGATGAACGGCGCGGCCGTGGACGAGTCCGCCGCGGATACCTCGGCGACGTGGGGCACGGCTGTGCCCCCGGCCAGCACCCGCGACCAGGAGGACGAGGCGGTCCGCCGCGAGCAGGAGGACCGCCTCAAGAAGGTCTGGGCGGCGCCGAAGGGCTTGCGCTACTGGTCGGCCGTCAACAACACGGAAGTCGGCGTCTGGTACACGGCGGCTTCCTTCCTCTTTTTCCTGTTCGCGGGCGTGCTGGCCCTCATGATGCGCGTGCAGCTCGCCGCGCCCGACAACGACTTCCTCACCGCGAACATCTACAACCAGGCCTACACGCTGCACGGCACGGTGATGATGTTCCTGTTCGCCGTGCCGATCTTTGAGGCGGTGGCGATCATCATCCTGCCGCAGATGCTCGGCGCGCGCGACCTGCCGTTCCCGCGCCTGTCGGCCTTCGGCTTCTGGTGCTTCGTGATCGGCGGCGTCTTCGTCTGCGGTTCGATCTTCTTCGGCCAGGCGCCAACCGGCGGCTGGTTCATGTATCCGCCGCTGACCACCCAGGAACGCTTCACCCCCGGTTACGGGCCGGACATCTGGCTCCTGGGTCTCTCCTTCATCGAGATCGCCTCGATCGCGGCGGCCGTCGAGCTGATCGTCGGCACGCTCAAATGCCGGCCGCCCGGCATGCGGCTCAATCTGATGCCGCTCTATGGCTGGTACGTGCTGGTCGTCGCCGGGATGATCCTCTTCGCCTTCCCGCCGCTGATCGCCGGCGACATCCTGTTCGAGCTGGAACGCCTGTTCGATTGGCCATTCTTCGACCCGACGCGCGGCGGCGACCCGATCCTGTGGCAGCACCTGTTCTGGATCTTCGGCCATCCGGAGGTTTACATCGTCTTCCTGCCGGCCATTGCGCTCCTGGCGATGATCGTGCCGACCTTCGCCCAGCGCCCGATCCTGGGCTATTCCTGGATCGTGCTCGCCGCCGTCGGCACCGGCTTCATCTCCTTCGGCCTGTGGGTCCACCACATGTACACGACGGGCCTGCCGGCGATCTCGCTCGGTTTCTTCTCGGCCGCCTCCGAGGCGGTGGCGATCCCAACGGGCGTGCAGATCTTCGTGTTCCTGGCAACCTGCCTGACCGGCCGCGTGATTTTTTCGGTGCCGATGCTGTTCGCCTCCGGGGCGCTCGCCATCTTCGTGATCGGCGGACTGACCGGCGTGATGGTGGCGCTGGCGCCGTTCGACTGGCAGGCGCACGACACCTACTTCGTGGTCGCCCACCTCCATTACGTGCTGATCGGCGGCATGCTCTTTCCCCTCGTCGCGGGCATCTATTACTTCTGGCCGATGGTGGGCGGGCGCAAGCTCTCCGATCGGCTCGGCAGACTAGCCTTCTGGCTGATGTTCGTCGGCTTCAACGTCGCTTTCTTCCCCATGCACTTTTCGGGATTGGCAGGCATGCCGCGGCGCGTCTGGACCTATCCCGAGGCGCTCGGCCTCGGCCTTCCCAACCTCATCTCCTCGGTCGGCGCCTTCGTCTTCGCCGTCGGCGTCCTGACGGTGGTTTGGGACGTCCTGCGGCCGCGCGGCAAGGAGCCCTACGCCAAGCGCAATCCGTGGAACGCCGGCACGCTGGAATGGCTGGCGAACATGCCGAGCGAGAACTGGGGGGTGCGCTCGGTGCCGCTCGTCACCACGCGCTACCCGCTCTGGGACCAGCCGAACTTCGTCGATGATCATGACAAGGGCCGCTTCTACATGCCCGACGCCGAGGAGATGAAGCGCGAGACCATGGTAACCTCGGTGCTGGACGGTAGGCCCGAGCAGTGCCTGCGGGTGCCCGGCCCGAGCTTCATGCCGATGATCGCCGCGGCCCTCACCGGCGCCGTCTTCATCCTCGCGACCTTCCACTACTGGTACGCCACGGTCGTGGCCATGGTCCTCTCCACCGTCTCGATCATGGTCTGGCTCTGGCGCGGCACCGCCATCATTCCAGAGAAGCCCGAAAAGGACGTAGGGCTCGGTCTCAAGCTGCCGCTCTATGTCTCCGGCCACAAATCCGTCGGCTGGTGGGCGATGTTCATCACCATGACCGGCGACGCCACCGCGTTCCTGTCTCTCGTCTTCGGCTACTATTTCTTCTTCACCATTCATGAGGATTTTCCGCCACCGGTGATGGAAGGTCCCGGCGTGTTCTGGCCCGCCGTTTCGCTCGCTCTCTTCCTTGCCAACTGGGCCGCGGTCCGGCTTGCGCATCGCTCCAACAGCGCGGGGAACATCGGCACGGCTCGCGCGCTGATGGGCGGGGGCGCCGTCATCTCCCTCCTCGCCGGGGCCGCGCTGCTCTGGGGGCCTTACACGACCGGCCTCGACCCTGCCGCCCATGTTTATCCCGCAACGGTCTGGGTCCTGGCGATATGGACCGCGGTCCATGCGGCGGTGGGTGCCCTGATGCTCAGCTACTGCCTGGCGCGCTCGCTGGCCGGCCGGCTGACGCGGGTCTACGACATCGATATCGCCAATGTCGCGCTCTACTGGCACTTCATGCTTGGCACCGCCCTCATCACGGTGGCAACCATCGCCCTGTTCCCGCTGGCGGTGTGAGGAGCCTGCGATGGAGACTGACCGCCAAACCCGCGACACGCTCTGGACCCTGATCGCTGCGCCGACCGTTTGGGCGTTTCACTTCCTCTTCGCCTACGTGCTCGTTGCCTTCGAATGCGCCCCCAACGCGCAGATATTCGAGCCGATCGGCGGCACCCGCGTCGCCGTCGGCATGGTCACGCTCGTTTCGCTCGTGCTGATCGGCCTGGTGCTGCGGCGTTCCTGGCGCGAATGGCGCCACCATGGCGGCGGGTTCCGTCACGACCGAGACACGGACCTGAGCCGCGAGCGGTTCCTGGAGTTCTCCACCCTGCTGCTGGCCAGCCTGTCCTTCGTGGCGGTGATCTTCGATACCCTGCCGGTGCTGCTGATCGGAGACTGCCGATGACCGTCATCGCACGCATCTCTTCCGTGGGCCAAGCTGGCGCCCTGCGGACCTTCAGGCCCCCCCTCTGGCCGCTGGCGCTCGGCCTCCTTCTGCTCGTCTTTCTCTGGCTCGGGCCTCTGCCCGAGCGCGCCCGAGGCTCCTTCGCCTCGCATATGGTCATGCATATGGGGGTCGTTGCCGTCGCCTCGCCGCTGCTGGCGATCGGCCTGTTGCGAGCATTTCCAAAGCTCCTGTCCGCCGTATCGCCGGGCCTGGCGCTCGCCGCGTCACTTTACGAGTTTGCGGCGGTGTGGGCCTGGCACGCGCCGGCGCTCCACGACGCGGCGCGCCTGCGCACCGGGGTCTTCGTTCTGGAGCAAGGCTCGTTCCTCTCGGCCGGCCTCCTGGTCTGGCTGAGTGCAATCGGCGCAGCCGGCGCCGGGCGGCTGGCGTCGCGGGCAGCCGGTATCGGCGCCCTCCTGGTGACCTCCATGCACATGACGCTGCTGGGGGCGCTCCTGCTGCTCGCTCCCCGCCCGCTCTACGCCTGTGCCGAACTCTGCTCGCCCGCCGCCAGCCTGACGCCGCTGGAGGACCAGCAGCTTGGCGGCGTCATCATGCTGATCGTCGGCGGATTGGCGTATCTCGCCGGGGGCCTCGCCCTGCTCGCCTCGATCCTGCGCGAGCCGCCGCCAGCGCCGGAAGGGAACAGCTGATGCGCATCGACTTCGTCCTGACCTGGAAGAAGGTCGCCCTTGCAACTCTGGCCGCCATCTTGGCCGCGCTCGCCGTCAGCTTCTCCGGCCTCGTCTCGATCGCCGCCTCGTCCGGACATTTTGCGGTCACGCGCTGGTTCCTGGGCTGGACGATGGAGAACGCCGTCGAAACGCAGTCGATGCTCGTCAGGATGCCCAAGGATCTCGATCTCAACGATCCGGTGCTGATCCAGCGCGCGGCCGGCCACTTCGCGACCGGCTGCGCCGCGTGTCACGGCGCGCCCGGAGTGCCGCAGTCGCCGGTTGTGGAGGAGATGACGCCCGCGCCGCCGCGCCTGGAGGAGGCCCTGGGCGATTGGAGCAACGAGGAGTTGTTCTGGATCGTCAAGTACGGCATCAAATATTCCGGCATGCCGGCTTGGCCGACACAGGCGCGCGACGACGAGGTCTGGGCGCAGGTCGCGTTCCTGCGCGCGCTGCCGGGCATGGATGCTGCAACCTATGCCGAGCTGGCGCTGGGCGGCGCGCGGGGCGACAACCGCCTGGAGGCCGGCGGCGAAACTACGGCCGCGCTCGACGATTGCTCTCGCTGCCACGGGCGCGATGGGCTGGGCGTTGGTGAAGGCGAGACGGAGGGTGCCTTCCCAACGATCGCAGGCCAGTCGGAGCCCTACCTCTTCGCGACCCTGCAGGCTTTCTCCCTCGGCATCCGCCACAGCGGCTTCATGCAGCCGCCCGCCAAGCGCTACGACGAGGAGGTGCTAGCCCGGCTGGCGCAATGGTATTCGAGCCAGCCTGCGGCGGGGCCGGCAGTAGCCGGCGCCAGGCGGCAGGCGGAACAGGAGCGCTTGGCGCGGCCCAGCACCCCGCTTGCGACAGCGATCCCGACAGACCAAGGCTCTGACGGGACGGAATCTCCGGCCGTCGAAAGGAACGAGCCAGCTGGCGCTCCGGACGTCAGCTGGCAGGACGAAGCCGGACGGCTGGAGGGCGACGCGGATGTGCTGTCCTTTGCCGTCCCATCGGCCGCCGCCGCCGGCCCCCCGGACGGGCGGGAGGAGCTTCTGGATCTCGGCCGCCGCATCGCGCTGGAGGGCCATCCGGCGCGCAAGATCCCTTCGTGCCAGAGCTGCCACGGAACGGCGGGCCGCGAGAAGAACTCGCGCTATCCTTACTTGTCGGGCCAGCCGGAATGGTACCTTGCCGAACACCTCCAACTCTTTAAGGAGGACAAGCGCGGTGGCACGGAGTACGCGCATATCATGGCCGAGATCGCAAAGAATTTGACGGAGGAGCAGATCGATGCCGTCGCCGCCTGGTATGCCGAACAACCCCTGAGATAGTAGCCCAAACCGTGCACTTGTCTGCATGAACGAGCCAAGCGCTCGAGCAGGCGGCGCGGAGCGAGATCACGCCCGCTTCTAATGACACTGATCTGGAGACCGAAGTTGAACCATCCACATGAAATTGCAGCCCCTGGCGACGATGCCGATGACGCTGGCTTGGCCCTGCGTGATCATCTCCGCCGCCAAAAGAGAAGGAACAACGTGTTTCTCGTCGTTCTCATTCTTCTGGCCGCATATATTTTCAGTCTTAGTTTCGGACACACCGAGAGCGCGACGATGATTCCTGCTGGCAATACAGCATCAACATGAGCAAGCGCATGTGCTGCTGAGGTGTGAATAGCCTGATCCGGTGACCACGGCATCAATGCGCGCACTCAGAGCCCGTCCGGAAAGGTCATGATGCCCGGCCGAGGCGGCGAATGAGGATCATGACGGAGGCGGCGTAGAGGAAGGCGGTCGTTGCCTCCGGGGCTTTCCAGAGCCGGCGGTTCCAGCTGATCCAGCCGAAGAACCGCTGGACGACCCAACGACGAGAGCGTCCAAAAAGCAGCCGGCAGCTCCCCTCCGCCGACCACCGTAGCATGCCCCCGTTTCTACCGCGCACAGGCGGGCCAAGGCCCTTGATCGTTTTTTAAGATGTCGCGCTCCTGCTTCAGGACCGCATTCTCCCGCCGCAGCCGCTTCAACTCGGCATGCAGATCGACCGGCGCCTCGCTTGGCTCACTGACATCGCGCTCATGGCTCAGCCAACGCGTCAGCGGCGATAACCCAGTGCCGAGATCCTCCGCGATCTCCCGCCGCGTCCAGCCGCTGGTCAGTGCCAGCCACACCGCTTCACGCCGAAACTCCGGCGTCGGCCTGTTCCCGTTTCCCATAGAACATCTCCTGGTTCCTCAGTTGGTGCTCTTCACTTTTCCCGGGCAAATCCATTTCGTCCTCGATCTTTGTGGTCAGGAGACTGATGTTGCGCGCCCGGCTCAGGTCGATGACGCCGAACTCGGCGAGGTGGCCGCGGATAGGTTGATCAGCTACGTGCGTTGGCCGACGAGCATCTCGCGCACGCGGTGGGTCACCAGGATCTCCTGCTGCATCTCTTCCTTTATTGGAACGAAGCGCATGGTGGGCCGCATGACGGCCTCGCTGATGGCTTCGGCATCGGTAGCGTCGTTCTTGTTGGTCTTCACGTAGGGGCGCACGTACTGCGCCGGGATCAGGCGCACCTCGTGGCCGAATTCGCGCAAACGCCGCGCCGAGTGATGCGCGCTCGGACAGGCTTCGAGGCCGACCAGGCATGGTGGAAGGTCGCGGAAGAATGCTTCAACCTGATCGCGCCGGAGCTTTCGGCGAACGAGGGGACTGCCGTCTTTGTCGGCGCCGTGAACTTGGAGGATGGGCTTGGCGATATCGAGCCCGATGACGTGAATGGAATTCGGCATGTCGGAAACTCCTCAAGGGTGACGCGCAATGATGCTCCTCGCCAGGGGGCGCGGCGGAAGGGGGCGCCCCTACCATCATTCGAGACGCGAAGTCATCAAGGCGACGCCGAAGAACGACTCGCCAGTCGCCGAGGATCTCCTGCGTCGCATCGCGGCAGGCGCTCGCGTCCGCTCGTCGCCGAGCTCGAGGATGGCTGCGTGCCCAGCGTGCGCGGCTGTCACGCAAGTCGTCGATCGGACAGGCGCTCGCCTACGTCACGCGGCACTGGGACGGGCTCTGCGTTTTCCTCGACAACGGCCGCGTCGAGATGGATTCGAACCTCGTGGAGAACCTCATCCGTCCGCTGACACTCAATCGCTAGAACGCGTTGTTCGCAGGCCACGACGAGGGCGGCAGGAGCTGGGCGCGGCTCTCGTCGCTGATCGGCCACCTGCAAGCTGGACGGCGTCGAGACCTACGGCTATGTGAAGGCGACCCTGGAGGCGATCGCCGCGGGCCACCCGCAGAGCCGTATCGACGAACTCCTGCCTTGGAACTTCGTGCCGCAATATCCGGCATAGTAGCCAGTGGCGCCTTCGGCGGCAGCTTTCCAACAAACTTTGCAAACTTTGTTGCACTCAAAGGCGACCTGCGCCTCGCAGGCCGGAGATCTCCCTCAAGACCGGTCAAGCCCAAAAGGCAATGTCCGTTGCCCACCGCTTACGAATCATCGTCATCCCGGCCATTCAACCCGGACGGGGCTCCAAGCACGCTCGACTGCCAATGAAGTTTTCCGTTCGAATTTGAAACAAATTGACATGCAAAATTTGGTTCTAAAGTAAATTCTCCATGCCATTCTTCTGACCATAAACAAGGGGATGAAGATGTTAAATAACTTTAGCATGGTTACCAAATCCGTAGTTGGGATCACTGCGGTTATTCTTTCCTGCACGAATGCGGCGGCTGATCCTTCGTGGATGCCCACGACCGGCAGGACGTCGCAGCCCGTTGGCCACTACGAATTCTGTCAGCAGTATCCGGCTGGGTGCCAGCCGAATGCACCGGCAGCCATCCCGGCGCTGACCTCCGAACTCTGGGCGCAGATGAGCGAGATCAACAACTCGGTCAACGTCGCGATTTTCCCGCGAACCGATGAAGAGATGTTCGGCGTCGCCGAGCTTTGGTCCTACCCCACAACCGAAGGCGACTGCGAAGACTATGCGCTCCTGAAGCAATATATGCTTGAGCGCATCGGGGTTCCGCGCTCGGCGCTCCTGATCACCGTCCTGCGCCAGCGAAACGGTGCCGGCCACGCTGTGCTGACAGTCAGAACTCAAGAGGGCGACTTTGTGCTGGACAATCTGGATGAGCGTATTCTTGTCTGGAACGAAACCGATTACCTTTATCTCAAGCGGCAGTCAGAGGAGGACGCTGGCAAATGGGTTGCCATTGCCGATGACCGCGACATTCTCGTAGGCAGCATTCGCTGACCGACCGTATCGCGGTGACCTAACCAGGTGCCGGACGTACGTCTAGAAACAAGGATCATAGAGCCTGCGGGCCGCCATACCGTCCATGCGCTCAGATCAACCCTGAGTGGACGCGTTCAATGCAATTGCCGCTTTGCCGAGATGTCGTCCGAGAAATTGCCGAGGGCTGGCGGAAACGCGAAGCCGATGACCGCGAAAAAGCCACCGCTCCTCGGGATCATCCGCACGAAGCCCAATGTTGATGCACGCGTTTGGGTCGGTATTTCCAGTCGCACCACTTCCCTCCCTCGCGTTATCTAAGGAGGACGCCGGAAGGTTGGCGGGCGCCAAGAGCAACGGAAGATTTACTGCAGCCAGGATAATCTGTCTTCACCGATGATGGGTTTCGATTTGAGGGAGCAGCAGATGATCAATCGGCGGCAAGTTCTGGCGGGCGTGGCCGCATGGATGGCCCTCGCCACCGAGGCCGGCGCGCACGGTGAGTTTCAGCTTGATCCACAATTCAAGCCCCAACGCGTAGCCTTTTCCGGCTATCGATCCGGCACCATCGTCATCGATCCGAGGGCGAAGTTCCTCTACCTGATGGAAGAAGGTGGCTTTGCCCGGCGCTATGGGATCGGCGTCGGCCGGGCCGGACTACGCTTTTCGGGACGAGCTGTCGTTGGACTAAAGGCAAAGTGGCCGAGGTGGACCCCGACCTCGAACATGATCAAGCGCGACCCGGGGAAGTATGCCAGGTATGCCGGCGGCCTGAAGGGCGGCCCGGGGAATCCTCTGGGAGCCCGGGCGCTCTATCTCTACAGGGACGGCAAAGATACCCTTTACCGGATCCACGGGACCAACCAGCCATCATCCATCGGCAAAGCGGTCTCGAATGGCTGTATCCGTATGCTGAACGATCATGTCAGCGATCTTTATGAGCGTGTCAGCGTAGGGACCGAAGTGGTGGTGCGGTGAACGCGTGAGTCGCGCGTGGTCTGCCCCCACTGAAGTTCTCTAATCGCATGGGTCAAGGGTCGTTTGTAACGTAAGTGCACACGCCGGGCTTCTTGGTTCTCTCCGCGGTCGATCTCGATGGTCGCCGCATGTTGGTGTCAGATGGTGGATCAGCCAAAGTGGTCCTCGCAGTTACCGGTTTGGCCCTGCATTCAGAGGGTCGGCCTAATCCGCGCCATACGTCCCGGCGGGGACGCATCCGTTGGTCAGTCTGGCAGCATTTCGGTCATCATGCTGTCACTTGGCTCCAACGGAATGGGGTGTTTGTTTTCCACATGGCGTGGAGGATGACGGCGATCTTTCTGGCTACGGCGATGCGCGCCTTCTTGAAGCCGGAAGCCTTGGCAATTTTCATTCCCCAGGCCTTGAGCGTGGAAAACTTCAGATTGCGCGTCAGCAAGGTCGTGGCAGCCTCGTACAGATGCTTCCGCGTCATGCAGCTTCCCTGCTTTGATATTCGCCCGTTGCGGCTCGTTTCGCCGGACTCATATCGACGCGGCGTCAGTCCGAGATAGGCTCCTGCGCTCGATGAATGTTTGAAGCGTGAGGCGTTATCGAACGCGGAGGCGACTGAAAGGGCGGTGATGACACCGACACCTGGCGCCGTCATGAACAGCCGGGCGGTCGGCGTTGTCTTGGCGATCGCCATGAGACGCTTGTCTAGCAACCGAATCTGATCGAGGACCGAGCTTCTGGCCTTCATCAGCGCCCCGGCGATCAGGCGCATCTCGGGGGAGACATCAAGTTCGCCGGCAATGATCTCGTCGGCACGGCCTTCAAAGCCACCGACGCGCTTGCCGAATAGCACGCCGAAGGTGCGCAGAAGACCACGGATCTCGTTCTCGATTTTGACCCGTATGCGAACGAGCGTTTCTCGGGCTACGAGAAGAGAGCGGATTTGATAGCTGTCGCGGCTCTTAATGCGCACCTGCTTAAACCAGCCTATCCGCATGATCTGCGCCAGCCCGGCAGCATCGTTGCGATCCGTCTTGATGGGGCGCATCTTCAAGGCGGCGTTCGCATGTCGTGCGTCGATGCACACGATCGGCAGTGGTCTGCCCCCACTGAAGTGGTCCTCCCTGAAGTATGGTTTTTCAGCCATTGGAGGACGAGAGCATGCCGCAGAAGAAGCACAAGCCTGAAGAGATCGTCGCGAAGCTGCGGCAGGTCGATG